>JAKEIB010000299.1 GCA_022614705.1 Planctomycetota bacterium | reverse complement strand
GTTCAAGAACTGCGGCCACCCATTACATGGGCGGCGGTGTGCTGTGAAAACAGCACACCGCAGGTTCACCTGGGGTGGCCGCAGAAGGGAGAGCATAAGACGCATTGCCTGCCGCTGTGAGGTTTTTCCGCAGCGGTTATGTTCCGAGGTTGGACCGAGGGACGTTTGCGGCAAGGCAGGCGAATATGCGCTTCCTAAGCCAAAGGATTTCGCAAAGGACAAATGGCTTTCGTGGGAGTGTGCCAGAAACACTCCCACATTTTTGTCGCATGGAGGGCTATGAGCACTCGACATTTGGTGACATCGGTCGACGGGATGGTGACCCAACTCGTCAACCTCATCTCAAAGGGTTATCGGTATTACTTCGTGGGCACGATTGCCGAGGCGCAAGCGCGCGCAGCCCGTGACCTTCGGATGCTTCATTATTACGAGGCGGCTCTTCCCAAATGGACCCGTGAGCGTCGAAAACTGCGGGACCTAGCTAACTTCCGCTACCTCCGTCATGAGGACTGGTTCATTGTGCTCGCCACGGATGGGGCGGCGCCCCGATTCTGGGAGGAGGATGGGCAGCGCATCCGAGACGTACGGGAGGTGTCGATTCGCTTCAAGGGATATTCGATTAGTTGCCGCCGCGGCGGTTATCAGAGTATTCCCGCGCATGAGAAGACATGGCGGAACGCCATGTGGGCTCAGTACCGCGAATGTCGCAGACAAGGCGTAGTAGGGACTAAACCGCCGCGGCCAGCGAGAGATACGAAATGGCATGTGCGGGTCGAGCTTGATGCGGAAACCGAAGACGGACTGAAGGCCTACTTTCTGAACATTGCTACGCACCGGCAAGCTGATTTTATCGCCCGTGAGTTCATCGAACTGAGCTTTCAACCGTACCGTCCGGTCCGTGAGCAACTCCTTACAATTTTGCGAGCGGTAAACAAAGCGAGACAAGCGGCTGGGTATCAGCGAATTCCATTTTCCGTAATTCCATTCAAGCGGCGGATCGTCAAGCCGTTTGGTTCCGCCGGCTCAGGAGCCGCTGCAACGCTTACGGCGTCGTCTTTGGAATCAATGTCTCAAACGCGGTCGGCGTGATTACCCCAACACCCGGAAAGCGATTGCGGAAGTCGATTCCAGCCGTGCTTTGGGCGTCCATGAGGTCGAGCAGGTCCAAGTCAGTTGTCACGAGGTAGGGAGCGCCGGCCGTGATTGCAAGATTGAGATAAATGCTGTCGTCGCGGTCACGGGCAAGGACGTAGTGTTCCGGCACGTCATTGATCCACGTCGCCATGCGCAGGTGCTGAGCAAGGAATGCATCGACGGCTTGCTTGGTCAGAGCCGGATACTTGGCAACCAACTTGGGGCGCGTGAGAACGTCTCGAATCTCTGCCAGGACATCGGGCCCGAAACAAAGCGTCACTTGGCCGCTATGAACAAAATCGAATAGCGGACGCGCAAGATGCGGACGGGCTGCGGCCCGAAAGAAGAGCATGCAGTCATAGACGGCCAGCGTGGTCACGCGGTCTTGGCTTTCCGTGCCTGCTTTTCCTGCCGAACGTCGCGGCGAAGCTCCTCACCGAGTTCGTCGAGTTCGTCGTCCGTAATCCCGCTCTCTTCAACCTGTCGGCGGAATGGCGCCAGTAGCTCGTCGACGGATGGCGTGCTCAAAACCTCTTGAATGAGACGGGCGGCGTAAGACGAAACGTCCTCGCCGTTTGCCTTGGCTCGTTCCCGAAGCGTCTCTTCGGTGTCAGGGGGTAGGGGAATCTGCAACATGAATCAATTATAGCACGACACTGGCAAGACCGCACTACAGGAGTCTTGAGGCCGTTTGAGTAAGACGGTCCGAAGTGATATACGTCCCGCGTGAGAAATGCTGCACCGGACGAGTGCCAGCCAGAATTTGGACGAAGCGAGTCGCCCTGTCCCGTGCCGTCAGGCGAGGCTGTGAATGCGGGCGTGTTTGGCTTCGATGAACATGGAGTTGTCGTCCCGACAATGGATGATGTGCGGGCAATGACCACAGAGCACGCGCGGGAGCTGGCGAGCATTTTGAGAGAACTTGACCACCTGCGACGCTGCGCCTTGAGCGGAACAGAACCGGTTAGCGGCAAAACGCCGCGCAGCCGAGAACGACGCGACACGCTCGCCCAGCGGCTGGCAGACGAAACCATGAAACTAGCGCAACACTACGACGACGCACTGGCCGCTTACGCCGAGGGGTTTGGCTGGGAAGCGACCGAAACGCTGGACCGATTCGTCAAAGTGAATTGTCGAGACGCTTTGCCGGAGCCGCGCCCATTGGTGCAGCAAGAAATGTTCTAAGCGACATGGTCGACTCGCCGAAGCAACCTTCCGTTCATTGCGGGCCGAGTCAAGTCGTTTCGACGATGTTCTTGACCTTCACTGCTTTCACGCCGGTCGCCTGCATATCGTCCGTAGGCCGTGCATCGCCAGGGACTTCACGGCGAATCGGACTAGCGACGACGCTCGCCCAAGTGAGAAAGTTTCCTTCGTGTTGCCCGCACTCGGGGCAGTAGAGGCTCTTGGCGTTGTGTCTGTCCGGATACTCGGTACAGACGACGAAGTGCAAATCGCAGCTTAAACATTTTGCCTTTAGCTGCGTGTGTATCTCTTCCAAGCTTTTCTCTTCCATGCAGGGTCAATAACACAATCAGAAATGGAAGTCACGTGATCTCAGCGGAAAGCGTTTCCGGCAACTGGCTACGTCGTCGCTGAAATGGCGGCGGGGCGTCGGTCAAGTCCCCGTTGAATCAACAGGCCGCACGACTCTAGCAGCCCAATCGGCGAAGGTGTGAGTGCCACTCGACCTGGACACTTGGCATCACGGGAAGTTCGTCAGCGAACGACTTGCGACAAGAATATGGACGTAAGTCGTGCGACGTCGGTTGTCGTCAGGGAGAAAAGTCGCGGCCTGTAGAATTCCTTGCCGAAAGGAGAGCCGCACGATGGCCGCGAAGATGAAGTACGAAGATCTGCCGCCAGAGTTGCTGAAGCAGCTCCATATGAGAAGGCCGCGGCAGGCCGGCTTCAGCAAAGAGTCGGTTCGGAGCTGGTCACTCAAAGCGCTCGCCATGATGAGTGGGCTGAGCCAGGACCAGCGGCGGAGAGTGCTGGAGCATGCGATGAGGGTCAACCGATTGTAGCACGAAGGGGCTAAGCTGCGGTAGGGTAAGGAATTGTCGCAAGTCGCGCGACGAGGGCCTTGTAAAGCGCAACGGTCGCTCTCACGTCTCCCAATGCATCATGTGCCTCGGCGGCGGAGAATGAAATGCCGAAGTGATGACAGAGCGTCTCCAGCTTGAAGTTGTGGGGCGGCGTGCGGGATGGGTTCTCGAAAAAATGCCAAAGAGATCGCTGAAGCGTGCATAGCACCTGGTGGCGGGCTGGGCAGAATATCTTGAGGCGCTCGTACCATGCGTGTAGAAATGCGGCATCAAACGTCGCATTGTGAGCGACAAGTTGAGCCAGACGGAACTCAGCTCCATCTTGGGATAGCACCGGGAACGTGGCGTGGCGTCTCAGAAAATCGGCGAACGTTTGGGCCGCCTCATGCTCAGACAGCGCCTGCTGATGCCAGACTCTTCGCGAATAGGAGTTCTTGCGCAAGGCGTATTTCGCGGCCTTGCGCTCGTCGAAGCGCACCTTGATCTCGACGGTCTCAAGGATAGCGAGCGTCGCTCCATCGACCGCTGCAGCCGCAAGCTGGATAATTGGGTGGCGATCAGGATTTGGTCCGCCCGTTTCGAGGTCGATGAATGTGATTTTGGAAATCTCCGATGTCATGGCTCATAGTGACATACCGGGCGAGGCTACTCAAACACGGCGTGGCGCATACGTCGGGGCGCGTGTGGAGAAGGTGCTGAGAACTGCCGACAACACCGTTTTCGGACCAGAAGAAAGGCTTCAAACGGGGTGCAAGATCACCGTCGGCACTCTGGACTACCAATCCAGCGGCCGCGGGCAAGTGCCCTTGAATAACCTCGACGGTAACCCCGGCATCACATGCGTTTGCGAAAAGCCATTGTGATCTCAATCACCCCGTGGTCTCGCTCAATGGGGGAGAATTTGGGGAGAATTGCCGTTTGCGCTGGCCCGTCGTTGCTCGGTCCCCCTTTTGACGGCGCTCCTGCTGGCCTCGACTTCGTGGTGATTCGGCGAGCCAATTATTTGTCAGCAAATTCGTTATGGAGGCACCAAGGTCAAGCCCGAGTGCAAGCCGCGCCGACCGCTGGACGCAAGTCGATCGCTGGCGATGCATTGCGGAAAGCAGTATCCTGACTAGCGACCTGGGCACATACAAGGAATCAGGTGCCGCGAAAGCGGTTGTGGCAATTCGGCATTCGGCAAATGTCACTGCTTTGCGCAGCAAGTCTCGAAAGAATCAAAAGCGTAACGTCACGGTTTGACCGACTCTACGCGAACGTTAAAACCTCTGACCCCTTGGCTTTGAGATGTAACAATTGACGCCCGCCGCGAACGCTACGTTAGTCGGGCGGGACAGATTATGTTTAGAACGCTTGTGTTATGATCCCGTCCCGTTCGTCTGATCGCGGATGAATTCTTGGGGAGTGCAACCCACATGTCGCTTGAACACGCGATAGAAGTGACCCAAGTCGCCAAACCCTGATTCCAGCGCAGAGCCCAAAATATCTCCTGTCTCGACGATCCTCCGCTTGGCGAATTCAATCCGCAGATGTGTTATGTACTGCCTCACCGTCATTCCCTTGTAGCTACGAAAATTGTGGGTGTACGATCGATAGCTCATGCCAGCATTTTCTGCCAAATCGCTGATCTGCAATGGCTCGGCAAATCGCTCCTCAAGTTCCGCAACGCTTGACAGAAACGCTGCAGTGAGGTGGGAGACAGCTCGATCGTCAACCTGCCCTTCAGCGGTTCGTCGAACCAGGATGATGAGTTGGGTGGCGAGGGCGAACACGGCTGCCTCGCGGCCAGTACGATTGGTCCCTAGTTCAAAGACAATCGAACGAAACAGACGCCGGTATTCGCCGTGAAAATAGGCGTTGGGGACGTGCAGCCGCCGTCGAAACGGCATAATCGCCTGTAGTTCTCGCCAAGTCCTGTGAACGGAGGCCGGCGAAGTCAACGCCGAAGCCTCAACGCACAACACGCTCAACGTCATCGGCGTTCCCGGTCGATCGACGAAACGATGCTGAAGTTCGGCGGGCACTCGGACGAGGTCTCCCTTCGCGATCTCCAGAGCGCCGCCTTCATGTTGAAGCTCGCCGCAACCTGACTCTACGAAGCACACCTTATCGAAGGCACTCGATCCAAAGGGAATGCAGAAGTCGACTGCCTGCTGGTTTGTAAATGCCGAAATGCCAAATGTCGGCAACGAGACATTTACCGGCGACCTTTGGAAGCTGGTCTTCATACTATCATAGAGAGTTATTGCAAGACGTCGGCGCGGCGAACAAGGACCCGCGGTTGATCGACCTCTACCGGGCCGACCCCGCTGAGTATCGAACGCTTCGGCAAGTAGCAATTGCTCCCGGCTGGGCTGCGGCCAACTCTAATTGCCGGCCATGCAATTACGTTAGCTCGCTTGGGCACTCGTCGGCGATACGGGACTGCGTCCTGCTTGTGCGATTTTGCGACAAGTGCTAGAATGGATTCATGTTGAACCACCTCCGGATTGGCCTGGCAATCCACCACAGTTACGCCTACTACCGCGGCGTGCTCCGTGGCATCGCCCAATACGCCGAGACGAAGCCGGAGTGGCTATTCACGTCGGTCTTACCGGAGGAGCAGTCCCTTCAATCGCTCGGTCGCTTTCGGCCGGTGGGGTTGATCGCCTCCGTGAGTGGGGAGCTGCTGCTTCGCGCTCTTTCCAGATGGCGCAGGCCGGTAGTGAATGTTGACCCCCACCTACCGGCACTGCGGTTCCCGACCGTACACGTCGATAACGCCTTGGTGGGCCAACTGGCCGCGGCGCACTTCCTGGAACGCGGCCTGCGTCATTTCGGCTTCGTCGGCCCCCCGGACCACCTGTACTCGACGGAGCGGCGCGCGGCGTTTTTCGGGGCGCTTGAAGAGGCGGGCGATACTCCGGCTTGTTACCATAGTCCCGCAAACCTGCCCTTTGATACTCTCGGCCGGCACTGGGACCTGGACCGAGGCGTTTGCCGCTGGCTGCGCGCGTTGCCCAAGCCCGTGGGCGTATTCGTCCCCGGCGACGACTGGGGAGTGCAGGTGGTGGAAGCGTGCCGTCAGGTGGGACTGCGGGTGCCGGAAGATGTGGCTCTGTTGGGCGTCGATGATGACGACCTGGAATGTGAGCTGACGCGCCCTCGGTTGTCGAGCGTCAAGGTGCCAGCGGAGCGGATCGGTTACGAAGCGGCGGCTTTGCTGGATCGACTGCTCGCCGGTGAGAAGCCGCCCGCAGAGCCGGTGCTCGTTCCACCGCTTGGGGTTGCGACGCGGCGGTCCACGGAAGTTCTGGCGATTGAGGACGGGGATGTCGTTGCGGCGGTGCGATTCATCCGTGAGCACGCCCATTTGCCATTGCGCGTTATCGACGTCCTTCGGGAAGTCCCGGTAGGGCGACGCACGCTCGAACGCCGCTGCCGCCAGGCGCTGGGGTGGGGCTTGGGAGAGGAGATCCGGCGGGCCCACCTTGAGCTAGCCCGGCGCCTGCTGGGCCGGACCGATCTGCCCATGAAAACCGTGGCGCAGCAGACGGGCTTCTCGGACTTCCGACACATGGCCGTCGTTTTCCGTCAGGAGCTGGGCATGTCCCCTACCGCCTACCGGCGCAAAGTGCGCGACCGGCCCGAAGTGTCGCACCGGCGATCGGTCAAGCGTTTCAAAAAGTGAAGGCCCCGGGCACCGCCCTCGGTAATGGCCCAGCACCAGACCAAGCGGGAGCCGGTTCAGCATGGCGAGGCTATTCCGGCGCTTGTCGCCAAATCGCACAAGTATGACGCCAACTTGTATCGCTGGCGTGCGACCAGCCTGGCTATCGTAATGACATGACCAGTAGGCGAAGCTGGAGGAGGCCCCGGCAGGTCATCGCCAGAATCGAAAGCGGCCCAAAACCCCTATCAATCGATGGACCGCGGCGACGTTTTGCCGAATTCGCGAATGTGACTAATCGTCCAAGATTCTCGCGGAAAAAATGAGCTTAGTATCAAACCAGCGACTCGTGGGTATCGCGATGATTCGCACGCGCCGTCAGGCACGTGACACTGGTCATGAGCGACGGGGGTTCTGCCTGAACGGTTGCCTTCCTCTTGGATAACGAATTGCCATGTCATTTCGTCGCGAATGTGTAGCCGCCGGTTTGATCGCCCTGTTGTCGGTCGGCAGGAGTTGGTCTCAGGAGAAAGAAGTCCCCGTTGTGCCGCCGCGCGAGGGAAAGCGGGAGGTGGTCGAGATCTTCAATGGAAAAGACCTCCACGGCTGGGTGGGTCACTTCAAGTATTGGTCGGTCAAGGATGGAGTCATCATCGGCAAGAACACCGCCGAAATCCCGGTGAGCACCTATCTGCTGACCGAGAAGAGTTACAGCGACTTCCGCCTGACGTTCGACTTCAAGCTGGCCGAGTCCGAAATGCATTCTGGCATCGCGATGTGGGGCCGCGTCGCATCGGAACAGAACGACCCCGCCACCTACGCCGGACATCTGGTGATGTTCCCATCGGACCACGGGTTCTATGACCTGTACGGCCGCACGGGGATTCACCAGAACAACGAGATCGCCAAAACGGTCAGCAAGCAGTACGACTGGAACAGCTACGAAATCCTCGCGCAGGGGAACCGCATCCGGTTCGTGATCAACGGCAAACCGGTCTCGGACTGGCGCGAGCCGGAACCGGAGCGGATCAAGGCCGCCCCGATCGGCCTCCAGTTGCACTCGAACACGGTGCCACAGGAGGTGCAGTTCAAGAACCTCAAACTGGAAACGTTCCCCGAAGACAAACTGCTGACGGTGAGGGCCGACGCCGCGCAGTAGGCGGACTACGCTGGCGGACGCCCGTCTGCTCAATCGCGCCAACGTACTTGTAACCATTCACACTCGCTCCGGAGCTGCAGTCCAATGAAAACCAACAACCTGCCGACTAATCATGCGGTGTCGCGACGCAGATTCATTCAGAAGTCCTCAATTGCGGTCGCCGGCGCCGTCACTTCGCTGCGTGCGCCATTCGTCCATTCGGCCTCCAGCGGTAAGG
>JAKEIB010000031.1 GCA_022614705.1 Planctomycetota bacterium | reverse complement strand
TCATCCGCATCAACGCGGCCTGCCGCGAGCGCGGCCTCAAATACAGCGAGTTCATCAACGGCCTCAACAAAGCCAAGATCGAGCTCGACCGCAAGTCGCTCAGTGAGCTAGCCATCCACGACCCGGCCGCCTTCGACGCGATTGTCGAAAAAGCCATGGCTGCCGTCGCGTAGCGTGTTCGCGCCATAAAGCCGTGACCGCTGGTCGCGGATTGCGGCCGTGCTCAGCACGCGCCAACTATTCGTACATGCGCCAGCCAGGTCGCAGCGCGAAGCCGCAAGGCGGCGACATCATTTAGCCGGGGGTGTAAACCCACGGTATACGGCGAAAAGAAAAATCAAAAGCCCCGGAGGGGCGACATCAACGTCCGATGTCGCCCCTCCGGGGCTTCAATGGTAAATTGAGACCACTATTCCGGCGGCTGACGCCGCCGGCCACACGATTCGGCCGCTCCGGGGCCCCCGAATTTCAAGCGACTATTGTGGGAGGCGTCTCCGACGCCGATTTCGCAACGCTATGCCCGACGAAATCCTCCTCAACGAAGCGGCCTACACCGTTTGGCAAACGGTGAAAGAACGCGGTCCGATCGAATTAGGTGAAGTCGTCAGAATCACGGGCATCGATCAAGCTCAAGTCTCCGCTACTGCGATTGAAGCCCATGAAAAAGGATTCTTTGAAATCGCGGAGAACGAGCGCGAAGAGTTGATTGTCAGTGATGGCGCAAATGATCTGCTTAAAGAAGGACTACCGGAACAGCTCGCAAATAAAGCGCTCACTGAAGCCGGCGGTGAGATGCCAATGTCCGAATTTGTCGAATGGGCAAAGCAAAAGGGCGTCCCTGTTAATGAGGTTCTTAAATGGGGAACGGCTAGAGGGTGGATTGAGCGAGTAAAAACAAACTCCGGCGTGAAAGTAGCGCTAACTGAACGCGGGAGGGAAGTCGGAACGGACACAAATAATGATTTCGACATTTTTGTTCTCATGGTGTGCGTTGAAAAGAAAGCGAGCTTTCTCGACGAACTAGTCAAGAAAGATGCGGCGGGTTTGGATCGCTTACGGCATTTGTTAGGTAATCGCCCAGAGTTGGCGCGAATCAAGAAACGAATTACTCGCACTTTGAACCTGACAGGTGCGGGTTTCGACGCTCTCATGAAGCACGTCCGCGTCGTCAAAGAGCGCAACACCCTCACCCCCGAAGACCTCGAATCCGGCGCTTGGCGCGAAATCAAACTCCGCCCCTACGACGTCACGCTCGTTGCCAAGGACGTCTACCCCGCTAAGATTCATCCGCTGCGCAAGATTATCGAGCAAACGCGCCGCGCGTTCCTGGAAATGGGCTTCGCCGAGGTCGTGTCGCCGATGATCGAGTCGGCATTCTGGAATTTCGACGCGCTGTTCCAGCCGCAGGACCACCCGGCCCGCGATATGCAGGACACGTTCTACATGCGTCACCCGGCCGAGGTGCCGCTGCCCGAAAAAGGGCCGGAAAAAGGTGTCAGGAACCTTTTACAACAAACCAGCTCTGGATCAACCGAGCAAAAGGTTCCTGACACCTTTTTCGATATCGTTGAGCAGGTACGCCGCACACATGAAGACGGCTGGGAAACCGGCAGCGAAGGCTGGGGCTACACTTGGAGCCCGGAGCGCTCCAAGCAAGTCGTGCTGCGAACGCACACGACCGCGGCCACGATTCGCGCCCTGGCCGCCAACCCGGATCCGCCCGGCAAATTCTTCTGTGTCGGTTGGACGTACCGCAACGAAACGATCAGCTTCAAGCACCTGCCCGTGTTCCACCAGGTCGACGGCATCGTCATCGACGAAGAGGCCAACCTGGCCTCGCTGATGGGCACGCTGCAGGAGTTCTACTCGAAGATGGGCTTCGGCCGCGTGAAATTCAAACCGGCGTTCTACCCATACACCGAGCCGAGCGTCGACGTCGTCGTATACATGGAATCGCGCGGCAAGTGGCTCGAAATGGGCGGCGCGGGCATTTTCCGCCCGGAAGTCACGTTGCCGCTGGGCTGTAAATACCCAGTGCTCGCCTGGGGCCTGGGCATCGAGCGGCTCGCCATGTTGCGTTTCGGCCTGTCGGACATCCGCGAGCTGTATCGCCCGAGCCTCGACGCGCTCGAAGGAGTTCCGCTATGCCGATAGTGAACATCGACCTGGCGTGGCTCAACCTTCTGCTCGGCAAGGAGTATCCGACGGAGACGCTGCGCGAATCGCTCGAGCAGATTGGCTGCGACGTGGAAGATGTCGTGGAAATCGAGCGCAGCCGCTGCCCGCAGTGCGGCTCGCTGGTGGAGCACCCGCTTGGCCAGGAGGAAGTGAAATCCTGCGGGCTGTGTGGTTACGAATCGCAGACGCCGTTCAAGCCGGCCGGTAGTCAGCAAGTGATGCGCCTCGATCTGCTGGCCGATCGGCCCGACCTTTTTGACGTCGGCGGCCTGGCACGCGCCCTCCGCGGCACGCTCGGCATTGAGCTTGGCTTGCCGAAGTATGAGACCAAGTGGTCGAGCGTTGTAGTCGGTGTTGACCCATCGGTGGCCAGGCCGGAAAGCTACCGGCCGTTTATCGCTTGCGCTGTGATGACGTTGCCGCCCGTCGGCGAGATCAGCCTCATCGCCATCATGAACCTGCAGGAGAACCTGCACTGGGGTGTTGGCCGCGATCGCAAGCTGGCGTCGATCGGTGTATACGATTTGGACACGATTGCGCCGCTGATTTTCTATCGCACTATCGACCCGGATAAAGAACCATTCGTTCCACTCGGCATGCCGGGCAAAAAAATGACCGGCCGGCGGATTCTCGAATCACATCCCAAAGGCATGGCCTACGCGGAGTTGCTCGCCGACCACAAACGATACCCGGCGCTGGTAGACAGCAACGGCCAAGTTCTCTCAATGCCGCCGATCATCAACAGCGAGGAAACTAAGCTTAAGCTGGGTACGACGCGCGTGTTCATCGATGTGACGGGCATTAGCCAGGCGGCCGTTACGAAATCGCTTGATACGCTCGTTTGTTCGCTGTGTGAAATCGGCGGCAAGGTCGAGACCGTTGAAATTGCCGAACGTGGCGCCGGCAAACGCATTACGCCCGATTTGAAACCTCGCAACGCGGAAGTTGAACTCGCGGAAGCGAAACGCTGGCTTGGCCTGCCGCTTGACGACAAATCATTGATTGAATCGCTTCGCAAAATGCGATTCGATGTTCAATCGACGAACGGCCCGAGCTCAAGCGGTCGTTACTTGGTTTCTTACCCTCGCTACCGCACGGATATCCGCCACCCGGTGGATGTGCTCGAAGATGTCGCCATCGGCTACGGCTACGCCAACATCGAGCCGCGGCTGGTGAAGTCGATGACGGTGGGCAGACCGCGCCCCGAGGAACCACTGAGCGATCGAGTGCGGCAGATTCTTATTGGCCTGGGTTACAGCGAGATCATGAGCCTACCGCTCTCGACGGAGGAATATCAATTTGAGCGACTGCGACTGCCCACGCCGGAGCGCTATCCCGAAGTCGCGAATCCCAAGCTCAAGACCTACAACGTCGTCCGCACGCACCTGATGGGCGGATTGTTCGAAGCGCTTCGCGAAAACCGCCGCCGACCCATGCCGCAGCGGTTGTTCGAAATCGACAACGTCGTCGAGTTGGACGACGCGGCCGAAACTGGCGCGGCGGAACAGCGGCGAGTGGCGTTTGTCGAAACGGGCCGCGAGAGTGGCTACGCCACCGCACGCAGCGTGGTGGATGCCCTACTGCGAGAGCTGGGCTGGAAGGCCGAATACAACGCGATCGACCATCCCACATTCGTCCCCGGCCGAGCCGCGTCGTTTTCCATCGACGGCAAACCGCTCGGCATCCTCGGCGAAGTCCACCCCGAAGTGCTCACCAACTTCGGTCTCACGCATCCCGTCGCATTGGCAGAGATCAATCTGCAGCGGGTCTTCTGATCTCTGAATCTCACGCGGAGGCGCGGAGAGCGCAGAGATTCAATGATTGCAACACTCCGCGTCCTCAGCGCCTCTGCGTGAGACGATCAGTCTTGCATTGGTAATTGCATCATTGTCGCGGTTGGGCCATCATTATGGCATGAACGCACCAGCCCAATCGCAAACAATCCCGGCATTTCTTGCTGACACGATCGCTCGCCGCGGCGACGAGCAGGCGCTCGGCTTCGTTCGCGCAGGCGAATTACATTGGCGCACATGGCGCGAAGTCGCCGATGAAGCGGCGCTACTCGCTGCGAGAATCCAGGACGCCGGCCTTGTGCCAGGTGACCGCGTTGCACACGTCTCCGAAAACCGCTACGAGTGGATCATCACCGATCTCGCGATCCACCTGGCCGGCGCGGTCCACGTGCCGATCCATATCACGCTGTCCGACGAGCAGATCGCCACGCAAGTCGCCGATTCCGGCGCGCGGCTCGTCGTCGTTTCCAGCGCCGAACGCGCAGCGAATTTTGCCGGCCAACTCGACAAGCGGACTGCTGTTTGGATTCACGACGAGCAGCCGATCGCCGTGGGAGGGCGGCTCGCCGGCGCCCAAGGACAGCCCCAGGCAATCGCCGACGCCGATTGGCATGCGGCAAACGCCAGCGATCTTGCCACCATTCTCTACACCTCGGGCACCACTGGCCGACCGCGGGGCGTGATGCTCAGTCACGGCAACCTGGCTTCCAACGCCGCCGCCACCGCCGAATTGTTCGGCGCTGGCCCGGATCAATCGCGCCTCTGCATCCTGCCGCTCAGCCACATCTACGCCCGCACGTGCGATCTCTATACGTGGGTCTACGTCGGCGCGCAGTTAGTCCTGGGCGAAACCCGCGAAACGCTGGCCCGCGATTGCCAACTCGCCCGCCCGACCGCGCTGAATGCGGTCCCCTTCCTGTACCAACGCATTGCTGAAAAGCTGCGGGGCGGCGGCGCAACGGATGAATCCGCCGCGCTCCGCGAGTTCTTCGGCGGCCGAATGGAATGGCTCACGTCCGGCGGCGCCCCGCTCGCGCCCGATGTCGAGCGGTGGTACGCCGACCAGGGCCTGCCGATCCTCGCCGGCTACGGCCTCACCGAATCTTCGCCGGTGATTTCCATGTCAACGCCCACGAGCCACCGCTTTGGTTCCGTGGGCCGCGTACTCACCGACGTCGATGTCCGCATCGCCGATGATGGCGAAATCCTCTGTCGCGGCCAAAATGTGATGCTGGGTTATTGGCGGGACGATGTCGCCACCGCCGCCGCCATGAACGACGGCTGGCTGCACACCGGCGACCTGGGCCATCTGGACGCCGATGGCTTCCTGTTCATCCGCGGCCGTAAGAAAGAGCTCATCGTTCTCTCGACCGGCAAGAAAGTTGTGCCCACCCAGGTGGAAAATCTGCTGACGGTCTCACCCCTCATCGAGCAGGCCATTGTCTTCGGCGACGGCCAACCGTACCTCATCGCCCTGATCGTCCCATCCGGATGCACTCCCGCCGCTCGCGGCTTAGCGACAAGCGAGTCATTCACCGCTGAAATCAGCCGCTGCCTGCAATCCGCCGCCCATGAGGAACAAGTCCGCCAATTCGCCTTACTCGACCGTCCGTTTTCCATCGAGCGTGGCGAAATGACGGCCAAGCTCAGCCTCTGCCGCAACACGATCGCCAAGAACTTTAGCCAACAGATCGCCCGTCTTTATGAATTCGCATCTTCCGGTATCAACCACGAAGGCACAAAGAACACCAAGCAGAGTGTGCAATCGTGACTTCATATCTTCGTGCTCTTCGTGTCTTGGTGGTTAAATTCGTCGACACGCTAGCGCGGGCCGCCGTACAAACGGCACCACCGTCACGACCTGCGCGGCCAAAAAACGGCTTTTGACCACCCCTTCGCGGCGGCCTATATACCGTTGGGAATATCCTCGCGGAATGCGGCCGCATTTCGCCAGATATTTACCGCCGGTACACCCTGCGCGCCAACCGCCTCGGAGCGGCCGGCCGCGGTGTTTAGCCGCGCCGCGCCCCGGCGCGTTCGCAGATCGCGCTACGCGCTCCATCCTGCTCGGCGGGTCGGCGTCGCGGCCGAACGAAAACGTGATGCATTGCATGGAAGAACAGAGTCCCAAATCGCAAGACTCCGAAGCCCTCGCATCGTGCTCCGCCACGACCCTGCGAGAGCTGGAGGACCGTGCGCGTGCGGCCATGGCAAGCGGTCGAGAGCGGGTGTCGCGGCTCGAGGCGGAAATCACCGGCCAGCTTGAAACCATCGCCGCCTCGCTCGCCAGCGAGCGTGCAACGGAATCCCAAAGCGCAGGCGACGTCAGCCAAGCTCGAACCGAAATCGAGCGCCTGACCAAAGAGTACGAGGAGTCGCGCGCCGAGTGGTCGGCCGAGCGAGCCGAGCTAGAGTCTGCTCGCGACGAGTTGTTGCAGCAAGCCGCGACGCTGGATAATGAACAACGCGCCGCTCGCGACGAGTGGGCCAGGCAGTTGACTGGTTTCGAGGATAAGCTGCGCGAGCAGCAGGCGGCCTGGAACGATCAACGGACCGAATGGACTGAGTCGCGCGCCCAGCTCGAGGCCGAACGCGACGCGTTGCAGCAAAAATTCGAGCTGGCTTTACAGGACGTTCAGCGCTACCGCGGTCGCGTCGTAGAGCTGGAGCAGGAACTGGCCCGGCGACCGGAAGCCGCCCAGGCCGATTCGGCTGAGCTGGTCGCGCTCCGGGCCGAGCGCGATGCGCTGTCTGAACGGGTCGAGCAGCTCGAAAAGCAACCGGCCGTACAGATCGACGCGGATGCCGAGCAGCAACGGGCCGACCTGCAGCGGCGATTTGAGCTGGCGGTCGAAGACGTACGAGAGCTCAAAACCAAGAACGCAAAGCTCGAATCCCAGCTGGTGTCCTCGGGTAGCCAACTGATTCGCACCGCCGACAGCGGCAGCATGGATTGGGAAGCGCAAAAACGCCGTCTGCTGGCCAGCCTGGAACATGAGGGCGAATCGGCAGATGATTCGGATCGGCAGGACGAACGCGTCCGCATCGCAGGCACGATCGAAATGACCGACACGATCGTTGCCGAGAAGGACCGCGAGATCGCCGAGCTCAAGTCGCAGCTAGCGCAGGACCATGGCGGCACTATGGCCGCGATCGACGACGCGAGAAATCAGAAGCTCGACGAATTACTCGACGCTGATGAAGTGATCGCCGAGCACCGAAAGCGTATCTCGCAGCTCGAACGCGAAATGGAAGACAAGCTCCGCGCCGCCGAACTCGAGCTGTCACTCGACCGGGCCAAGATCGCGCGGCAGCGCGTTGAGTTGGAGGAGATGCGGGCCGACCTCGAATCGCGGCGCCACGAATTCGGCCCCAACGGCCCACCGCCCGCCGGCGCGCCCCGGCGCCGCTGGCTCTCCAAACTCGGCCTCGGCGGCGAGGAAAGCTAAACCGCAAGCGGAAGTTTTCGCACCGCCAAACGCTTGCTGTTTAGCTTCTTCGCTTTATTCCACCGACTCCGCCGCCAAGTGATAAATGGCGAGGTGCACGCCATCCGGCCCGCGAACTTCCCGGATATCGAACGTGCCCTCCACCGTCACGGGCCGGATCGAAAACTCGGCCGTCTTGCCCGGCTGCATCTTGACGAGAATGCAATCGTAGAGCGCCGCGCCCGGCCCGAAGCAGCATTCCTGGTTGTCGCGCACGAGCACAAACGTCTTGATGCCGCGCTTCTGCGGCGTGGGCAAAATAAAGCCGCGGATGCGAATGCGCTGGTCCTTCATGGCTTCGATATTATCCGGCAACATCTCGCGGTAAAACGGCTCTCCCACCGTCATCTCGAACCGTAGGTCGTCGAACGTCTTGTCGTATGGCCGATCCCCGGCGCGCGCCAGCACAACGGTTCTCGCGCCCGGTTTCAACTTCGGCTTCGGCGTGGCGGGCGCTTGTCCGTTGTCCGCTCGGTTGTCTGTCGTCGGCGAAGAATTCGCGTTGGAAGGATTGGTCGTCGCCCCGATCGGTTCTCGATCGCAGCCGCTCAGCAAGATGAAGGCGCTCGCCGCCGACACGGCTGCAACCAGCATCGACGTGCGAACAGTGCGCTTCAGCATGAGATTTCCGCTCGGCAAGGTCGCGACGCGTGCTAGTTGGCGTGATCCGCTTCCAGCGAGAACACGGGCTTCGTGGGCCCCAGGGCCAAATTCTCCGGATGGACGTGCAACACGCCGCCGATGCGGAACACGCCCTGCTCGTAATCAACGCGACGCGAGCCGACCATGTCAACGTCGATCTGGTCGTAGTACTTGATCGTCGAGATGTCGCCGAAGCAGCACTGGTTGTTGTCGCGGACCAACAAGAATCGATCGATGCCGCGCGACACGGTAATCGAGTCGGGCCGGATATAACCCTTGATGAACACTTTCTTGCCGTCGAGCGCGGTGATCTCGGGCGGCACTTTTACGCCGCCGCGCTCCTGAATCTCATCCGGCCTCATCGTGTTGAATGAAATTCGCGTATAGCCCTCCGGCACTTCGGTGAGATATATGTAACCGCCATAGCTCACGCCGCCAATCAAAAACACTAGCGAAAGGACGAGTCCCAACGTCGCAAGTTGACGTCCCGTGTAAAGCTCAGGTTCACGACGAATTCGGGCCAACGACCGTAGCGAAATCGCCATGCCCAAAACAGGGATCGGGGCCACCAGCAGGCAGCTCTGCAGCGAATTCGCGGCAGCAACCACCATGAATACCGACAACACACCGAGCACCAGCCCGAGGATCGCCCCCGTGTGTAGGGCACGGTATTGCAACGCTTCATCCGCGCTGTCGATCGTATCCATTTCCAACGTCGCAGTACTCATGACGAAACTCTGGCTCTAGACCCTCGACTCTTGTCTCTCTACACCGCGCCGACGCGCAAAATCAACCAATACACGCCCATCAACAGCCCCGCCGCCAATAGCGGCACGCCGACAATCAACATCGGCTGCGGCTGCGAGGCAGCTTCCGCGGCGGCAATGGGAACGCTCTGAGCAACGGGTTTCGTGGCTTTGACTTCCGTTTTCGCGTCCTTGGCTGTCTCGGCGGCGGACACGTCCGCAGTTTCTCGCACGTTGTCCGACGTGTGGCCCTTCTGCTGGCCTTCCTCATACGCGGCCGGGTCGGGGATGTCCGACGCATCGGTCTCATTATCCGCCGCCGATGCGGCGAACGCCTCCGTGTCGCCCGGAGACTCGGTCGACTTCTCCGCGTCGCTTGCCGCGGCCGGCTTGTCGTTCGCCTTCGCCCGCGCCAGCGCGCCGAACGCCATCAAGCTGCGCGCCTGTTTCACCGTCTCCGGATCAAGTTGCTCCAACTCCGTCATCGCCGCCGAGGCACGCTTACCCACGTCCCCCGGCTGCTCCGCGGCAACCGTGAGATACGTCACGACCGGCTGGCGAACATAGCTCTTCTCGTCGGCTGTTTTGAACATCTCCACGAGCCGATCGAGCACCGACCAATCTTCCCATCGTGACAGGTCCAGAATCACCTGATCGGCGAAATCGGGATTGCCGAGCAACAGTCGCATCGAGTTCAGCAACCGTTCGCGCGGCAACACGCCCGTTTCTTGATCGCCGTGAAACCGTAGCGCCATGATCGTCGAATAGATGTGCGTGTACTCAACCTTGGGATCCTTCAGAAACCGCTGGTCGATCAAGTCGAGTCCGTCCGGCCCGCGAAGCGTGAGGTAGCAGGCCACGAGCGCGTCGAGTCCGAGCTTCTTTTGTCGTTCCTGCTGCTGGATAATTTCGATCCAGCCGGGAAGGCAGAGCGGGCCGTTCATCGCCATGCCGCTGCTCACGATTTCCTTGAGTGCCGGCTCCATCGTCACGAAGTCGGACGTGATCATCGATTCCAAGAGCGGCAAGTCGCCCTTGCCGCCGCACACGCCGAGCATCGTCAGGTACAGCCGCCGCCGGCTGGGATTAATCTCGTAGTCGGCGATCCAATTCACCAGGTCAGCGTGATGCATTCGCGGACCCAGAGCTTGCACCTCCTCGTACGGTGCGCGGGCAAACTCGTCGTAAGCGTCCTGGGCCAGCAGTGGGTCGTCGTTTTCCAGGTACTCCTGGAAGAACGCCAACCGGTCGGCCCCGGAGGGTGGCACGCTGGGCAGCTTCCGCACGTAGTCCTCAGCCGCCTTGGAAAGCGGTAGCGGCGTCGTCCAGTCCAATTCTTCGGCGCCCAGTCCGCTGATGAGGAACACCCGATCTTTGTCGGCCTCACCGAAATAAACGGCGCGGGCCTCTTTCACGCCCTTGAGATTGTCCTGCCCGCGCAGCACCTCAATAATCTCAAACGTCGCGGTGCCACTATTGGGATCGGCCGCGCCGCTCACCGGTGGCGCTTCCTTCACGAGTTTCGCCAGTACGACTGCGTCGGCCGAGGCCGTTTCTTCACTTAGCGTCTGCGTCGGCGCGTCGCAAAATGGACAGGCTGCCGCGCTTGCAATGCCCGCGCATAAAACAGCCAGTGCCGCAAAGCAGATTCTGAAGGAACGAAAGTTCATAGCACACCTGCTCCATCAACATCCGGTGACACCCATCTTGCCATTCTATCCGGCGAACCGCACGTAGGTCAGGCTATCCAGTCTGACGTTATCCGAGTTGTGTGAGCGTCTGGAATGTGGGTGAACAATGATTGGCCCGCGCGGAGCACGGCAGTTATCATCGGGTTTTCGCGTAGATGTCCAAAACTCTCCCCCGGGGTTTTGGCAAGTATGTCGCGATTTCGCGACAGGCACGCACAAATCGACATTCGGGTTCGCACGGCGCGCACCGAGAGCGTGGCGCGCCGGCTACCGGCGCGCGCGGCAATGTGATCATCCGTATAGTATTGGTCCGTCAGCATATCATATCGCCGTGCCGATGCAAGACGAACATTTGGCCGGGTCTGCGGGTGGAAAATGATTGGCCCCCGGGCGGGAGCTTACTCACAATCGTGACGCTCACACATCGGAGTTCGTGTTCGAAAGCGTCAGGCTACAAAGCCCTGACCTACGAATCTACCTTCCACTCGCCAGCGATTTCGCAACATCCGTCCGATACGCGGCCAAGGCCGGCAAAAATCCCACCAGTGACGCAAGCGCAACCAGCCCGGGAATCAGTATCAATTCCTTCCAATCGAATTCGAACCAGCTCAGCGCAACGCCCGTCCGCTGGACCACGTACGGACTGACTACGCCAATGAGAGCATGCCCTACAAAAATCCCAATCAGCCCCCCGCCCACGGCGAGCAGGATCGATTCCACGAGAACGATCGCCATCACGGCAATGCGGCTGGCCCCCAGGGCGCGCATCACCGCGATATCATGGCTCCGCTCGCTCATCGAATTGTAAATGCTCACGAGGATGCTAATGCCGGCCACGATGACGATCAAGATGGTCATCACCAGCAGGATGAGCTGGACCGGGCCGACGATACGGTCCATCAACGCGTCGATTTCGCTAGCGGGCGCTACCGTTTGCGCGATCGGGTCGTTTGCCCTGTCAATGAACTCCTCCAGCACGCGCGGTCCGAACGGGCTGTTGCAGAGCACGAGGATCGAGGTCACTTCACGCTGTTCGATCGGCAGCGGTGCGAGAGCGTGCTCGTCATGATGTTCGACCGTCTCGGCGTGCGGTTCTTGCGTGACCTCCGTGGGATCGGTGGATGCGGCTTGATCGTGTTCGTCATGCGAGGAAGCATGTCCCTCCAGCAAGTAAAAGCCCTCGATGTTTATGAACACGGCCCGATCATTCGCCGTTCCCGTTGGCTTCAAAATGCCGACGATCTTGAAGCCCTCGTGCTTATGTCCTTTGCCGCCGATGCCGTGGGTTGGATGGACCTCGTCGCCTAATTTGAGCCCCGACTGAGCCGCGACGACCGATCCTACGACCGCCTCGAACGCGGACTCACGAAAGGCCTCGCCGGTGAGGCCGGAGGCATCCTTGAAATTCCGGCCGCCCGGCTCAAACTCGTACGTCTTCGGTGTGCCATCGTCGTAGGTACCATATTCAATTTTGCCGAACAAGTCGGGCGTCGTGCCGACGACTCGATAAAATGTGCCGTCCGGCGCTTCGTAACTGTCGCCGAGGCACAACGGGATCGCCACTTCCGTGACGTCCGCGAACTGCCCACCCGGCTTGAACTTCTCGTAATAGCTGTACGGAATCGGATACAGCGGCTTGCCGATGTTGTACACCGTGCTCAGCACAAGCTGTAGCGCGCCGCCCTTGCCGCCAACAATCCGGTGGTAGCCCTCCGCGCGTTGCTTGAACTGCCGCACGGCGACGCCATAGATTACAATCACCGCGATCATCAGCGCCACGCCCAGCGCCATCGACAGCGCGGTCAGCGACGACGCCAGCGCCCGCTGCTCGATGTTCCGCCAGGCTATCTTCCAGAATGACATAAACGTGCGCTCGTATCGTAAACGTCGAATTCCGCTCGCGGTTTAGCGGATGCTCGCCTAACTAACTTTCGCCATCGTGCGATTAAGGTTTTCTAAATGTTCCACCCGCTCAAACTGTTCCGCCACCTCATCCGCATGCGTCACCAGCAGCATCGCCACGTTCTCGTCGCGACACACTTCACACAGCAGTTCGATCACTTGTTGCTGATGGGCCGGATCGATGTTGGCCGTCGGCTCGTCCGCGAGCAGTAAACTTGGCCGATTCACGAGCGCCCTTGCGACGGCCACCCGCTGCTGCTCGCCCACCGAAAGCGCCGCCGGCTTATGCGTGAGACGATGGCCGATTCCTACTCGCTCCAGTAGCTCGATCGCACGTCGCGGGTCATTTTTCTGACCGGTAAACGTCATTCCCAGCAGCACGTTTTCCAGCGCCGTGAAGCCGGCCAACAAATTAAACGTCTGGAACACGAACCCAATGTGCCGGGCGCGGAACCGATCTCGGGCCGCCTCCGGCAATTGCGTGATATCAGTGCTACTGACGATCACCCGCCCTTCGTCGGCCGTAGACAGACCGGCGATCACGTTGAGCAGCGTCGTCTTCCCACCGCCGCTCTGCCCGCGGATGACGGCCTGCTCCCCCGCAGCTAGCTCAAACCGCGGCACATTGAGGATCGGCAGCCACTCGCCGTTCGGCTCGCGATACGACTTCTTAACGTTTTCAACAAGCAGCATGGCGAGGGCAGCGGCCGTTTAGCCGAGGGCGCGAAGCGGAGCGCGCTTCCTGCGCCCCGCACAGGGGAGGGAGGTCGAACAACCGCAAAGCGTTCGAGTTTAACGATTTAGGGGACGCGAGCAATGGCATAAAATCGCCGCCCGCCAATACCATCCGGTTGCGGTATAGCAGCCCGTTGAAAAATGTTGTAGCCGGGGTCTGTGACCCCGGAATCCTCGACGAAAAGCCGGCCTCACAGAGGCCAGCCACAGTTTTTCAACGGACTG
>JAKEIB010000298.1 GCA_022614705.1 Planctomycetota bacterium | reverse complement strand
CCGTCGCCGCCATAGGTCGTGCCGATCAGGTTAAACAGGGTCTCATGGTCGATGATTGGGAGCACCGAACCATCCGCAAACGCCCAACCGCTTGGCGCTGAGCTTCCGGCAAACAGAATGATCTCGCCGAAATACGGTTGCCCGCCGCCTCCGCTTCCGGCGCCGGCGCCGCTTGGAGATGGAAAAATGCCATCTAGCGCGATGATGTAATTCAAACCGAGCGAGGGCTGCATATTCGAGTGCACCGCGCCGGTGCCCGCGAGTCCGGTCGTTCCTCCGACCATCGGCAGCGAATGAGAATGGGGCGCCAGTTCGGCAGCGCTCAGCGCGACTGATTCGGCGCCGACGTTCTGTCCCAATTGGCGATTCGTAAGCCCCGGTCCCTGTCCGAAGCCAATCGCCGCGCGGCCACGCAGGTCGGGCAGCGCGAACGTCGTGATGCCGTCGCCGCCATACGTCGTGCCCAGTTGCGAATATAAGACGTCCGTCTCAGGAGAAATGGTAAGCAGCGCGCCATCGGCCAAGGCCCAGCCTCTCGGTGCGAAGCTGCTAGCGACCAGCGCGACCTGGCCCACGTACGGATTGATGCCGCTGCCGCCGCCTTCGGCGCTCTGCGACGGATCGATGCCCTGCAGCGCAATAATGTAGTTCAACGGCAGGGATGGCTGCATTTCGGAGTGCGCCACACCACCGCCAGTCGCGCCGGTCATGCCGCCGAGCGTCGGCAGCGAATGGGAGTGGGACGGCATCTGGTTCTCGGTGAGCGTCACGACTTCGGTGCCAGTCGCCTGGCCGCGCGGTCGGTTGGTCAACCCCGGCCCCTGTCCGGCGCCGATCGGCACGCGCCCCTGCAAATCAGGGAGCGCGAACGTCGTGAAGCCATTGCCGCCGTACGTCGTCCCGAGCAGCGTGAACAGCGCCTGGTTTTGATTTATGGGCAACAACTGGCCCCGTGCCAAGGCCCACCCCCGCGGCGCAAAGTTGCTTGACAACAGCGCGATTTCGCCGAGAAACGGCTCGCTAATGCTGCCGCCGCCTACGCCGTTCTGCGAGGGAAAGATGCCGTTTAAGGCAATGCTGTAGTTCAACGCCAACGAGGGCTGCAGGTTCGGATGCGTCTGTCCGCCGCCGGTTGTCCCGGTCACTTCCGCGGAACAAATGTTGATCGGCGGACAAAAAGTTGCCAGCATTATCACGCCAATGTGCCGACGATTCATTGGAACTCCCTAAGATTGAATCAAGCAGAGGAATCTTGCAGGGATTAAACCGTTCGACAGGTCCTTGGCCGGGCGGTCCAACGCGGGGTATTCTAAGTCGCCGCCCACCGAAACTCAAGAAAAAAGCGCCGAGCGCGGCGGTGTCATAACGGCGCCTGCGGCTTACCGTCAGCCGGCCGATAACGATTCCGGCCACGATCAACATCACCGACGCCGGCTCCGGCACTTGAGAGAAACCATTGGTCGAAACACTTGCTCCGCTGCCGGCGGTGCGGCCAAAGTTCGTGCGCCAGAGATCGTAGTTGGCGGGGGTTGTGGCTACGCCCACGCCTTTGCGCCAGGCGACGTAATCGGCGGCGTCAACGGCGCCGTCGTCGTTGTAATCGCCCGGCAGCATCGGCACGACGCTGAGCACGCCGGTCACATAAAGATGCGACGTATCCCATTCCAGCCCGGCGGCGAGCATTGGGAGCTGGAGCGTGTCGAACGTGCCGCTGAGGCTGCCCCAATCGAGGATGTCGAACACGTTGCCGGCGGACGGCGCGAAAGAATTGGCTAGGGCGACCGACAATGTGCCATTCAACGTGACGGCGCCATTCACTTGCAATTGATCGTAGTCAGTTCCGGGCGTGGTGCCTGCGAGACGAATTTGCAACTCACCGGTGGATGATTGAATGTAGTACAATCCGTCGACATCGAGGGAGCCCGTCGTAACGCCCGTCATGGCGCCGGGGTTCAGGCCGGGATTGATCAGGCCCCGGTTGATCACGATGCCAGAAAGGAGGCCGTCGCCGGCAACTCGGCTTGCTTGTCCGATCTCCAGAATACCGCTGTTCACGGCGACGGTCGCGCCGTCGGACACCATAAGCTCACCGGAATCGATGATGAGATCGCCTTCGGAGGTCCAGGTCGAGCCAGGGCCGTCAACGGTGATCGCGCTGCTAATGGGACCGACAAATGCGGTACCATTCGAAACTGTACTGCCGCCTGTGATGCTCAGCGTGCCGGGGCCGAATGCACCCACATCAAGTACACCGTCAATCGTCCAGGTCGAATCCGGTCCATCGACGTTGACCGTCCCACCCTCCTCCCCTGCGCCCAGCAAAGCGGCGGCGCTTGAGACAATGCCGCCGTTCGTGACGTTCAGCGTGCCGCGGCTGAAAAAACGGCCCACACGAAGCTCCCCGGCGATCGTCCACTGCGAGCCCGCGCCGGCGACGGTCACGCTGCTGTCCGTGGAGGATAATAAACCGATGTCGGCAGTGCCGCTGGTGACGCTGCCGCCATCGTCAATTGTCAAGTTGCTGTCTACGGTAAGACCGAGACTGTTGTTCCAGGTCGAGCCGTCCCCGGAGACCGTCGCTGTGCCGGTCGAGCGGACCCAGCTGGAAGAGCCAGAGACCAAACCTCCATTCAAAATAGTCAGCGTCCCAGTGCTATTGCTACTCTGTCCGACATCAAGTTGCGAGTACTCAATCCATTGCGATCCGGGACCGGTGACCATCACCGTGCCGGTCGAACCATGGTCGAACGAAATCGTCGCGCTACCGGAAAACGATCCGCCGTTTTGGATGTTCAGGGCGCCTGAACCCCTGAAGCCAATGTACGATTGCGCTTCGGTCCCCGTCGAAACGGTCCCGCCATCTTGAATCGTCAGCGTGCCGGCGCCTCCGCCGGATGAACCGGGTGAAGACGGGCTGCCGCCGAGATATAGCTGGGGCACAGTGATGCTGGAGCCGGTGCCAGAAACCGTGACGTGGCCCTCGCCGCCCGTAAATTGGCCGATGTGGCTGAGGCTGCTGACGACGTCGCCGCCGTTGGTGACATTCAACGTGCCCGTACCCGAATCGCCGACGTCGAGATTGCCGCTCATGCTGAACGTTCCCCCGACGACGTTGAGCGTGCCATTGGCGCCAGGGGCGCGGCCGATGGATGTGTTCGCGCCGGAGAAACTGGCGAGTGTCGTGCCGAGTATCCCCACCTCCCCAGCGTTCTCGCCCACGACAATCGACACGTCAGGGTTGAGGACCGAGAGGCTGGGGCTCGCTTGTAAGGGGAAGGAGTCATTCCAGACAAAATTGACGTGGTTGTTATTCACGCGGAGATAGTTGATTGCATAGTTCACCGGCGGCTCGAAGATCGTTCCGCCCGGGAACGTGACCGTGTAGCCGACGAAGCCGCGGTTGAAGATGGCCGTATCGTCGCTGTCGGGCACACCGTTGTCCCAGTTGGCGGCCGTGGTGAAGAGGCCGCTCACGTCAGTGTTCCAACTGGTCGTGACGGCGTGAGCTGCCGAACTAACAGTCAACATCATGCAGATCGCAAGAACGCGGATTCCAGCGCGCAACGTAGATCGGCGACGCATATCTATGCTCCTGCCACCATGTGGCGACAACGAACAGCCCGCGAACCAACGCGACTCAAACGCAGCCACAGTCCGGCAGCCGTGGTTAAGCAAACCAAGACAAGCGGTGTTGGCTCGGGTACAGCAGCATCCGCACTGCGGGACAAGTTCGCCACGGCGAATGCCGAGCCACCAGCAGTGGCACCCGAACCGGCGGATTGGCCAAAGTTGGTGCGCCAGAGGTTGTAGTTTTCTGGCGTGGAAGCAACGCCGACGCCCTTGCGCCAGACAACGTAGTCGGCCGCGTCGACAGAGCCATCGCCGTTGAAGTCGCCGGCCAGCGCGACGCGCAGCGCGCCGGTCGTGTAGAGTAGCGAGGGGTTCCACATCAGGTCGGCGTTGAGTGGAGGCAGGTTGAGCGTGTCGAATGTGCCGCTGAGGCTGGCCCAATCGAGGATGTCGAACGAGTCGCCGAGCGCGGGCGCAAATACGCCGCTGCCGAGGTCCACGAGCGAGACGTCGAGGGCGCCATCAAGCGTTAGCGCGCCGGCGACATCGAGTGCATCATACTCAGTCCCGCGCGACGGGCCGCCGATTTCGATGAACAGGGTATTGGTGCCCGCAAGCGTGACGCCGCCTTCGAAGCTGACTTCGGCCGGGAAGACCAGTTCCGCCACGTTATCGCCGGGAGCCATGCCGCCGGCAAACGTGATGGTGCCTGGGCCGTAGAAGTCGCCCGAGCCGTCCACCAGGTCGTTGAACGTCACATCGCCGAGCGCGGTGATCGCCCCGCCTGTGAAACTCGTGACCGGGCCGCTGACCACGGTCGTATTGTTGAATACCAGATCGCCCCCGACGACGGCGAGGGAGCCAAATTGTTGCGTGGCGCCACCGACGAACAATTGACCACCGGCGAAGACATCGACCGCACCTGCATTGACGCCGCTCTCCACGGAGAGAATTGCGCCGGGATCGATGCGCAACTGGGAGTCGACGACGAGGCTCTGATTCTGGTTTAACGACAGCGTCGAGCCAAACGGTTCGCCGGCGCCAACCTCGAATCCAGAACCGCTGGTCCAGCGGAGCGTGCCGGAGATCCAGTCGAACTGTCCACCCCGGAAGTCGATCGCCTCCGTTGTCAGTGTGCCATCGTCGAGTGTCAGCAGGCAGTTGTCATAGAGGAGAACCTGATCGCCGACAGTCACGCTGCCGCCGGAGTGAATCGTGAGCGTGCCCGCTCCGCCAAGCAATGATCCAATATTAAGTCCCTGTGTCACGGTCCAGGTCGAGTCGGCGCCGGTGACGGTGACGGTGCCAGTGGCCGTCGAGGTGCCCTGGGCGAGGCCGGCGCTTGTGCTGGCCACATCGCCACCGGATTCTGTCGTCAGAATGCCCGTCCCTCCGAAACCAACGCGGAGGAGTCCGCTGTTAGTGAACGTCGTGCCAGCGCCGCTGACGATCAGCGTGTTGGTGCCGCTCCCGACGCCGATATTGAAGATACCGGATGCGAGATTAATTTGAGCGTTGTTCTGGGCCGTGAGCGTTTTGCCCGTGGCCAGATTCAGCGCGCAGTCGATGCACGTGATCGTGCCGCCATCGACCGTCATATTGCCGTTTAGATTGAACGTACCGCCGCCGATATTGATCGCGCCGGTGGCCCTGAGCAAGTGCAAGTCGGTTGGCCCCGTGGTAAACGTCCCACCATTATTGATGTTATGGCTCATCCGAAAAAATCTGCAACACAACAACGGAAGAAGATGCCGCGAATTAGCGAAGGGTTATTGGACATACGTGTGAGCTTGCTTTGGGTG
>JAKEIB010000297.1 GCA_022614705.1 Planctomycetota bacterium | reverse complement strand
GAATGCACATGTCGTGCAGAACGGTTCCGACCCCGAGATGTTCCGCCGCGACTTGCCCCGCCCCACCCAAATACAACTTCAAAACGATCGACTCAACGTGACTTTTATTGCCAGCGGTCCGAATCCGTACCACGACACCCCGCTAATTCGCGACGCCGCGGCCCTCGCCGCCAGCAACGACTGGCCCATCGATTTTCACATTCTGGGCGGGAGCGAAAGCCTGTTCGGAGCGGACGTGCCGCCAAACCTGCACCTTCATGGCCCGATATCCTATCTCGAGCTACCCAACTATCTCGCGGCCATGGACGTGGGCCTGGTGCTTTATCAACGCTATGCCGATGGCCTGTCGCCCCTGAAACTGTTCGACTATATGGCCGCAGGCTGCGTGCCCATTTGCTCGCCGTCGCAGCCGATGCGCGAAGTGCTCGATGGAACGGGCGCCGGTATCGTCGGCCCGTGGAACGCCCAAACTCTTTGCAGCGAGCTGCTCGCGGTACATAATGACCGGCTGCGCCTTGAGCGGATGCGCGCGGCCGCCCGGCAACTCATCATGCGCGAGTACTCCTGGCAGCAAGTCGCCGAGAAAACGGCCAAGCTTATCCGGCAGGCGCAGCAGCCGGACTAGTCAAACGGTCGCCGCGACTAACTCTGCATGCCAGGATTGGCCAATTTAACGGATGGTCTATACTTAAACGCTAACTGACTGCCGATCACCCCTGGTTCACGTTCATGTCAAAGCCGCTCATCCGCAAAGTCCTTGGCCGATTCGGCTACCGACTCACCCGCGTTCCACCAGATCAGTATCGGCTAAATCGGCGGTTCGATGCCGACGATCTGAATAAGTCGCTGGCCGTGGTCAAGCAATTTTTGCCGAGTGACATTCATTGGGCCGGCGCTCGCAAATACCTTCAGCCCCGTCGAGTGAGCTTCTACTACGAGACGCTGGATGTTCTTGAGGCGGCCAATTTACCTCTCGATGGTGCTCGCATCTTAGACGTGGGAGTCTTTTTCGGCTACATGCTGCGGATACTTCACAACTATCATCCCACGGGCATCTATTCCGGAACAGATACGAACGACTCTCGTATCGAAATCGCAAAGGCCCTATGCCCGTTCGCGAAAATTTGGCGCGGCACCATCGACAGCCTGGAGGCCGGTACGAACTACGACCTGATCATTCTTACCGAGGTTTTGGAGCACCTAGCGAATCCGCAAGTCGCGCTCCAACGGCTGCGCGATATTACGACCGGATATCTATTATTGACCGTACCGGATGGACGTTACGATTCGACGGCAGCCAAGGAATATCGGTCGGATTGGGACGGCTACACCGGTCACGTGAATTTCTGGTCGCTCGAAAGCTGGCAACATTGGCTCAATCGCGAATGTCCAAACGATGAGATACGAACTGGCAAGCTGCCTACCGGCCAGTTGTACGCGATTGTGCAAAAGGATTTTAAGAGGCGATCCGGGCGGGAAAGTCATTAGAGTATCGCCGCCGCAGGCTTCTTATGCGATTGTCGCTTGCTGAATCAGCCGCTCGCGAACTAACTGCGACGAAATTCGCTGATAGTTCTCAATTCGATGGAACTCAGCGTATCGCCGCACACGCTGGGCGTCTTCTTCGGTCCAGGGTGTACTCAGGGTTGCAGTGACCGCGTCGTTAATCAGCGTCGGATCGTACACTTTGCAGGCCGTCCCTAACCGTTCCTTTCGCATCACATAGCCGACGTTGCTTTCATCGCTTGCCACAGATGGTCGGCCCGCCGCCGCCGCCCAGAGAATAATGCTCGAACGGTTCTGGTGCTGCGGATACGGCGATACGACGACATTAACAGCCGACGCCGCTGCGTACATCTCATCTTCATTTAAAAATCGGTCGAGCGACACAATCCGCCCCTCGGCAACCCAAGTTCGATACGGTTCTCGCTGAAGCATTGTCCGAATCTCGTCCTCATGTGGCCCGGCCAGTAGCGCGCGAACCGACGGTTGGACATCGTGTTCACATCGAAGTCGAAATGCCTCAAGAAACAGGTCCGACCCCTTGAATCGTGCGATCACGCCAACTGTTCCGATCCACGTTCCATCCGGCGGCAATCCGAGCTCGCGGCGTGCGGCTTCCACCGTCATAGGCGGTTTAATCACAATTGGGTCCGGAGCGAGCACGACGGAAGTCGGTGTGCTGGCCGCCACGTTCGCTGCAAATTCGTAAAGCAACTCATGGTGCAAGTGCAGTTTATGAAAGACACCGCGTCGCAAAAGACCGCGGAACATTCGTCGCCGCAGAATCGATTTCCAGCGGCGGTCCTGCAAATCGCCGAACCGCCCCCGGTATATCCAACCTTCGATAGGCAATTCACGCGGCCATGGTCGTCGACCCGCGATCGTCGACAGATATGCCTGGTCCCACACTCCATCGGCATAGCACACGGCCACATGGCCGGGATTGATCATGTGGATCGCTTGTACCAATTCCGCGAACCGATGACGGGCATTCCGTAGCGGCTTTCGCGGCGGCGGCGTACAACACGTCACGAGTCGAATCGACCTCGCGAGCGGCGCCAGAGTTCGCGCATACTCGTTCGATTGCAAAGCCTGCGGCGTCGTCGCCACGGTGATTTCGACAGGAAGGCCAATAAACCCTGGCAACATCCGGGCCAGGTACGCGAAATGATGCCCCGTATGCTGCGGCGCGTAGAACATTAAACGCATCAAACCACTCCCAAACCACGCCGCCTCTTGCATGAATGACCGACGTTCTTAAAACTCGATGATACGTCTCGCGCTTGGAACGCTAATAGCCACTAATCGGCGAAAATAACGAATTAGCGAAGATTAGCGCCGATTAGTGTTCTTCTCTCCCGCGGCCATATTTTCGACTGTCCATCGCTTCAGATCGGCCCATTCGTGCGGCCCGTCGTCTGCGTCCCGGACACGCCTATAATAGTTCCGGGAACGCCATCAAGGAAGCGTTGTGGAGGCGTGAGTCGTGGCATCGGACAATCTAGAGACAATCGTCAAGCGCCCGCGCGAGGCAACGGCCGCGACCAGTGCGCCGCGAGTCGAGAGCGAGTTCAAGGAATCGCACACGGCTGTTTCGCACGAGTCGCTGCTCGAGCGCCGCATCGGCGACTTGAACTTGCGGCTCGATGGCACGCCCGTCGCCCGCCTCACGCGCCGGCTCTACGACGAGCTCGAACGCGTCGGCCTGCTGTTCCGGCCGCCCGTCTATCTTTCCGACGACTGGGGCTGCCCCGACCGCGTGCCGATCATCGGTGTGCCATTCTACATGGCCGATCCGGCGCTCACACGGCTCGCAGATGAACTCATGGAAGGGGTCGAGGCGGAGACCGACGAAGAGATCATGCGTTACTTGCGCCACGAAGCGGGCCATGCGTTCAATTACGCATATCGCCTATACGACACGCCCGACTGGACGGCCATGTTCGGCCCGTTCCTGCGCCCCTATACCGACGAGTATACGCCGAAGACATTCTCGCGCAGCTTCGTGCGGCACTTGCCGGCTTGGTACGCGCAGAAACATCCCGACGAGGATTTCGCCGAAACCTTCGCCGTTTGGCTCGATCCACGTTTGAATTGGCGCGAGGTGTACGCGGATTGGGGCTGCCTGCGGAAGCTGAAATACGTCGATGAACTGGCTCAACGCATCGGTGCTCAGCCGGCACCGGTTACGGCCGACAACTACGACACGCAGGAGGAATACCTGGGCAGCACGATCGCCGAGCACTACAGCCGCACCACGCCGCGCCGTGTCGAGATCCCGCGGGCGTTCGACACGGCCCTGCAGGACATTTTTCCGCCCCTTTCGGCGGACGTGAAATCGGAAGCACCGGCCGCCGACTTCCTCAAGAAGCACCGCCGCGCGATCGTCCGCACGGTGTTCTACTGGACCGGTCTCAATTACGACCTGGTGCGCGGTCTGGTGATTCACCTCGAAGAGCGTTGCTCTGCGCTTAATCTCCAAGTAGGATCGAAATCGTCGGACAAACTTATCGAAGTCGTCGCGCTCATCGCGACGCTAGCCATGAACCGCCTGCACACGGGCGAGTTCGTGCAGAAGTAAGCTGTAGCTGGGGTCTGTGACCCCGGCCGTGTGATCGTGCTAGTGCGGCCGGCCTCACAGAGGCCAGCTACAACTAGCCATAAGGGCTCGAATGGACGAAAAGCGCCGCATCACCGTGCTCTATGATGCCGCCGAGGATGTCGAGAAGGCCAAGGCCGACAAAGAGGGAAAGCCTTTCCCGCTGGCCTACGCGCAAGTGGCCGAAGCGCTCACGAAGCGCGGCCACGCGGTCCAAACGTTCGCCGTCACCAAAAAAATCCGCAACTTGGTCTCCCTGGTCGACAGAGACACGAGCGACGTGATCTTCAACCTGTGCGAAGCGATTGCCAGCTCGTCCCAGCACGAACACAACGTCGTCGGCCTGCTGGAACTGTTTCAGAAATGTTTCACGGGCTGCGGATCGGCCGGCTGGCTGCTTGCCGGCAACAAGGCGCTGTGCAAAAAGATTCTGCAGTTTCACAACATCGGCTACCCGCGATTCTGCACGTTCGAGAAAGGCAAGGTCGAATGGGCCGACGACTTGGAGTTCCCGCTGATCGTCAAGCCGCTCAACGAAGACGCGTCCATTGGCATCGACAAGGGTTCGGTGGTCGACAACATCAAGGACTTGCTCGAGCGGATCTCGTACATCCATCAGCAGTTTGGCGGGGTCACGCTCGTGGAAGAGTTCATCGATGGCCGCGAAATCTACGTCGGCGTGCTCGGGAACGATCGGCCCGAGGCGTTTCCGATCCTGGAATGGGATTTTTCCAACGTCAAAGACAGCCCCAAAATCGCCGGCAGCGAAGCCAAGTGGGATCGCGACTCCGAAGGCTACAAGTCACCGGAAGTGTTTCCCACCGATATTCCGGATGGTGTGGTGCAAGGAATCAAAACGGCCGCGCTCACCGCCTACCAGGCGCTCGACCTCACCGGCTACGCGCGAGTGGACATGCGTCTGCGGCAGCGCAAAGGCGGCAAGTGGGACTACCCGATTATCGAGGTGAACCCAAACTGCTGGCTCGAGAAGCGCGGCGAGTTCGTCGCCGCCGCGCGAAAGCACGGCCTGTCGTATCCCGAACTGTTGGAAAGAATCATCGAACTAGCGCTCGCCCGCCGGCCTCAATTGTCGCCGTAAACAATGTAGCCATCTCGCTTCGCGAGATAAATTTCCTCTCGCGGAGCGAGCGGACCACACTCATGAATAAGGTGTTTGTCAAAGAGCCCGAATTCGATGGTCGGGCATTTTGTCCGCGTTGCGGCAATCTCGGCCTGCCCGTCGAGTCGGGCCCGCTCGACACGCACATCCGGCCCGAGTGTCGCGGCATGATGCACGACGCGGCCTGGTTCTGCAACTTCCCACGCTGCGACGTCGCGTACTTCAACCTGTTCGACGCGATCGTAACGACCGACGAGCTCAAGGGCCCCGTCTATCCACACGATCCCGACGCGCCGATCTGCGCGTGCTTCGGTCTTAACTACGACGACGTTGTGGCGGATGTCCGCGACGGCACGCCGACGCGCATCCGCGAGCTGCTGGCGAAATCCAAGTCTGGCGACGCCCGTTGCCACACGCTGGCCGCCGATGGCCGCTCGTGTATGACGGCCATCCAAGAGCTGTACATGAAGCTCCGCGCCAATCTGTAGCTGGGGTCTGCAACCCCGGCCGCTGATGGTACCAACGGAGCCGGCCTCATAGAGGCCAGCTACAGCGTGCAGCGCACACGCCGCCCGATCCGCGAACTATAATTGGAGATATGCCAAGGACGGCGTGGCATTTGTTCCAACGTCCCTTGGATGTACCCCGCGATGAACCGCCGGCAATTCGCCTTCTGGCTCGGCTTCGGCCTGTTCAGCCTCGCCGATCGACTGCGCGTCTACGGCCTCGACGAACTGGCCGCCGCTGCGATGCGCGCCACCGAGCCCACCGCGCCCACGTCGAAACCTGCAACGCCCGTCCATTGGACGGCCGCCGAGAACAAGAGCTGGCGCTGGTTCGAGCGCGAGGACTTCATCGACGGCAAGTGGAAACTCACCGGCATCACCACGCCGGTCAATAAGAAAACGGGCGAACCGAAGGTCGGCGGCGTCGGTTATCTCGACGACAGCGTCGTGCCGTCCACGGTGCGGCTTGGCAAAAAATCGGAGCTCCTTGAGCTGCCGCCCGAAGTCAGCGCCGAATATGCGCGGCACCAGCCGAATCCAAAATTCCGCGCCCGCCACGGCCGCCCGCCCAGCAAATGGCTCCGCAGCCTGAACGCCGAGGAGCTGCGTATCTGGCTCAAAACCATCGATCCGCCCGAAGCCGGCGTCAGCGGCATGACTTTCTGGGAACACCTCACGCGCGACCACTCGTTCGACGCCAAGAAAATCGAAGGCCTCACCATCGACGAGCAAGCCAAACTCCACGCCGCCGCCCACTTCGGCTACTAATCGATCATCAAATAAACTTGGCGATCAGAAGGCGAACCACAAAGACACAAAGGACACAAAGTTTTTCTTCCCACCTTCGTGTCCTTTGTGTCTTGGTGGTTCAATCACTCTCGTCGTAAAGTATCGACGGGTTCTACTGCGTCGCGTCGTGTGCCAAAACTCCGTCGCGGTCGACGAAGTAGTTCGGCAACTCGGCGACCAGCAGGCTGTACGTGGCATCGGCCGTGCCGGTGCGGATGTTTGCAATTCGTTGCAGACCAGCCAGGCTGTCGAGCGTCATACCCGATTCCAGTTTCTCGGCCGCGCGCCAGCCCTCGTCAGTCACAAAGAATGGCTGATCCGGCGTGGACACGATCGTGCGCGAACCAAGCTCGAGGACGCGCACGTCGCGATTGGGCCGCATGTCGATTCCGATCACCAAGTTGAACGCCAGTTCGCCCGTATCGAGCTTCTTCGTCAGCACGCGGTCGCCAACCAGAATCTGTTCGATTGGCATCCTGCCGAACTGCGTCCATACCACTGTCCCATTGGCGAAGTAGTTGTTGAGGTTGAGCCGCTGCTGCCACCAATCCCACCACAACCGCGGTCGCACGTCGGCCGCCTTTTCCACCCTCGACGGCATGCCAGCCGATGCATTCGCTTCCGTCGCCTCGCGCAGGGCTGCATCAACCCGCAGGTTCATCTCGGCCGACGTCGCGTTCGCTTCGCGAATCTTCTTCTCCAGCGCGGCGATCGAACCGCGAAGCGACTCGGGCGCCCCACCATCGTTCCCTACAGCGCCGGTTGCCTCGAGCGCGCCGCGAAATTCGTACGGCGCCTTCGGATCCGGGCTATCGCAACTCAGCACGTATTCATACTGATAACGGTCGGGCCGGTACGCGCTCACTCGCAATCCCGAAAACGGCTTCGTTTCAAAGCTCCAAATCAGCACGTCTTTGTTCGTGTAGTTCCCGCTAAGGCGAATTACTCCGTACAGCGACGGCACAATCCGGCCCGTGTAGGCGCGTGATTTGTACCGCTCAAACGTCGGACCACCCGCCTCCACGTCGGTTCGCAGACTCAATTCGATCGGAGCGACCAACGCGCCGACCAGCACCGGCACGTAGCTCTCCATCGGACGGTATCGCAGCTCGCCCGCCGCCTTCTCGCGCACTGCCGCATCCTTCGCTTGCACGGCAAGCCGGGCCAGAGCTTCGGTCGACTGTTGCTCGGCCTCGCGCGCATACATCTCAACGATCAGCAGGGCGATGTCCGTATTCGCGCCGGCGAACATCTGCTCGACGAGTGCCATCGCATGCGGATCGCGAACCGCCTCCAGCTCGCGGAGTGCCGACTCGCGCTCCGCCGCCTCGCCATGCTCCAGCGCCAGCTTGATTTGCTTGAGCTTCGGCCCCCACTTCCGCTCCGCTTCCTTGATCGATTTCTGTTCTAGCTTGGCCTTCTCGATTTGGTCCTTGGTCAACAATTGCCCTTGATACGGCCGCAACCCGAGCCCCTTGGCGGCATCCGGCTGCTGCGGTTGCATCATGAGCACAATTCGCCAATGCAACCGCTCTTCTTCTGCGAGCCTTTGCTTCCGACACCAGCGCGCCAATTCAACCTGCCCGTCCACCGTGCCGCCAAGCTCCGCTCGCATCTGCCGATAGGTCGCCAACCGCTCATCCGCCGACGCTCGCCGTATCGCGTTCTCAAGCGAAAGCGTCTCGCCATCCACCGCAACACGCACGTTCTTAGCAACATCCGGTGCCGCGGCCTGCAATGGCTGAACCAGCAGGACCATCAAGAAAAGCACGCATTGACTCGTCCGCCCGCTCATACGCCACGACCCCGGAGATGCGCGACGATCAGAACAACCCTCAAGCTCGCGAGAACTTCACCGACTTATTCCCATGCGCTCAGAACACCGCGGTCAGCCACTGATTATCCCTTGTTAGGCGGCGGCTCGCAATCTGGACGGTCGGACTGCGGGAGCACCACCACACTCGCCGTCGGCATTGCCGCAAACTAGAATACGGCAAGCGTTAGCCCTCGTAGCTCAGTGGATAGAGCAGCAGTTTCCTAAACTGCGTGTCGCAGGTTCGATTCCTGCCGGGGGCGCTGGGGAAGTGCGGCAGGGGAGTAGTGCGGTAGTGGAGTAGTCAAGGCGATTCTTGCGCTCTGCCCTTCTGCTGCTCTGCTCCACCAATCGTCCTCCTTACCTTCTTGTCTGTGCGGTTTTCGCCTCTGTCGCTATACTCGCTGATATCGCACGCGGATCAATCCCCAATCCGAAATTCGCAATCGACCATGCCCCGCTACATCGTTCGCCACGGAGTGATGCGTAACCTCGGCGTGTTTACGCCGCGCGGACGCGATATGTTCGTGCGTGGCGACCAGGTCATTGCCCGCACCAGTCGCGGGCTGGAATCGGGCGAGGTGCTGTGCGAAGCGACCGATGAGGCGGTGGCCCACCTCGTCGATCCCAAGCAAGGGCAAATCCTGCGAAAGATGTCGGGCGACGACGTACGCGACGTCCGCAAAATGTTCGAGCAGGAGCGCCGCGAGTACGAAGTCTGCGACCGCGAAATCCGCGATCTCAATCTCGACATGAAGCTGGTCGACGTCGAGCATCTATACGGCGGTGAGCGCGTCGTCGTGTACTACCTCGCCGAAGGCCGAGTTGATTTTCGCGATCTCGTGAAGTCGCTCGCCAACGAATTTCAAACGCGGATCGAGATGCGGCAGATCGGCGTGCGCGACGAGGCCAAGCTGCTGGCCGACTACGGGGACTGCGGTAAGCCCGTGTGCTGCAACACGCACCTCAGCGAGATGCCGCCCGTTTCGATGAAGATGGCCAAGCTGCAGCGAGCGACGCTCGATCCGAGCAAAATCTCGGGCCGCTGCGGCCGGCTCAAGTGTTGCCTGCGTTACGAGTACGACACCTACCAGGACCTGCAGCGCGAGCTGCCGCCGGTGGGCTCGGACATCATCACGAACTCGGGTCGCGCCCGCGTGCTGGCTCAGGAGATTTTAGCCGGGCAGATTCTCATCGAAACGGAAGACTCGCGACGAATCGTCATCGACGCGGCCGACGTCCTCACCGTGCTCAAACGCGAAAGGAAGCCGCACACCGGCGACGCCGCTGCCGCCCAAAGCGATGAAGCGGCTGACGAGCCGGCGAGCGAAGTGCTTCCGCCCGATCTGGCGAAACTGGAGGACACGGTCTTCCGCGATACGAGCGCGCGATCCGAAATGTCGGAACCCGACGAGAATACAGACAGCGGCAATTCCACTGGCTTGTAGCCGAATTCGCAAGAATTCAGACCGCTGGAATCAGCTGAACTCTTGCGAGTCCAGCTACGCTCTGTTTGGCACTGCTTGCCTTCCCAGGTTTTGAGTCGCATTGCGGCGAGCAGTGCTTTGCAGTGTGTCAATACTGAATAGTTTGCCGCAAGCAGTGGCACACGGCACTTCGTATGCGGTACAGAGGACTCGATACTCGCTGCGCGGCACGCACTAGCCTAGTCGCGGTTGCCGGGTTTTTTCGCGCCCTGGTTGCCTAATCCGGCGTTCCGACTCAAAATGGGAGATATGATAGGTCCCGATCATCCATTGGCCGAATTGTTACGTCGCGATCGGCGTTATCATCGCGACGCCTACTTCTTCGTATTTGATGCGCTGCGATACGCGCAGGACCAGCTTGGCCTGGGCCAGCCGACCATCGCCGATGACCCGTCGCTGGAAGAGCAGCGGCACGTGACTGGGCAGCAGTTGTGCGAGTCGATCCGCCGCTACGCCGTTGAGCAATACGGCATGTTGGCCAAGAGCGTGCTCAACGAATGGGGTGTGCGCGCGACGTGCGATTTCGGCGAGATTGTGTTCAATCTGATCGACATCGGCCAAATGAAGAAGACCCACACCGATCGGCGCGAGGATTTTGACGACGTCTTCGATTTCGACGACGGTCTTCGCGACGCCTTCCAACCGATCACGTCGGACAAATAATGGACGCGCGCCCGATTAAAGGACACTATTGGCAACTGATTGTCGCCAGTACGCTGCTCGCCGCTTGGGTTGGGTTCCTACTGATGATGGCGCTTAGCGGTTGAAGCGAGCCGGCGACCCGGCACCCGGCTAAACCGGCTGCCGGGTGCCCGCCCCGGCCCCGTTCAAACAGCAAAGGTCGTGTGCGACCGCGTTTGCTACCAGCGGTCTGAACAAGCTGTCCCACAACAATCCAATTGACCTATAATTCCGTCATGACAACAGATCCTGCTCGTGCACCGTGGTCGTTTCATATTCTTGTGACCTCCTGGTTGATCGGCGCCATACTGCTTGCCGGATTAACGCCGAGGGTCGTTGTAGCGGATCAAAAACCCGACACCAAAGTCGCGAACGCCGCCCAGCGTGACCAAGTCGTCAAATCCGCCGTCGAATATCTGCGACAGGCCCAAGCCGACGACGGCTCCTTCAGCGCAAGCTCCGGCCCCGGCATCACGGCGATCGTCGCCACCGCGCTCATGCGGTCCGGGCTCGCGCCGATCGACCCGGTTGTCGCTAAGTCACTGAAATATCTACAGCAGCACTTGCACGACGACGGTGGCATCTACGGCGAAGGCAGCTGGTACAAGAACTACGAAACGTCGCTTTCGATCGTGTGCTTCAATGAAGCCAACAAGAACGGCGACTACGACAAGCTGCTCGCCGCCGCCGAGAAGTTCGTCAAGAAGGAGCAATGGGACGAAGACGAAGGTCAGGAAATCTCCAGCATGAGCTACGGCGGCGCCGGCTACGGCTCGCACGAGCGGCCCGACCTGTCGAACACCAGCTTCTTGATCGACGCGCTGCACTCCGTCGGACGCGGCGAAGATGACCCCGCCGTACAGAAGGCGCTCATCTTCGTCTCACGATGCCAGAACCTGGAGAGCGAACACAACACGTCGCCATTCGCCGCCAAGGTGAACGACGGCGGGTTTTATTACACATCGGCCGCCGGCGGGCAGAGCCAGGCCGGCCAGACGCCCGACGGCGGTCTGCGCAGCTACGGCTCGATGACCTACGCCGGACTGAAGAGCATGATCTACGCCGGTGTGTCGCGCGACGACCCGCGCGTGAAGGCCGCCTACAAGTGGATTCAGCAGCACTACACGCTCGACGAAAACCCCGGCATGGCCGACAACGGCTTGTTCTATTACTACCACACGTTCGCCAAAGCGCTGGCGACCATTGGTGATGACCACGTCGTCGGCGCGGATGGCAAGTCGCATGATTGGTGCACCGAGTTGGTCGAGCATCTAGCATCGAAGCAGCAGACGGACGGAAGCTGGGTCAACACCAACTCCCGCTGGCTCGAAGGCGACCCAAATCTCGTGACGGCGTATTCTCTGTTGGCGCTGTCGTACTGCCAGCCAAAGGCGGGCGAATAGGCGCGCTGGACGTCTAAGCCGCGCAGCGGCGGTATCGGTTAGCCGTGGGTGTAAACTCACGGACCATGTTGGCGATTGTGATAAAAGCCGCGCAGCGGCGACATAGATCTGTGTCGCCGCGACGCGGCTCTTGACGTTGTATGCGTCTGCTTTCCGGGGGTTTACACCCACGGCTAAGTCATTTCGCCGCTGCGCGGCTCGCACCAAGCGCAACGCGTCATCACAACGCCCGCAGATACGCCACCGCGTTCTCAATCTCCGCGATCGGATTCGCCGATTCGCGGCGCTCGATCGTGATCCAACCGCGGTAGTCGAACTCCGTGAGCCGGCCCAGCAATTCAGGCAAGTCCGCACTTCCGCGGCCGAGTTCCACCTCGAGCGACCTGCCCGCGTCGCGCACGGCGTCGCAGGCGTGAACGTGCAGCACGTGCGGACCGAGTACTTCGACCGCATCACGCGGCGACTGGCCGCCGAGGATCAATCCGGTCGGATGCAGATCGACACCCACCGTATCTTCCGGCAGCGCATCGATAAGCCGCGCCAAGTCCTGCGGCCGATCGCCGCCGGTTTGCGCGGCGAATCGCGCGCCCACTCGCTCGCCATACGTTCCCAGCGCCGTCAGCGCTTCGACCAGCCGCGTGAAGCGCGAATCGCGCGCCTCCGCCGGCACCTGTCCCACGCGATTGATAACCACGTCGGCCCGCAGCTCGCGTGCAAAGCGCATCGCTGCCTGCGTGGCCTGCACGCGCCGCTCCAAATCGTCGGATACGTCATAACCGCGCCGCGTGGGAAATGCGATGGCCGACACCCGCAGGTGCAAGTCGTCGAGCAGCTTGTGAAACTCGCGCAAGCCGGTCCCAGAAAGCTCCCCCGGCCTCAATTCGGCACGCGCGTCGATCTCCACGCCGTCGGCACCCAGCCGCGCAGCCGTCCGCAGCGCCTGCTTAAGAGGCTGTCGTAGGCTCCGCGTCTGTATGCCGATTCTAACGCCTGGCATGGTTGTAGCAGGGAGCATGGAGCATGGAGCAAGGAGTCGGACTCGTTTGACTCCCTGCTCCGTGCTCCATGCTCCCTGCTCCGTCTCGTGCGGTAGATTTTCTAAATGACTCGACCCAATCCGCAATCCGCAATCCGCAATCCGCAATCCGCTTGCGCCGTCGCTTGCGTCTGTGCGCTCGTTGCGTCGCTGATTCTATCACCCTTCGCTGCCGCTGGCGAAGCCCGACATGCCGATGCCGTAAACGTGTTCCACTGCACGTTCGGCGACAAATGGGACGTGAACTACGACCATTGGCCCGACCGCTGGGTCCGCAAGACGGGCGCCAATTATCCCCACTACGTGAGTATCGGCATTCAGCCCGATGACTCGGCAACGAGCAAGAAGTGTCTGCGAATCGATCTCGACGGCGCGGCCGCCGCCGTGGCCAGTCCGCCGATCCGCGTCATGCCGCGATTCAGCTACGTGTTCGAAGCCCAGGTGAAAAACGAACATCTTACGCACAGCACCGTCGTGCTGACGCTCGACTTCTGCGACTCCACGGGCCACGTCGTTCAAACGAAGCGAAGCGCGCCCCTTTCGACGACCAAGGGCTGGAAAACGGTGCAGATCGAGCAAGTCGAACCGAGCGATCCGGCGATCGACCGCGTCGTGCTGGGACTCGAAGTGCATCGCGCCGCGAAGGGCGACTTGCATGGCCGCGTCTCACTGGCCGACGTGCGGTTCGCCCGGCTGCCGCGCATCGTCGTGTCGACCAATAATCCATCGAATGTTTATACCGCGCTGGACGACGTCGTAGTGCAGTGCGAGCTTTCCGGCATTCCCGAGCGCGACCCCGAAATTCGCTTTCAATTGCTCGATTCGCTCAACAATAATTTGCAAAGCGATCGGCATCGCCTCGACGGCCGGCTGATCGTCGACGGCGCCGACAAGGCGGGCGAAATCACCGACGGAGACGACCGCCGGCCGGACGGTTTTGAGGGCACCACCGAGTGGCGGCCAAAGATTCCAGACTACGGCTATTATCGCATCGTCGTGCAAATGCTGAGTTCCAAGTCGGACGACTCGCGCAGCGACGCCGACCGCGAACTGGCAAGCCGCACCATTTACCTCGCGGTGGTACCTCCGCTGCCGATGCCGCGACAAGGTGAATTCGGCTGGACGCTGCCCCATGGCGACGCGCCGCTGTCGTTCCAGGACTTGAGCCGACTATTGCCGCAAGTCGGCATCAATTGGGTCAAAGTCCCCGTTTGGTTCGATGCCAACGATTCGCGCCGCGCCGACGACATGATTCGCTTCATCGAGCTGCTCGGCGCGACGAACATCGACGTGGTCGGCATCATCGATCAGCCGCCGGCAACGTCCGAAACTGCCGCGCCGTCGAGTCGCAATGTGCCAATCGCCGAGTTGCTGTCGACCGATTCCACGACCTGGGCCACGTTGCTGGAGCCGGTCATGTCGCGGCTTTCGCTCCGCGTTCGTTGGTGGCAGCTTGGCCGCGACGGCGATCTCAGCTTCGTCGGTTTCCCCAATCTCAATAAGCGAATGCAGGACATTCGCACCGCGCTGTTTCGTTTTGGTCAGGACGTACGCATGGGCGTCAGCTGGGATTGGGCCAGCCTGAACTCGGGCAGCGGCAACGCAGGATGGGACTTTCAACAGCTTGTGTCCGAAACGCCGCCAACTGAGGAGCAATTCGCGGAACTGCTGAATCGGCCGCGCGAGAATAACACATTTCGCTGGGTGACCATCAATCCGCCGCTGCGATACGCCGACGCGACGGAATCCAACGAAACGACGTTGCTGGACAGCGCCGCGCTGCTGCCCGCTTTCTGCGCGCCGGTGACGAATGTCCACGACCTGCTGGCCGTTGCCTCGGAGTACGGCGGCCAACTCGCGCGCTCCAGTGAACTTGTCCGCCGCATGGTGTCGGCCAAAATGCGCGGTGCGGACGCGATCATCGTGCCCGACCCGTTTAACGACGATAACGGCCTGATGCGCGAAAGCGGCATGCCGGGCGAGCTGCTGCTCCCTTGGCGCACGACGGCCGCGATGCTCGGAGGGGCCAGTTACATGGGCCAGATGCAGCTGCCCTCCGGCAGCGAAAATCGTATCTTTGTGCGCCCCGATGGCCAGGTGGTGATGGTCGTGTGGAACCACATGCCGGTCGACGAGGCGTTGTATCTCGGCGAAGGCGTGAAGCATTACGACATCTTCGGCCGCAGCACTTCGCCCGCGGTCCGGGACGGCGAACAAACGATCCACGTCGGCCCCACGCCCTCGTTCCTGTTGGGACTGCACGAAGGTATTACGCGCTGGCGGATGGCAGTCGAATTCGAAAAACGCCAGGTGCCCAGCATCTTCGCCAAGCCGCATCCAAACGCGTTGCGATTCCGCAATTTCTTTCCCCAGGGTGTCGGCGGCTCGTTCAAAATCGTCGTCCTTCCATCGCGGATTGCCGACGAACTTGCGCCCAGCGAGCCGGCCGCCACCGAATCGTCCGGATTCACGCTTGATCGTTGGACGATCGAACCGCCGCAATCGACGTTCCAGCTCGCTGCCGATTCTGAAATGAAGTTCCCGTTCGAGATCGAACTCCGCAACGCGCTCTTCGGCAAACAGTCGGTGCGCATCGATTTCAAGGTCGAGGCCGATCAAGAGTATGCGTTCAGCGTATACAGCGAACTAGAAGTCGGAACCGAAGACCTGACGCTCGACGTCACGTCGCATCTCGACAAAGATGGAACGCTCGTCGTCGAACAGTTGATGACTAACAGCGCCGAACAGTTGGCCGACTTCAAATGCTTCCTCCGCGCGAAGGGGCATCGCCGACAGCGCATGCAAGTCTATCGATTGGGCAAAGAGCTCGATCGCAAGGTTTATCGCTTCGGCGGCGGCGACAAACTCGTGGGCGAGGAGATGCTTCTCGAGATCGAAGAGTTAAACGGCCCACGCGAACTGCGATATCGCTTCGTGGCCAAGGATTCGCCGGTGCAAGCCAACGACACGGACAAAGAAAAACTTCGCCCGCGAACGGCGAACGAGCGCAAGCCGGAACCCAGGCCCGCCGACGTGGCGCGCTCCGTCGACCAGCGATTCTAACGATTGCATAAGCTTGGGCGGCGCAACGCGATGCTAGCGCCTTTCGCCCTTGTGTAGTCCTCTCGCTCCGCGAGAGGAAATTGCGTCTCGCGGCTTCGGCCGTGAGCTCAGCCGAACGGAGCGAAACGCCTACGCTAATAATGCGGCTGGTTGACCGTGCTTCGCCACCTTCTAGAATGAATGGTTGCCTCGCTGTAGCTGGCCCTCGGCTACACTATAGCTGGCCTCTATGAGGCCGGCAGTGTAGCGGATTCTCAGCACTGTCACCCCGAGGTCCGCCGAGGGGTCCAGCCAGATTCCTCGGCGGACCTCGGAATGACAGTGAAAATAAATGCCCGACTGGCTTCCACTATGACGCCAAAGCCACGTTTTCTCACCGCCCTGCCCGTCTACAACGAAGCGGCGCACGTCGGCCCCGTGCTCGACGAAGTCGCACGTTACGCGAGCGATATTCTCGTCGTCGACGACGGTTCGACCGACGGCACGCCCGATCTGCTGGCCGCGCGGAACGACATTCATGTCATCCGCCATGAGACAAATCGCGGCTACGGCGCCGCCCTCATCACGGCGTTCGATTACGCCGTGCGCCAGGGTTACGAGTTTTTGGTCACGATCGATTGCGACGGACAGCATGAGCCGCAACGCATCTGTCAGCTCATCGCCGCTTGCCGCGATGCCGACATCGTTTCCGGCAGTCGCTATTTGTTCAACAAGGAACAGGCGACTCGCGCCCCGGCCGAGAGACGCCAGATCAATTTCGAAATCACGCGCGAACTTAACGAGCGCCTTGGCCTTACGCTGACCGACGGCTTCTGCGGTTTCAAGGCGTATCGCGTGGCCGCGCTCGCGAAGCTTCGCATCACGGAGCCGGGCTACGGCATGCCGCTGGAATTGTGGGTCCAGGCGGCCCGCCATGCATTGCGCATCGTCGAATTGCCGGTTCCGCTAATTTATCTCGACGAAGTGCGAAGCTTCGGCGGCAGCCTCGACGACGGCCGCCAGCGCATGGAGTATTATCACCGCGTGCTGGATGGCGCGATCAACGCCGTCGAAGATGAGCATATTGTGGGAGGCCTCTCCGAGGCCGATCACGCTCACGACCTTCAAACGCAATCGGCGTCGGAGACGCCTCCCACAAGTGTTGGATGTACCTGTTTCTAGTTCAGGCTCCGAAGTCTCCCCGGCGGCAAGCGCATCATGCTCATGGAACAAGCCAGTGGGTCTCGGAGTTTGCGTGCGCCGCAGGCTGACGGCCAGAAGTTGATCGAGCCGCCGCTCGACGCGCTACCGCAAGTCGTGGCCGACAGCCGCGAACGGCTGGCGCACGTCGACTATGATGTTCAAGGCCGTTCACTGGCGGAGCTTTCGTCGAGCGCTCGCCGCACGCTGGTCGAGAAAGCGGCCGCTTACACAAGCCAATATCGCGATGTTTCCGCGCGATTTCGCCCAATCCAGTCGCTTACCCGCGCGCCCTTCATCTTGGCCGGCCACCAGCCGCAATTGTTCCACCCTGGCGTGTGGTATAAGAACTTCGTGCTCGGCTCGCTGGCGCGACAGCTCGACGCCGTGCCCGTGCACCTGTTGATCGACAGTGATCTGTGCCGCAGCGCGTCGATCCGCGTGCCGACGGGCAGCGTGGAGGAGCCTCACGTCGAGGTAGTTCCATACGACGAGCCGTCGGCCGAAGTGCCCTACGAAGAGCGTGCGATCCGCGACTTCGGTACGCTGCGAAGCTTCGCCGACCGCGCTGCCGCGCTCATCCGTCCATTCGTGCCCGATCCCCTGATCACGTCGCTCTGGCCTCTCGTTCTCGATCGCAATCCGCAGCAATCAAATCTCGGCCTGCGACTCGCGCAAGGCCGGCACGCCCTCGAAGAATCGTGGCACAATGATACGCTGGAGCTACCACAGAGCGTCGTCTGCCAACTGCCCGAGTTCGCCTGGTTCGTCGCTCACGTGCTCGCGCATTTGCCGCGATTCTGGTCGGCGTACAACGATGCCCTGGCCGCGTATCGACATGCGCATCACTTGCGAAATCGCGCTCACCCCGTGCCCGATCTCGCGGAAACGGACGGTTGGCTCGAATCGCCATTCTGGATTTGGTCGGCCGACGTCCCGCGTCGCCGCCCGCTGTTCGCGCAGCAGGCGGGCGACGAGCTGGTGATCACCGACCGCGATTCGCGCACGTTCCGCCTCGCGCTGTCCGGCGATCGCGACGCCGCGGCCGCCGCCGATCAACTGTTGCATCTGGCATCGCGCGGCGTGAAAATCCGCACGCGCGCTCTCACGACGACGCTGTTCGCGCGAGTCGTGCTCAGCGATTTGTTCCTTCACGGCATCGGTGGGGCCAAATACGATCAGGTGACCGATCAAATCACTCGCGCGTTCTTCGGCTTCGAGCCGCCGGAGTTTGCCGCGGTCTCGGCAACCTTGCGTCTGCCGATCGCCGGCAACCGAGTTGATGCGGCCCACGACCGCTCGTGCGCGGAGCAATTGCGCGAACTGCGTTTCCATCAGCGAGAGTACCCCCTGCTCGAGCCCGATCGGGTTGGTCACCTCGTTACCGG
>JAKEIB010000030.1 GCA_022614705.1 Planctomycetota bacterium | reverse complement strand
CGCTGTTTGAGGCCCTCACCGCCAAACATCAACCGTTTCCAGAATCCTCCGACCCTAACCAACTGAAACTGTTCGACTTATAGCCGGACACTACTGATACCGGATATCTTTCAAGACAACCGGGGCAAGTATCTGCAGCTCGCGCTTGTTACCGGACTGAAGTTGCTGAAAACCAGGGAAGGCAATGACGCGGTCGATGAGACGGGGCGGCAAGAACTCAAAACGCTCAATGTTGATCGGGTCACAAGCTTTACAACGCACCATCATTTGAATCCGACCATTATTGCGAAGTATCGAAAAGTTGACTGGGTATTTGCAGTTTATCGCGGCATCGAGTTAGAAGCAGTCTATTATATGCCTGTCGAAAAACTGGAACCGTTCTTCACCAAGTGGACCGAGAAGTGGAACTCCAATCAAAAGGATATCAATAATCCAAAGATTCCGCTTAAGTACGTCGTCGAACATGGCCTTAAGATTTTTCCTGCCGATCAACAGCCGGACTTGCCACCGCTCAGGTGAGTTGCACGCCGAAGGCTCTCGTTCTCCACTTATGCTCCGTGTGAAATCGCGGAATGATGGATGGTCGCACGGCTCTACGCATTAGGTGGCCAAAAATCCTCGTTGATTTCTCCAGACGACTCGCTATGCTGGGGGATGTCGCTTAGTGTACGCCTGAGCAGTTCTCAGCACAAGCCCCCTAACAGGCTCTCGCTACCGCTGCGCACTTTCGTTCTACACCGTCATTTATCCGCCAACCGAAATCCCATGCCCAAAGCGTCCCAACCCGCCCATTACCCCTTCACGTTTCCCGCCCCGCGCGACGTCCTCCACGCCGAGCGTATCGCCGGCGCCGTCCGATTGACCGACGTCAAACCCACCAACATCCGCTGGCTCTGGCCCGGCCGCATCCCGCTCGGCCGCGTCACGCTCCTCGTGAGTGACCCCGGCATCGGCAAAAGCCTGCTCACGCTCGACATCGCCGCCAGAGTCTCCCGCGGCGCCGCCTGGCCAGATCAAGAGGGGGAGAGTGGGAGATGGGGCGAGGGGGAGAATCCCTCTCCGTTAGCTTCACGAATCTCCCCATCTCCCCCTCTCCCCGTCTCCCCCTCTTCCGTGCTCTTGCTGACCGCCGAAGACGACCTCGCCGACACCATCCGTCCGCGCCTCGAAGCGCTCGGCGCCGACTGCTCGCGCATCCTCGCCATTTCCAACGTCCCCGGCGAAAACGCCAAGGACGTGCCCCGCGCCTTCGCCCTCAATCGCGACTTGGCCCGACTTTCCAACCTGCTCAACGCCATCCCCGATTGTCGCCTGCTCATTATCGATCCGATCAGCGCCTACCTCGGCAACACCAATGAACATTCCAACGCCGACATACAATCGCTCCTCGCCGCGCTTGCCACCCTGGCGCGCGAGCGCGAAATTGCCGTGATCCTCGTCAGTCACTTGCGAAAAAAAGAAGGCGCTGCCATCTACCGCACCATGGGCAGCCTGGCCTTCGTCGCCGCCTCCCGCGCCGCCTGGCTTCTTTGCAAGGATCCAGCCGACGCGAACAAGCGGTTTCTTTTGCCGATCAAAAACAACCTCGCCCCGGACATCACCGGCCTCGCCTATACCATTGAGTTGAGCGCCAACCACCGCGTACCCGTAATCCGCTGGTCGCCGGACGCCGTGCACACCACCGCCGAAGCCCTCGTCGGCTGCGCCCGATTAAACGGCCGGCCCGACGACGAACGCCAGCACGCAATCGCCTGGCTGCAAGAACGGCTGGCCAATGGCCCTCGCGCGACTCGCGACCTCAAACAAGAAGCCGATGCGAACGCAATCTCAACTCGCACGTTGTACCGGGCATTTCGCGAGCTCGGCGGCACAGCAGTGCGCCAAGGACCATTCCCCTTCGGCCAGTGGATGTGGAAGCTCCCCGGCGTAGATTGCCAAAACCCCGGGGGAGAGTTTTGGCAATCTACGGATTTAGCCGATCAATTTGCCGACCTCTTCAAACCTTGGATGCCAAAACCAACTTCCGCATCAAACTCTCCCTAACACTTGAACGCACTCCGTACTCTGCACTCCGTACCCCGTACTTTGTACTCCCCACTCCATGCCCCCGCCCCACGCCCCGTGCCTTCCTCCGCATGCCTCGCCTATAATGTGAACGATGAAATCTAACCACCGCCTCTACCTCGACAACGCCGCGACAAGCTGGCCCAAACCCGACGCGGTTTACGACGCCGTCGATCGCTACCAACGCGAAATCGGCGCCCCCAACGGCCGCAGCGGTTATCGCGAAGCGCTCCAGTCGAATCGCATCGTCGAGCGGGCTCGCAGCGGCGTGGCCGAGCTGATCGGCGCCCAGGATCCCTCGCGAATCGTCTTCGGCTTTAATGGCACCGACGTGCTGAACATCGCCATTCGCGGCGTCGTCCGACCGGGCGACCATGTCGTGACGACCGTCTGCGACCACAATTCTGTCCTGCGGCCGCTGCGAGCGCTGCGTGAGACGGCCGACGTATCGGTGAGCTACGTCCCGTCCGACGGCCACGGATTCGTCTCCCCGGACGACGTCCGCGCCGCGTTGCGGCCGAATACTCGATTGGTCGCGGTGAACCATGCGTCAAACGTTACCGGTGCAATTCAACTAATTGAAGAGATCGGCCGCATCGTCCGCGAGTCGGACGCGTTGTATTTAGTCGACGCGGCCCAATCGCTCGGTCACGTGCCGATCGACATCCGAGAATTCGAGGTCGATTTACTCGCCGCGCCCGGCCACAAAGGCCTCCTCGGCCCGCTCGGCACGGCCGTTTTATACATTCGCCCGGGCGTCGAACGCGAGCTGCAGCCCCTGCGTTGCGGCGGCACCGGCACGCAAAGCGAGGTCGATCGACAGCCCGACGAACTTCCCGAAAAGTATGAATCGGGCAATCACAACCTACCCGGCCTCGCCGGCCTCACCGCGGCCGTCACGTTTTTGCACGACAAATCAATCGATGCCATTCACGCTCACCACACGCAGCTCACCAAGCGACTCCTCGACGGCCTTCGCACTATCGCAAGCGTCACCGTGCACGGCCCGCCGACCACCGCCAATCGCACGAGCGTCGTCAGCATCACCGTCGAAGGCTACGACCCACAAGAACTGGCCGCCGTGCTCGAGTCCGCCCACGGCATCCAATGTCGCGCCGGCCTCCACTGCGCCCCGCGCATGCACGAATCACTCGGCACCACCGCCACCGGCGGCACCCTGCGCATTAGCCCCGGCTACTTCACCACCTTCCAACAAATTGACGCAGTTATCGCCACGCTGCAGAGTGTGGCCAGTGTAGTAAGCACACTCCGTGTGCCGTAACCCACACACCAAATTGCATTCAAAACAGTATGCGGACGGCACACCGACCCGCCGCGGCGGGTGCCCGGTGCCTGCTACTTTATGCCGAACAACGATAAACAGCCCTGGTACAAGGATGGCCTGCGATTCCAATGCACCGGCTGCGGCGATTGCTGCACCGGCGCGCCCGGCTACGTTTGGGTCAACGGCGAGGAGATTACCGCGCTCGCGGCCGAGATCGGTGTCGATATCGACACGTTTGAAAAACGTTACGTGCGACAAATCGGCGTTCGAAAAAGCCTCAAGGAACGTAAGAACTACGACTGCGTGTTCCTGGACGGAGAAACGCGCAAATGCACCGTTTACGCGGCCAGGCCGCGGCAGTGTCGCACCTGGCCATTCTGGGATTCCAACATTCGCACACCCGAAGCCTGGGCCGAAACGTGCCGCGTCTGCCCCGGCAGCGGCACTGGCAAGCTCTATCAGCTCGAAGCCATCGAACAACAGGCCGCGGCCATCCGCCTCTGAAAGGCGCCATCCGTGCTGGCACCGCGCGGTAAAGTTTAACGATGAACTTAAGATTGACGATTGCGGCGACGATGATAAACGCATTGTGGCGGTGCCGAACCACGCTAAAGCCGCTGGTTTATGACGTAAACAATTTAGTACCAACGTGTTATGCATGCCATTTAGCCAATCGTGGCAGCACGGCGCGTCCGCGGCAGCCGCTAAGTTCTTTGACAATCCGAGTTTATCCAAACGAGTGAACGTCACCATGGCGCTGGCTCCAGCTGCCGCTCCAGGGCGATTCGGTCGCCATAAGTCGCGCAGTCGCCGCCACGCGTTGTTGACACTAGTGCTTGGCACAATTACACTTGGGGCATGAGCGACGCTGCCGCTCTTACTGCGACTTCGTCCATTTGGCCGGTCTCATAGGGGACTCCATCGTGACCAAGAAAGAGATTGTTAAAACCATCTCCGAGGAGATTGGGCTCACGCAACTCAAGACCAAGGAAATCGTCCAAAAGACGTTCGACGCAATCGTTGAGACGCTCGTCGAGGATCATCGCATCGAACTCCGAAATTTCGGCGTTTTCGAGGTCAAACGACGGGCCGCACGCAAGGCCCGCAACCCTCGGACGGGCGATAAAGTCTTTGTGCCTGAGAAGTTTGTGGTCACATTCAAGCCTGGCAAAGAGATGGAGGAACGCGTCCGCGAAATGGAGCGTCAAGCCGCCGAACAGGCCGGCTACGCCCAACCCAACGGCGCCCCAGACGCCGAAAGTCATTCGCCGCCAACAGGTTAGCATCGCTAGCGGAATCCCAATCAAGGCAGACGGCTGCGGCTGGGCGGCTTCGCAATCCAGCCTGGTCGAAGTTGGCCTCGCCGCGTGGCCCACGAATCGCTATCGTTCCGCCGCTTTTCCGCCAAATACTTTTCCAATTGTCGCGCGACCCACGCGGCTTGCCGATTCGCAACATCTCTTCCCGCTGCGAATCGAATTTGAACCACAAAAAGCCTGAGCAGGTCCGGCACCGCCGTGCCCGCAGGCCAATACGATTTTCGCTGGAGCTCCGCGCTTCATGCGCAACGGTTGATGCGCGCCGCGAACGGCGCAGCACGATCAGGGAGGATTTGTCGAATGCGCACCATTATGTTGGCTATCGTGACGGCAGGCTGGTTGGCCGCGTGCACGGGTTGCCTGATTCCCATGTATTCCGCCGATCCGGCCCGGCGTGCGCAGCAATTGATCTTCACGTCCGAAGACCTGCGCACGTTCCTCGACGAATGGGAACGCATCTGGTTCCTCGACCAGCCGAGCCACATGAAGCCGCTGCGAACGCACGGCGGAATTATTTAAGCGTTGTCGCTCCCGCATCCGACGCATGGCGTTCGCGCAGGGGGATTGCAATTGGCCACGTGACCATTGAAAATTTGGTCGCGCACGCGACTCACGTTGCAATTTGCAATCTTCAACACCGGACCCGCAATGCCTCCGGCAACGCCCCACATCGATCTCACCGTCCAACTCGGCCGTTTGCACTTGCCGAATCCAATCTTGGTGGCCTCGGGCACGTTCGGCTATGCCCGCGAGATGGAGGGCTTGGTCGACGTCCGCCGACTGGGCGGCATCCTGCCGAAGACGATCACGCAGGAGCCGCGCGCCGGCAACGCGCCGTGGCGCACGATCGAAACCGCGGCCGGCATGCTCAATTCGATCGGCCTCGATAACGACGGCATCGAAGCGTTCGTCGCGCATCATTTGCCGTACCTCGCCGGTTTGGGCGTGCCGATTATCGTCAGCATCGCCGGGCGCACGCACGACGAGTTCGTGCGCATGACGGCCCGGCTCGATGGGCTGCATGGCATCGCGGCGATCGAGCTCAACATTTCGTGCCCGAATGTATCGGGCGGCGTCGATTTCGGCACCGACGCCGCGATGTGTGAGCGACTCGTCGCCGATTGCCGCGCGGTGACCGCGACACCGATCATTGCCAAGCTCACGCCGAACGTCAAGAGTATCCCGGCCATCGCCAAAGCCGCGGCGGCCGGCGGCGCCGACGCCATTTCGCTTGTCAACACCTGCCTCGGCATGGCGATCAACTGGCGCAAGCGCCGGCCAATGCTGGGCAACGTGATGGGCGGCCTCAGCGGCCCCGCGATCAAGCCCATCGCCCTGCGTGCCGTCTACCAGGCGGCTCAGGCGGTCGAAACGCCCATCATCGGCATCGGCGGCATCGCCACGATGGATGATGTGATGGAATTTTTCGTCGCCGGCGCCACAGCGGTTCAACTCGGCACGGTGAACTTTTACAATCCAAAGGCGTCCATCGAAGTGCGCGACGCGCTGCCGGCGGCCCTCGCCGAGGCGGGGGCGACTTGCGTGGGTGACATTGTCGGAACGTTAGTAACTGGAAACGATAGGCGACCGTAAACTCTTTCAAATTGCGGATTTCGGATTGCGGATTACCAAGGCATTCAATCCGCAATCCGCAATCCGAAATACCCATGCGCGTCCTCAGCGGCATACAACCGACCGGCCCCATCCACTGGGGCAATTACTTCGGTGCGATCCGGCAATACATCGCGCTGCAGGATAACGAGCAGGCGTTTTATTTCATTGCCAATCTGCACGCGCTGACGACGGTCCGCAACCCGGCCAAGCTCCGACAGTGGACGTTTGACGTCGCTCTCGACTTGCTCGCCCTCGGCCTCAACCCCGACAAGGCCACGCTCTTTGTTCAATCCGACGTGCAGGAAGTGAGCGAGTTGTGTTGGCTGCTGATGACCGGCGCGCCGATGGGCCTCCTGGAACGCTGCCACGCCTACAAGGACAAGAAAGCGAAAGGTCTCATCGCGGATGCCGGGTTGTTCACTTACCCCGTGCTGCAGGCGGCCGACATCTTGGCGTACGACAGCGATACAGTTCCTGTCGGCGAGGACCAGGTGCAACACATCGAGGTGTGCCGCGACCTGGCCGGCAGCTTCAACCACGAGTTCGGCGATGTATTCGTGATGCCCAAGGCGTACGTGCTCGAAACCTCGGCTCGCGTTCCCGGTATCGACGGCGAAAAAATGTCCAAGAGCTACAACAACACGCTAAACGTGTTTGAGGACGCGAAAGCGCAGCGCAAGCAGATCATGCGAATCGTCACCGACTCACGCCAGATGGATCAGCCAAAAGAGCCGGCCGGCGACGTGCTGTTCGATTTATACTCACTCGTTGCCTCCGAGTCCGACCGCGACACGATGGCCGCGCTCTACCGCCGCGGCGGCTTCGGATACGGCGAAATCAAGAAAGCGCTCGCCGACGCGGCCGAAAAATTTTGGGCCGAACCCCGCAAGCGCCGCGCGGAGCTCGCCGGCCACCCCGACCGCATCAAGGAAATCCTCGCCGCCGGCGCGGCAGTTGCAAGAAAAAAGGCAGCCGCAGTTCTGAAGCGCGCCCAAGATGCGTGCGGAATCAAGGGTGTTTAAGTGATGAGGTATCTTCGATGCAACTCGGATTCGTGACCGCTATTCTCAGCGATCTTTCGTTTGAAGAAGTACTGTCGTTCGCCGCCAGCGAGGGTTATCAGTGCGTCGAAGCCATGTGCTGGCCGAGTGCGACGGTCGACCGGCCTTACGGCGGGGTGTGCCATATTGATGTGACAAACTTCACGCAAGCGCAGGCGGATGATGTCCGGGCGCTATGCGAGAAGCATCACGTGCGGTTGTCAGCATTGGGATACTACGCCAACGCGCTTTCCGACGACGCCAACGAGGCTGAGGTCGCGCGGTCGCATTTTCGCAAAGTGATCGCCGCCGCGCCGCTGCTTGGCCTGTCGGGTGTCAACGGGTTCATCGGCGCGAACCGATGGAGGCCGCTGGAGGAAAATTTCGCCACCTTCACCCAAGTGTGGCCCGATATCATTCGCTATGCCGAGGACCGCGGCGTGAAGGTCGGCATCGAGAACTGCCCGATGTTGATGCCGTACACCTGGCCGTTCGGCGTGAACCTGGCCCGTACGCCGGCGATCTGGCGGCGGATGTTTGAAACCATCCCGTCGCCCAACTTCGGACTCAACTACGACCCATCGCACCTGGTGATGCAGCTCATGGACCCGATCGCCCCGATTCGCGAGTTTGGCCCGCGGATTTTCCACACGCACGCCAAGGACATGCGAATCGACCGCCATCGGCTCGACGATATCGGCTCGCTCGAGCCGCCCATGTCGCGCAGCACTGCCAAAATCCCTGGCCTCGGCGACGTGCCGTGGGGCCTGTGGATTGGCGCGCTCACCGACGCCGGCTACGACGGCCCAGTGTGTGTGGAGGTCGAGGACGAGGCGTTCCACGATACTCTGGAGGGCCGCAAGCGTTCGCTGCGGATTAGCCGCGGCGTGCTGCAACCGCTCATTACTTAGCTTCAATCTGTAGCCGGGGTCTGTGACCCCGGTTGGTGACTTGGCGGCCGCCAGCGACGGGCCAGTGGAGTCAAACTACAGAAGTGCCGGCCTCAAAGAGGCCAGCTACAATAGGGAGCTATGATCGCCAACGGCAAATGGATCGACGGCATTGGGGCCGACGACAGCGTGGCCAATGCCGCGCGCCGATCGCTTGAAGCGCGTTTGACGGCCGTCGCACGCGCGTTGCCGCTGGCGGCCCATTTGGCCGAGCACGACGTGGAACACGTCCATCGGCTGCGCGTGAGCACGCGGCGGGCGATGGCGGCGCTCAAGCTTTATCGTGACTGGTTGCCGCGTAAGCGGGCGCAGTGGCTGAAAAAGCGGCTCAAGAAAGTTCGCCGCGCCGCCGGCGATGCGCGCGATCTGGACGTGCTTGCCGAACGACTCGCACGCGACTACGGCGAGCGAGCCGCGCCGGTCGTCGCGATGATTGTCGAACGGCGCAAAGCGGTCCAGCCGGCCATCGTCGCCATCGCGCAGCGCTGTCGGCGCGGTGATCGATTCGTCCGCAAAACGGGCAAGCTGCTGGCGAAAATCGAAGCACCGAGGCGCGAGAACTGCCAGCCGGTGACGTTTCGCGGCTGGGCCGTTGAGCGACTCAGCGCATCGGCAGAGCGCTTCTTCGCGGCGCTGCCCGATGAGTCGGCCGACACGGCTGCATTGCACCAATTTCGAATTCGCGCAAAGGCGCTACGTTACACGATCGAGCTGGTGGCCGCGGCGTTTGGGGCGGAACTGCGAAACGAGCAGTACCCGATTGTTGAGGAGTTGCAAGAACGTCTTGGCACAGTGCAGGATCATGTGACGGCAATTGCCCGATTGAGCGACTGGGTTGATGCAACCGACGATGACGAACAGAAAACGCTGCTGTTCGAACTTGCCGATGAAGAACGGTCGCGACTCGCCGACGCGGTGATCGATTTTCGCCAGTGGTGGACGGGCGAACGCGTTGATGTACTCCGCGCGGGGGTTGCTCAGTCGCAATCCGCCGCGGCGGACGAGACTACGTCTGGCCCTCAAGTTGCTCACCAAACGTGACGGGCAAGTCCACGACGCTGGCCAACCGGCGAAGATATTCGATCCGCGGTATCTGTATCGCGCCCATCCTTGCGGTGTGTGGCGTCCATTGTTGGACGTCGAACAGTTTGTAGCCTCGTGTCCGCAGGTGGGCGACCAGATGGGCGAGCGCTATCTTCGAGGCGTCGCGCTCGCGATAGAACATGCTCTCGGCGGCAAAAAGGCCGCCGACCGCAACGCCGTAGGCGCCGCCGACGAGTCGATTCTCGTGCCAAACTTCGATGCTGTGCGCGTGCCCGAGTTCGTGCATGCGGCAGTACGCCTCGATCATCGCGGGCGTAATCCACGTGCCGTATCGCCGATCGCCCACCGTCGCGCAGGCTTGAATGACGCTTTTGAAATCGCGGTCGCAGGTGGCTTGAAACTTGCCGCTGCGCAGCGTGCGTCGCAATCGCCGCGATACATGAAGGTTGTCTAGTTCGATGATGCCGCGAGGATCGGGCGAACACCAAGTAATCGGCTCATCGGCCGACATCGGCCAGGGGAAGATGCCGTGGGAGTACGCGTCCAGCAGCCAGTCGGGCGACAGTCGGCCGCCGACGCACACGAATCCTTCGGGCGTGCTGAGCGTCGGCGGCGGCAAGAATCGCGGCGTCGAAAGGCCGACGTCGTCGGGCAAAGGCTGAAGTTCAGCGTCCGCCGGCAGATACAGTTTGTCTAACTCGTGCGGCTCGAGTGCCATGCGTGGAGCATAATGGGATCGCAAAGCGGTGACTACCGCTGTAGCTGGCCTCTATGAGGCCGGCTACTTTGCGATTCGTGCGGTCACTGATGAAAGTCCGGCGTCATAGGCGCCAGCTACAGATGGAAAGTCCGGCGTCGCAGCCGCCAGCGACAGTGTCAATTCGTCTTCATCGAGCCGAGCAGCCGGTCCCACTTCACGTCGCGAAGTTGTCCGCCCTTGAGGCGTTCGCCGTAGGTTATGCGGCACGTGAACTTCGGCTTCACCCATGTCGCTTCGGCTTCAATCGAAATGAATGGTTGAAGGCTCTTGATGGCGGTGAGTTCCATCAATAGCGAACTGAGCTCGTCGTCCGACATCTCCGGCGTGACGCGTCCGGCGTAGGTGAGTTTGCCGCGACGGGCCGAACCGAGCAGCAACGTGGAGAGCCGGCCGTCGCGATCGACTTGATAGCCCAGGATCACGCAATCCGATTTCGTGCGAGGCTTGGGCGGCGTCGCTTTGGGCAGCTCGCCACCCGCTGCGGCGTCCTGGCTGCCGGCGAAGTCGCCGATAGCTTCCTCGAGGTCGTCGTCGTTGCGACTGTCGAGCTCTTTGGCCCGGTCCATCACCGCGCCCATCAGGTCCTGCTTCACCGGCTGCTCGAAGCCCCAATCCCAGAGGCGTTCGTAGGGGATGCCTCGGATGACGACGAGCGACATGATAATGGCCGCCAAGCCGCAAGCAGCCGTATTGGCGACCCAGAGTCGGGTCGGCAAATAGCGCACGGCCCGCAACCAAAGCTTGAGTGGCTTCACGAACAGGTCCATCACGCCAAAGTCGGCGTCTTCGGCGGCTAGCACCACGAAGTTGAAGATGTGACACGCGGCCACGGCGATGACTCCCAGCCCAAGCTGCGCAAGCGACCACGCCGTCCGCAATCCTCCGTCTTCTGGCGTTGCGAAGCGAACCGCCACGCTCTCGATGACGACCACCAGCACGCTGGCGATAATTGTCCAACTCCAACGCGGCATCAGATCGAGCCACACGCGAACATGCGACTTTTGCGGCTCGGTCGAGGGGGCGCCTTCAGCCACGTTGGTATCCGATTCCCACTTTTGATCCAGCTCGACACACATGCCGAGACTGGAATACCAACCACAGCGGCGGCAAATCGTCACGGCGTCCGACATCATCGGCGCATCACAATTTTCACACCGCGGCTCGCTCGGCTTGGCCAGGCACGTGTCCAACTCGCCTTCCAGCTCAAGCGTCGCCGCGGAGAACGAAGCGTCCGAGAACACGTCCGGCAGATCGTCGAAGTTTTGGTTGTCTCGCATAAGTCGCGCGTGATTTTTGGTGCTGTGACGTGGGAAAAACGGGCGATTCCACGGAGGAATCAACGGTTACAAAAAGTTACGTTACGGGGCGGCGTTTTCCCCAGCCGGACGGTAGCAAAAAGCGGGCTTTCGGCATGGCGGTTGTGGCGGTCGTGCCAATTACAGCGGCGGCCGGGCAGCCGCCAATCGCCTTTTTTGTGGCCGACCTTTATAATCAACAACGAGCGGCACGCGTGCCGCCGAAACACTTCTAGCTCGCGGCCCCGATGGCATGTGGAAGGAATGGACGACGCAATCGATCAAGCTGCGAATCCGCCCTTGCCGCCAGGCGAACTAGCGTCCTGGTCCGCGCCGGCGGCACGGTCCGCACCAACGGCGTCGGCGGAAGAACCCGTTCCGCCGCGACCGCGTCAGGAACGGCCCGCATCAGGACGGTCAACGGTTCCCTGGGTCCTGCTTTTTCTTTTCGCGTTGGTGTTGCTGGGCCCGTTCCTGGTCGGCCGGTTCGTGTATCAGTCGACGTACAACGAATTGCGGGCCGGCTACGACGTGGCCACGACCACGCTCGACACGCTCAAGCCGCGGCTCAACGATTTGGAGCTGGCGTCGCGGCTGGTCGCCAAACGGGTCGAGCCCAGCGTGGTGAGCATCGTGCGACCCGGCCGGCGGGGAATCAACGGCCAAGGATCCGGTGTCATTGTTGATAAGTCGGGTTACATAGTCACCAATGCGCACGTCATTGAAGGCGCCGGCACTGTCCAGGTCCGGCTTAGCGATCTCCGCACGACCGATGCCTCGGTAGTCGGGGCCGACCGAATGATGGACATCGCCGTGTTGAAGATCGATCTCAGCAACCTCATCGCGGCCGAATGGGGCGACAGCGACAAACTTCAGGTGGGCGATCTGGTTTGGGCCCTGGGCAGTCCGTACGGCCTGGAGCGCAGCTTGACGTTTGGAATCATCAGCGCCAAGTCGCGTCGCAGTAGCAGTCACGTCAGCGGCAGTCTCTATCAGGAATACTTGCAAACCGACGCGGCCGTGAACCCAGGCAACAGCGGTGGGCCGCTGGTGAATATCGAAGGCCGGGTCGTCGGCATCAACGCGGCCATCTTCGGTAACGCGTATCAGGGGATCAGCTTCGCGATACCGAGCGCTCTTGCGAGAGAACGGTACGAGGAACTGAAGACCAACGGACACATTGACCGCGCTTGGCTCGGGATCGAGCCGCTCGACGTGCCCAGCGACGTGCGCCAGCAGCTTGGTCTTAATCAGGGAGAAGGCGTGTACGTCGGCGAAGTGCGCGCGAGCGCCCCGGCGGGCCGTGCGGGGGTGCGGACAGGCGACGTGATTCTCAAGTGGAACGAGCACGTTGCGACCGATCCCACGCTATTGAGCCGGGCCATTGCTGCCACGCAAATCGGTTCCACCGCCAAGCTGCTCCTGGTGCGCGAGGGCGGCGGCGAGAAAAAACAAATCGCGCTCGATGTTCAAGTCGAGGCCCATCCGGATAATTGAGAATTGTTCCTCGCGAGCGCACGGCGCTACGCTTGCGGATTGGCTTGTCATCGGAGGACATTCGTGAATATTGGCCCGGCATTCGACGCGAAGGAGCAGGTCCGGCAGGCCGTCGACATTGTCGACCTCGTGGGCAGCTACGTGCAGCTTCGCCGCCAGGGGCGAAACTTCGTGGGCCTCTGCCCGTGGCACGACGACAGCCGGCCCAGCCTGCAGGTGAACCCCGACCGCCAGTCGTTTAAGTGCTGGGTATGCGACCTGGGCGGCGATGTCTTCAGCTTCGCGATGAAGGCCGAAGGCCTCGAGTTTCGCGAGGCGCTCGAACTGCTGGCTGAGCGCGCCGGCATTCAATTGCGAGCAGCGACGCAACCGGGGTCGGGGACGACCCGGCTCGCTGACCCGAGTGACGACAAGCGCACCCTCTACCGCGTCACCGCCTGGGCCGAAGACCAATTCCACCGCTGTCTCCTCGGCGCGCCCGAAGCGGAACCCGGCCGGCGCTACCTCGCCGACCGAGGCATCACGCCGGAAAGCATCCGCCGTTTCCACCTCGGCTTCGCCCTCGATCGTTGGGACTGGATTCTCGAACGCGCCCGCGACACCGAGTGGACGCCCGCGATCCTGGAACGCGTCGGCCTGTTGCGCCGCAAGGAGCTAGGCGGCGGCTTCTACGATTGGTTCCGCGGCCGGGTGATGTTCTCGATTCGCGACGCCCGTTCGCGGCCCATCGCGTTCGGCGGCCGCGTGCTGCCACAGCTAGCGGACGAGCGCTCGGCCAAATACATCAATTCGCCCGAAACGCCGCTCTTCTCCAAAAGCCGCGAGTTGTACGGCCTCGACATTGCCCGCGACAATTTTAAGGCAGCCGGCGGCGCGATCGTCATGGAAGGCTATACCGACTGCCTCATGGCCCATCAACACGGCATCGATAATTGCGTCGCCGTGCTTGGCACCGCGCTCGGCGAGCGGCATTTGCAACTTCTGCGCCGTTACACCGATAGCATCACGCTCGTCTTGGATGGCGACGAAGCGGGCCGGCGTCGCACGAACGAAATCCTCGACAACCTGCTGGCACTGTTTGAAAAAAATCTGATCGATCTGCGGATTCTGACCTTGCCAGAAGGACTCGATCCGTGTGATTTTATTGCTACGCATGGAAGCGACCCGTTCCGGCAACTGTTGACCCAAGCGGTCGACGCGTTGGAACACAAATTCAGAACGGTGACCAACGGATTGGACACTCTCACCGATACGCATCGCGCCTCGCAAGCCGCCGAGCAACTGCTGGCCACGCTGGCCTCGATCCGCCCCACCGGCGGCGGCGCCACGTCGCAGGCCCTGCTTCGCGAAGAGCAGATGCTTAGCCGGATCGCGCGGAAGTTTCACCTGCCGGAAGAAAAGCTCCGCAGCCGGTTGAGTACGATGCGCCGCCAGGCCCGTCGTCGCACCGCGGCGCCGACACAAACCGCCGCGGCGAGCACGATCAACGTTACTCCAACTTCGCCCGTGCCACGGCTGGCCGATTTGCCGGCGTGGGATCGCGAGCTTTTGGAGCTTGTGATTCTGGATCCGTCGGTACTCACGCGGCTGACCGACGTCATCGAGCCAGCGACGATCACGTCCGATGCCGCCCGACGCATCTACGCCGCCTGTTGCCGCCTCGCCGACGACGGCTGGCAAAACGACTTTGGCCGCCTTTTGGCCGAATTCGACAACCCGGACATGAAAAACCTGCTGGTCCAACTGGACGAATCGTGCGCGACCAAAGCGTCAACCGACCGCGAGCGCTGGCTGGCCGATTTGCTCGACACGCATCGTCGCCGCGGCGAAGAAACCGCCGATCGCGCCCGCCTTGCCGCCGCGCGGCAGGAGGGCAGCGACGCCGAACAACTGCTTGCCCAGTTCTGCGAGCAATCAAAATCGAAACACCTCAGCGAGTATGAAAGGAGGAAGAAGTAGCAAATGACGAATGAGCAAATGACGAATGACGAATGAAGCCCGATTCCAACATTCGTCATTCCGACATTCGTCATTCACACCGGCAGGCCGCTCCTTGCTTACGGAAGGGCAAGGCCCCTCGCCGGCCAGAGCGCCACCTCAGACCAGCCGCACACGAAGTGCGGGAGGAGCCGAACGATGTTACAACAAATCGACGCCCGCTTGCAGGAACTCATCACCAAGGCCAAAGCCCAAGGCCAACTCACGTACGAGGAAGTCAGCAGCTACCTTCCCGACGAAATCGAAGGCACGGAGCGCATCGATTCGCTGCTCGCGGCTCTCGACGGCCTGGGAATCGAGCTCGTCGACGGTCCCGACGCCCATCGCCGCGAGCTGGCAGAGCAAGAGGTCGCAAGCGACGGCGACCGCTCGTTCATTCTCAACGACGGCATGCCACAGGGTTCCAGCGATCCGATTCGCATGTACCTGTCGCAAATGGCGAACATTCCGCTGCTGACGCGCGAAGAAGAAATCCGCCTGGCGAAGAAGATCGAGCTGACCCGCAAGCGCTTCCGCCGCAACTTGCTACGCTCATTTGCCGCGCTCGAAGCGACGGTGAAAACCCTGGAACGCGTGCATCAGGGCGAATTGCCGTTCGATCGCACGATCAAGGTGTCGCTCACCGAACGGCTCACGAAGGAGCAGGTGCAGGCCCGCATGCCGCATAACCTGCCGCTGCTGCGTCATTTGATGACGGCCCAGCAGCAGGATTTTGCGCTGCTCACGCGGCGCGGCGCGACGCAGGAGGCGAAGACGCAAGCGAGGGTTCGTTACATCCGCAGGCGCGAGAAGATGCTCGTGCTGGTCGAGGAGCTGAGCCTGCGGACCCGACGCGTTCAGCCGCTGATTCGCCAGCTCGAAGAAACGTCGTACCGCATGGACGAGCTTCGCCGCCAAATTGCCGAGCTGCGCCGCGCCGGCGCGCCGGCCGAGAAAATCGCGTCGGTCCGCCACGAGCTTCGCGAGTTGATGCGTCGCACGCTAGAAAGCCCGGCTAGCCTGCGTCGCCGCGGCAAACAGCTTCGCGGCCAGTTTCAGGAGTTCGAGAACGTCAAGCGCGAGCTCTCCAGCGGCAACTTGCGGCTCGTCGTTTCGATCGCCAAAAAGTACCGTAACCGCGGCCTGAGCTTTTTGGATCTCATCCAGGAAGGCAACACGGGCCTGATGCGGGCCGTGGACAAGTACGAGTATCGCCGCGGCTTCAAGTTCTCCACGTACGCCACGTGGTGGATCCGCCAGGCGATCACGCGGGCGATTGCCGACCAGGCCCGCACGATTCGCATCCCGGTCCACATGATCGACGTGCTGATGCGGCTCCGCAACGCAGCGAAGAAGCTGCTGCAGGAGATGGGCCGCGAACCGACGACCGAGGAAACGGCCGAGGCCGCGGGCGTCACGCTCGAGGAAACCGAACGCGTGCTCGACATCGGCCGCCATCCGATCAGCCTCGACCGGCCGATCGGCGAAGGCGAGGACGGCTGCTTCGGCGAGTTCGTGCAGGACACCGGTACCGAAGCGCCGCATAAGTTGGCCAACAACGGTCTGTTGCGTGAGCGAATCGAGGAGCTGCTCAAGACGCTCACGTACCGCGAACGCGAGATTATTCGCTTGCGTTACGGCCTGGCCGACGGCTACTCCTACACGCTGGAAGAGGTCGGCCGGATTTTCAAGGTGACCCGCGAACGCGTGCGGCAGATTGAGGCCAAAGCCGTTGCCAAGCTGCAGAATCCGGTCCGCAGCCGCTACCTGGAACCGTTCGTACCAGGCGTCTCCGCCGCGGCGGCGTAACGCCCACGTGGCCGCGTGTCTCCGACACGCGAATCCGAATTTCGGAGAAACTCGCCTACGTGTATCCCCTTCAGCCGCCGGTCACGGACCGGCGGCTTTTTTCGTCAAGTTTTCCCCCAATTCTGTTCGTCGCACTTTCGCGGTATGATGAGGGTAACATTCTTCATTAATCAAACGACGGCATCATCCGAGTCACCGGCTCACACCAGGGAGGTCGCGCATGAGCATTACCGCTGCCGCATTGCGGGAGTTGCACCGCATCCATCAGCAGCTGGCCGAGCTGCGCGACCGCTTGGAACGCGGCCCCAAACAAGTTCGCGCTCGTGAGTCGAATGTCGCCCAGCTTGAAGCCCGCTTGGCAGAGGCTCGCGATAAGGCCAAGCAGACGCAGATGGGCGTCGACCGCAAGCAGCTCGATCTCAAGGCGGGTGAACAGAAGGTGGTCGACCTTCGAGTGAAGCTCAACGCGGCCAACAGCAACCGTGAATATCAAGCGCTGCTGGAACAAATCGCCGCTGCTGAAATGGCAGGCAGCGTTCTGTCGGATGAAATTCTCGAGGGCCTGGAAAAGATCGACCAGCATGCCGTCGGCGTGAAGGACGCTGAAAAAACTCTCGCGGCCGGCAAGCAGGAGTTGGACAAGGCTCGCAAAACCGTCGAAGAGTCGGCGGCCGCGATTCACGCCGACGTCACGCGGCTGGAGGCGGAGCTGGCACAGGCGGAGAAGGCGCTGCCCTCCGATCTGAAAGCCGACTATCAGCGCGTCGTCCGAAGCAAAGGCGCCGACAGCCTGGCCGCTGTCGAAGACGGCGTCTGCAACGGCTGCGGCCAGCAGATCACGCTCAACATGCAGAACGAGCTGAAGCTCTCGAAGCTCGTGTTCTGCAAGTCGTGCGGGCGGTTGCTGTATCTGCCGACTGATTGACCTGGTTGCGAATCGGCAGGTTTACTCCGCCGGGACAAACCTGGCGGCTCGCCACGAAGCGTTGCGATTCGCCCTTTACATTGGCCGCCGGTAGGCCGAAAATAGTCGCATTGGCATTGGTCTTCCCCCTGCGGAAGGCCGTTTTTTTTGCTTCCGTCGCAAACCTGAAATACGTGTTGCCATGTCTGAACGCATTCCAATGACCCGGACCGGGTATAACAAGCTTAAAGCCGAGCTCGACGAGTTGCAGAACGAGAGGATGCCGGAGATTGAGAAACGTATCGCGACGGCTCGCGCGGAGGGCGACTTGAGCGAAAATGCCGAGTATCACGGCGCCCGCGAATCGCAAGGGCTGCTGCAGGCCAAGATCAACTTGCTCAAAGACAAGCTGGCCCGCGCCGCCATCATGGACAACGCCAAGCTGCCCAAGGACCAGGTCGCGTTCGGCTGCACGATCGTCGTGAAGGACCTCGACTTCGGCGACAAGGAAGAATTCACGCTCGTCGGCGCCGGCGAAGAGGATTACGACACTGGCCGCATTAACGTGGCTAGCCCGCTGGCCCAAGGATTCGTCGGTAAGAAAGTAGGAGACCGCGTGGAGGTCGAAGTGCCGGCGGGGGTGAACCGGTTCGAGATTCTGGAGATTCGGTTTGAGGAAGAGTAACGCGCGTGGCGTTCGTGGTACGAGGGCGCTGGATGTGATAACGGACGCGCCGCAAGAACTTGGGTACCTGGTACATAGTACTAAGTACCGCGTACGAAGTATTCAGTGCCCGTCGCAATTAACGCCACTACCGCCGATCCTTCACGCCGCGTCGCTTTGATCGGTGCTCGATGACTCGCCGTTTAGCGGCCGCGCCGTTCGAACTGGCGTCGTGCGATCAGCGCTTTTGCGCCGCTTGGCGGGACGGCGCTTTACAACGGTCGAGGGAGCGCTTGAGTTTGTTTCAATTGGTGGCGCTGCAGAGGTGGGCGCCCGTTTGCCGCGCAGGTTGAGTATGTCATGCACGGCCGCGCCGTGCGACGCCAGCCGATCGGTCGCCTCGCGCTGGCCGGTGAATACGAGCACCTGGTGTCCATGCCGACAGAAGTCGTTTAGCACCGCGGCAAGCGCGGCCGCCCCGCGCGCGTCGAGCCGCTCGAATGGCTCGTCCAGCACGAGCGGCAACCAGATTCCCTGCCGGCTCGCCGCCTGCAACAATGCCAGGCACAGGCTCAGGTAAACCTGATCGCGATGCGAGGCCGCCAGGAGCTCGACGGGGAACGTTTCGCCGGATCGGTCGGTGACGCACGCGTCCAGGCCGTTGTTGCCGAGAATCAACTGCACGAGATCGCCGTTGGAGAGCTGCGCTAAGTAATCCGACGCCACGGCCGGGCAGTCATCAAAAAACCGCGCCACGCCCGAGTCCTGGTGGATTTGCGCCGTCCGCTCCAGTTTCTGCTGCACGTCGGCCAATTCGCGCTGCACGTGCTCGATCGACCGAGCGGAAAGCAGCGCAGCTCGTTCGCGGTCGACCGTTGCACGCTGGGCCCGCAAGTCTCGCAGCACATTCCGATGTGTCCGCAGCCGCTCGACGAGGTCAAACCGCTGGTGCTCCAGATCGGACCGACGCGTTTCGAGCTGTTCGGCGTCCGCCGCGCTGAAGAGAGTCCGCGCTCCGCTGGCGACTTCACGAACCGTGCCTGCGCTGGCCGCCAAGGCCTGACGCCGGTCGAGCAAGTGATCGACATGCCGACGCAACTCTTCCTGTGAACCTGCCAAACGATCGACTTCAACACGCAGATCCGCGGCACAAATCGCTCGGTGTTGTTCGTCGGCCAACGTTTCCAGCACTTCGAGTTGCCGTTCGAGCGTTTCCACGATCGGCCGCAATCGCGGGTGCGCGTCGCGGCACACGCATTGATCCGAACCACTTGAGCGGGCCAGTCGCGAAACTTCACCGGCTAGGTCAGTTGCTAATTGCCGCGCCACCGCCAGCCAGGCACGTTGATCGGTCACCGCTGAACTACCAGCCGCGGGTGACGGCTGCATCTCCGCGAGCCGCGCGCGAACGTTCGATTCCCGCTGGGCCAGTTCGGACAGAACGGTCCGCCACCGGGCAACTTGTTCGTCCAGTTCCGACAACGGAGTGTCCCAGTTCTCAGTCTCGACGGTGTGCCACTGCCGTTCAACGTTGAGTTCCAGCCGCCGATAGCGAAGCCGCGCGTCAGTTTCCGCTAACGCAGTTTCCACCGCCGTGAGTCGCTGCTCCAGCGACGCGACTTGTTCCTGTTCCTCGCGTACCATTCGATCGAGCTCGCCCCATCGCGTTTCCAGTTCTCTACTCACGCGGCGCTCGCCGGCGATCCGCGTTTCCAACTCCTGAGCGAGATGGTCGCGCCGTGCGGCCAGCTCCGCCATCCGCCGGCTGTTCAGCACCACATGTTCGCGACGAATGAAACTGCACGCCCGCACAAACTCGGTCGAGAGCAGCCGCCCAATGTACGGCGACTCGCGAAAGCTCACCGCGCACAGCGGCGACAGCACGCGCGGCGAGAGGCCGCTTGTAAGTTTGTGGATTGTTTCCGCGTCGGCCCGCGATCCGTCGAGCGCGGCCACTGTGAGCCGGACTGTGCCGGCCGCCTCCTGGTAACGACGCACTCGGTATTGCCGGGCCGGGCCTTCAACGATCACTTCGCCCGTGGGTGCAAGCATTTGCCCCATCACGGTTAATGCGACGGGCGGCTTGCCGAGCAGAGTATGGGCCAGCAAATCGGCAAGCGTCGATTTTCCGGAACGCGCCGGTCCAGACACGACGTTGAGTCCAGCTGAGACCGCGGACAATTCGAGCGTCGGCCAACCAGCGACCCCACCCAGTGAAACTGCGGCAATACGCATGGTCTTGGATCCTTGCTTGCGTGCGACGAATGCGGGAGAAAGCGCGCGGAAAGGTAGCGAATCGGCGCGGTTCGGACAACGCCAGCCACGTAATCTCCGCGGTCATCGGCCAAGTGCTAGCAAGTCGCCTGGGCGGTCGTTCCATTCCCACGAATTGGCGATGGAGGTCGCGGCTATTGTGCATGCTGTCTTTGATTGACCCGCGCACGCCAGGCGGGCGTCTCGCGGACGTCGTACTTCTTGCCGTCGCGCCAAATGAACATCGCCGCGACGTTGTGCTTCTTCGCACACTCGTACCCGCGCTCCGGGCCGAGCACCAGCAGCGGCGTGTCCCAGCCGTCGGCGGCCATGCACGTGTCGGCCACCACGGTCACCGAAGCCAACGAATGCTCCACCGGCCGGCCCGTCGCGGGATCGATGATGTGCGAGAACCGCCGGCCCTGATGCTCGAAAAACTTGCGGTAGTCACCGGCCGTGGCGATCGATGCGTTGTCGAGTGCGACCGACGACTGCAATTCGCGCTCACCGGCCGAGGGTCGCTCGACCGCGATCCGCCACGGCTGGCCGTCCTGCCGGCGCCCAGCTGCCCGCACTTCGCCTCCGAGCTCCACCATGAAATTCTTCAGTCCGCGCTTCACCATCAACCGCGCTAGCCGATCGATCGCGTATCCGGGCGCGATCGACGACAAATCGACTTCGATGTCGTCGATTTTCTTCCGCAGCGCCGGTGGCTTCATTCTCACTTCGAGGTTTTGATAGCCGACGCGCTTGCGCGCAGCGGCGATCGCTTTGTCCGTTGGCGGCACGAACTTGTTGTCATCACCCGTCGGCGGACCGAAATGCCACAGTCGCACCAGCGGCCCCACCGTCACGTCCATCGCGCCGTCCGTTTTTTTGCTGATTGCTTGTGCCGCCGCGACAACTTTCGCTGTCGCCGCCGAAACCGCAAACCACTCGCCCGCCGGCGCGCGATTGAACCGGATCAGCTCCGAATCCGGGCGGTAGGTCGACATCTGCCGGTCGATCTCGGCCAGCACCTTTTCAACGTCTGCCTGCAATCTGGCCGCATCGATGGACCCCGGCTCCGCGACGAACTTGATGTGGTACGTCGTGCCCATCGTCGCGCCGCGAAGAGCAAGCGTCTCCGCACGCGCGCCGCTGGCGACTAGGAGCCCCAACAATAAGACGAATCGCATCGGCGGTTGACCCTAAATATCGACGGGCGCTATACTCAAACGCTTCACGTACGTTAGGCTTTCTAGCCTGACGCTTTACGTGTGTTAGGCGTTCTTAGCCCGACGCTTTACGCGTGACAGGGTTTTTCGCCTGACCGTTTAATTATCGGATGTCAGCCTAGAAAGGCTAACGTACGCATGAAAATCCACGAATTCCAGGCCAAGGAACTGCTTCGCAAAGCCGGCGTTGCGGTGCCGCAACACATGGTTGCCACGACGGCCGACGAAGCGGCCGCCGCGTTCAAGCAATTGGGCGGCCCGCTCGCCATCGTCAAAGCGCAAATTCACGCCGGCGGACGCGGCAAGGGCACAATCAAAGATAATCCACAGCAGCGCGGCGTCCAGCTCGTTCGCAGTGCCGACGAGGCGGCGAAAGTTGCCAGGAACCTGATCGGCAACAAGCTCGTCACCATTCAAACGGGACCCGAGGGCCAGACGGTCCGTCGCGTGCTCGTCGAAGCCGGCTGCGACATCGCCCGCGAGCTTTATCTCGGCATCGTGATCGACCGGGCCGCCGCCATGCCCGTTCTGATGGCCTCTAGCGCTGGGGGCATGAACATCGAAGAAGTTGCCGAAAAGACGCCGCACCTGATCCTCAAAGAGCCGTTCTGCCCCGATGCCGGCCTGCAGCCGTATCAAGTCCGCAAGCTGGCCGCGAAGCTCGATCTCAACCCCTCCCCGATTCGGGGAGGGGTTAGGGGAGGGGGCTCGGCCGAAAAGTTCATGCGGTCGCTGTGTCGCGTGTTCGTCGATCTCGATTGCAGCCTGGCGGAAATCAATCCGCTCGTCGTCACGAAGTTGGGCGACCTCATCGCGCTCGACGCCAAAATCAGTTTCGACGACAACGCGCTCTTCCGCCATCCCGAACTAGCCGAGCTGCGCGACACCAGCGAGGAAGACCCGAACGAGCTCCGCGCCGCCGCGGCCGGCCTGAGCTATGTGCAGCTCGATGGCAGCATCGGTTGCCTGGTGAACGGCGCGGGGCTGGCCATGGCCACGATGGACCTCATCAAGCTCCACGGCGGCGAGCCGGCCAACTTCCTCGACGTCGGCGGCGGCGCGAACACCGAGCAGGTCACCGAGGCGTTCCGCATCCTGCTTTCCGACAAGGAGGTAAAGGCCGTCCTCGTCAACATCTTCGGCGGCATCATGCGCTGCACCACGATCGCCCAGGCGATCGTCGAAGCGTACAAACAAGTCGGCTTCAACGTGCCGTTAGTCGTGCGCTTGGAAGGCACCGAGGTAGAGCAGGGCCGCAAAATCCTGGCCGAAAGCGGCGTCAACATCATCGCGGCCAAAGACTTGACCGACGCGGCGAATAAAGTCGTCGCGGCAGCGAAGTAAGTACAGATTTATTCACCACGGAGGACACAGAGGTCACAGAGACAAGCAGAAGGATAAAAGATAAGAGATGAAGGATTAAGGATGAACGCACGCATCGTCCGTCCTTCATCACTCATCCTTCGTGTTTCATCGTCTCTTCCTTCCTTTCCGTGACCTCTGTGTCCTCTGTGGTTAAAGAATTTCGGACCGAATCATGAGTATCCTGATTAATAAGAATACCCGCGTCGTCTGCCAGGGCATCACCGGCAAGGCGGGCGAGTTTCATTCGAAGAATTGTCTCGAGTATGGCACCAAGCTCGTCGCCGGTGTCACGCCCGGTAAGGGCGGGCAGACGGCGCTTGGCGTGCCGGTGTTCGACACGGTTTACGAAGCCGTCGAGAAAGAAGGCGTCGACGCCGCGATGATCTTCGTTCCCGCCGCGTTTACCGCCGATGCAATCCTCGAATCCGTCGACGCAGGTTGCACAGTCGTCGTCGCGATCACCGAAGGCGTCCCTGTGCTCGACATGGTGCGCGTCTACAATCGTCTTCAAACCGAACGGCGAGCCGCCGGGGCGTCCTCGCCCCCGTGTGTCCGCTTAGTAGGACCAAATTGCCCCGGCGTCATCACGCCCGAGGAATGCAAGATCGGCATCATGCCCGGCTACATTCACAAGAAGGGCGGGGTGGGCGTGATGAGTCGCAGCGGCACGCTCACCTACGAAGCTGTGTGGCAACTATCGAACGTCGGCCTCGGCCAATCCACGTGCGTCGGTCTCGGCGGCGACCCGATCGTCGGCACGTCGTTCATCGACTTGCTCGAGCTGTATCAGGACGACGATCAAACGGAAGCGATTCTCATGATTGGCGAAATCGGCGGCACGGCCGAAGAGGAAGCCGCCGCGTTTGCTCTTGAGCATGTCACGAAGCCGATGGCCGCGTTCATCGCCGGCCGCACCGCCCCGAAGGGGAAGCGCATGGGCCACGCCGGCGCGATCATCGCCGGTGGCAAGGGCACGGCCGCGGAAAAAATCGCCGCCCTCGAAGCGGCCAACATCGAAGTCGCCCAAAGCCCCGCCGACATGGGCGCCGCGCTCCAACGCGCCATCAAACGCACCACATAGGCGAGTTTCTCCGAAACTCGTCCGCCGCGGCGGAAGTGTCGGAGACACTCGGCTACGTTGTCTGCCGTGCCGCCACTGCGCGCGCTCCTCGCTCTCAAGTACAATCGGCGTCATGAAAACCAATCAGCCGCATTCCATAGCGCTTTTCGCATGCGCCTTTGCGATATGCATCTTCAGCGCCGTTCGACTATTTGCTCAGCCTCCAACCCCCCCCAACATCGTCGTCATCCTGATCGACGACATGGGTTGGTCCGATCTCGGCTGCTACGGCAGCGAAATCCCCACGCCGAACATCAACGCGCTGGCCGATGGCGGCGTACGCTTCACGCAGTTTTACAACACGGCCCGCTGCAGCCCCACGCGGGCATCGCTCCTTACCGGCCTCTATCCGCATCAGGCTGGCCTCGGCTTTCTCGATAACCTCGTTCGGCCTAATTCAATCGGTACGCAAGGCCGCCTACGCGACGATTGCGTCACCATGGCCGAGGTGCTCGGCGACGCCGGCTACTTCACGATCATGACCGGCAAATGGCACATGGGCCATTACCATGGCACGCCCCCGTTCTGGCGCGGATTCATGCGCAGCCTCAACTCGCCGATCGGCGAGCTGTACTTTCCGGGTCAAAAACAGCGGCTGTCGGAAGGCGTGTATCTCAATGCCAAGATGCTGAAAGTCGGCGACCCCGAATTGGGCACGAATTGGTACGGACCCGACCTCCTTACCGAGTGGGGCTTGAAATTCATCGACGAAGCGATCGCGGCGAAAGAGCCGTTCTTTTATTACCTACCGCATTCGTCAGTTCATTTTCCACTTCAGGTACCGCAAGCGGACATCGATCGTTACCGCGGCAAGTACATGGTCGGCTGGGACAAGCTGCGCGACGAGCGTCACCGGCGGCAAATTGAAATGGGGCTCGTCGATCCCAAATGGCCGCTTTCGGCGCGCCCGCCGGACGTGCCCGCCTGGGATTCGCTCAACGACAAAGACAAGGAACATTTCGATCACATCATGGCGATCTACGCCGCGATGATTGATCGCCTGGACCACAGTGTAGGCACGCTTGTCGAGGGTCTCAAAACGCGTGGCGTGTTGGATAGCACTCTCATCTTTGTGCTAGCGGACAACGGCGGGAACGCCGAATCGGGCCCGCGTGGCAAGCTCGAAGGCCAAGAGCCCGGCGGGCCGCAGTCAAACGTATTTCTCGGCCAATCCTGGGCCACGCTCGCCAACACGCCGCTGCGGCGCTATAAGCATTTCACGCACGAAGGCGGCATCTCTACGCCGCTCGTCGTTCACTGGCCAGGCGGAATTCCATCCGAGCGCAACGGCCAATTGGAACACCAGCCGGGCCACCTCGTCGATATCATGCGCACGGCCGTCGAAGTGAGCGGCGCCAAATACGCGACCGAGCGCAACGGCCAAAAGATTCAGCCGATGGAAGGCGCGAGCTTGGTTCCTGCCCTGTCCGGACAGCCCATTGATCGCAAGGCGCCGATCTATTGGGAGCACGAGGGCAATCGCGCCATCCGCAAAGGCAAGTGGAAACTCGTGATGAAATTCATGGGCCCGTGGGAGCTGTACGACATCGACGCCGATCGCACCGAGCAGCACAATCTCGTCGAGCAAGAGCCTAAAGTCGCGCAACAGCTCATTGCCGAGTGGGAGGCCTGGGCGAAGCGCGCCGACGTCGATCCATGGGAGGGCGAGGAACGCTACGACTCGGGCGAGCCGGTTAAGAAGAAACAGCCGAAGGAAAAACCCGCGGAGGCCGGAAATTGAAAGTTGAGGCAGCATCGGCGGAACTGTCTCACGAGCAACTTGCCCCGTATCCCGGTTCGAAGGCGATGCCGCGCTGGGATATTGGCGAGTTGCCCGTGGCGCCGAAGCTCACGCTGCGAAGCTGGACGCTCCACTTGGGGCCAGGGCTCGTCGCGGCCGGCGCGGCGATTGGCGGCGGCGAATGGCTTGCGGGACCGATGACCACCGCCCGCTACGGGGGCGCGATTCTGTGGTTGGCTACCGTTTCGATCATCGTCCAGGTGATTTACAATCTGGAAATCTGTCGCTACACGCTTTATTGCGGCGAGCCGATTTTCACCGGTAAGTTTCGAATCTTGCCGGGACCGCTGTTCTGGCTTGTCGTGTACTTGTTTCTGGACTTCGGATCGGTGTTCCCGTATCTCATCGCCAACGCCGCGACGCCGCTGGCGGCGCTGATCTTGGGCGAGGTTCCGAGTTCCACGCGCGAGTACGACCTGGTGGGTATGACACTCACTGGCGAGTCCATCATCCAATCGCTTCAATACGTCGTGTTTCTCCTCGTGCTGTTGCCGCTTATCTTCGGCGGCAAGGTGTTCAACGCACTAAAGGCGATCATGACGTTTAAGGTCGTCGTCGTGTTTGGATTCTTGGTGTTAGTCGCCGTCTTGTTCTCAACGCCCCAAACTTGGGCGGAGATACTTTCCGGCTTCGCCAAATTCGGCACCGTCCCCGTCGTCAATCCTGATCCGAGCGCGCCGCCGGGTGTGGACAACGTCTTCGTGGCATTGTGGCAGGGTCGGCCACTGCCCGCGATCGACCTGAGCATGATCGCCGTGCTCGGCGCGCTGGCGGCGATTTCCGGCAACGGCGGACTTACGAACACGGCACTCAGCGGCTACACCCGCGACCAAGGCTGGGGCATGGGCAAGCGAGTCGGCGCGATCCCGAGCGCAATCGGCGGACAGCGGTTCGAGCTCTCGCACGTGGGGATGGTGTTTCCGCTTACCAGCGATTCAATTTCGCACTTTCGCAGCTGGTATCGATTTCTCATGCGCGACCAACTTGTTGTCTGGCTGCCGGCTTGCTTCGTGGGTGTGGCGTTGCCGAGCATGCTCAGCGTGCAATTCTTGCCTCGCGGCACGGAAGTGAAAGATCGCTGGATCGCTGCCAGCATGACGGCCGACGGATTGCGCGACGCCGCCGCGCCGCAGTGGGGCCAACTTTTCTGGCTGATGGCGCTGTTTTGCGGCTTTCTCGTCTTGGCGCCCGCCGCCGTGACAACCGTCGACGGCGCCCTTCGTCGCTGGGTCGACTTATTCTGGACGGCGATTCCGCTGGTCCGTCGTTGGGATCCGCACCGCATTCGCTGGCTCTATTTTACCGCCGTTTGCGCGTACGCGGTTTTCGGGCTGACGTCACTGACGCTCTGGGACCCGCGTCGGCTGCTCGAATGGGCCACGAACATTTACAACTACGCCCTCGGCTTCAGTTGCTTCCACGTGCTGGCCGTGAATCTGATTTTGCTCCCGCGCCAGCTACGGCCCAACTGGTTCATCCGCTTCGGCTTGGTATTTGGAGGCTTATACTTCACTGCGCTGGCCGTGATCGCTACAGTCGCCGCCATCAACAGACCCAGCTAATTGATCCAAATGGGGCTGTGTTCAGCTGCCCAACGGCCTCACACTCGCCGAGTTTGACGCACTCGGCTACAATCGCGGTTGCAGCATTATTGTCACTCGACAGTTCTTCTTACGATGCACAGGGGTTTGCTTACCGCCGACGATCTTGCCGCCTACCAGCGCGACGGCTATGTGCTTGTGCGCGAGCTGTTCGACCGCGATGAAATCGGAATGCTGCGCGATTCGGCCAAGCGCGATCGCGCGCTCGATGAGCAAGCATACGGCCGCACGGACGGCGAAGGCGGCAGCGTGCGCTTGTCGTTGTGGAATCATCCGGGCGACGATTTGTACGGCATGTTCAGCCGCAATCGGCGCGTTGTGGATCGCGTCGAGCAGATTCTTGGCGACGAGCCGTACCACTACCACTCGAAGATGATCATGAAGGAGGCCCGCACGGGCGGTGCGTGGGCCTGGCATCAGGACTATGGTTATTGGTACGAAAATGGCGTGTTATTTCCCGATCTGTGCAGCGTGTTCATCGCCGTCGATCCGGCCACGCGCGCCAACGGCTGTCTGCAAGTGCTGCGCGGGTCGCAGGCGATGGGCCGCATCACGCACGTGAAAACCGGCGATCAAACGGGCGCCGATCCTGAGCGCGTGGCCGCCGCGGCCGAACGCTTGGAACTCGTGTACGTCGAAATGAATCCCGGCGACGCGCTGTTTTTTCACCCGAATCTGTTGCACCGTAGCGATCAGAACCACTCGCCCGACGATCGCTGGGCGCTCGTGTGCTGCTACAACGCGCGGCGCAACGATCCGTACAAAGAGGGTCGCCATCCGCGCTACACGCCGCTCGCGCGCGTGGCCGACGATTCGATTCGCAAGGCCGCGCCCGGTGCCATCGAAATACTGTAGCTGGCCTCTATGAGGCCGGCTTGTCATGGCCGGGGTCACAGACCCCGGCTACAGCAACAGACCTCAGCTACGGCAATTGCAGTCCTACTCTGGCACGGTCAGCTTGATATTCTTCCAGCGCACTTCTCTCGTGTCCTTGAGATCGCCGACGCCATGCACCTGGAGGGCAATGAAGCCCTTTGGCGCGAACGCCTTGTCATCTTTGTCGGTGAAATCGGCGGCGGGCACGCCGTTCAGCCAGGTCTTTATGTTCCGCCCCTTGCACTCGATCTTGAAGTGATTCCATTTGTCCAGGCGCCGCTCTTTCTGAGCCGCTTCGTTGTTGGCGAGATCATTGAGCCAACCGGCCGGTCTTTCCTTGCTGCCGCCCTCAAAATAGATGCCGCCCGTCCATGCGCGATCGGGGTCGGTGTCCATTTCGACCTGATAGCCGTACACGCGCTCTTGATCTCCTTCGGGCCGGCTATGGCTGCGAATCTGCACGCCCGAGTTGAAGCTGTTCTTGGAATCGACCTTGAAGTCGAGTTCCAGCGTGAAGTCGCCATATTCTTTGTCGGTGCAAAGAAACGTGTTCTGAGTATTCGGTACACTGCGGCCGACGATCGCGCCGTCCTCGACTGCGTAAGTGGCGGCGCCGCCGCGCTTGGTCCAACCCTTGAAGTCCTTTCCATTGAAGATTTTGACTTCGCGATCGGCGAAGCTCGTGGCGGCAAATGAAAAAGTGAGAGCGAGGGCAGCGGCTGAAGTCATCAAGGTGCGCGCGTTCATGATTGTTTCCGTAGAGGCTCCGCTTGTTGAGAATTACAGGCCAAACGCCCAAGTTGGCGTTTCCGCAATTCTCGGCAACGGCGCGGCGGTTTGCAAGCCGGGAGCGGTATGATTTGGTGTAGTCGTCTCGCTCCGCGAGACGCGATTTCCTCTCGCGGAGCGAGAGGTCTACACTTTTTTCAATAGCTGATGCCCGCGCGGAGCAGAATCGAGTCATCGAGGCTGATGTCGTCGCCGGAGATGCTCGCCACCTTGATGTCGCGGTTGAAGACGTAGCCGAGCTCCACGCGCGACGAGATACCGCCGACGACCTTGCGCTCCAGTCCCATGAGCAGGCGGTAATCGCGCGAGGCGAGCACGTCCGGCGTGCCATCGGTTTGCTCGAACGCCCAAGCCGCGTTGGCGAACTCCGCCAGCACGTAGAACCAATGCTCGTCGCGACCCGGCACGGGCGAACTCGGCAGTCGCCAGGCGATGCGCGGGCGCGGAAAAACCAGCTCGTACTTCACGTCATCGGTCGGCTCGTAAACCACGCCGGCCACCGGCACGACCTTGGCCCAACCGCCGTTCACGTAGGTGACGCCCAACACCCATTTCCAGTCGAGCGTCGGCGCGTAGATGCCGAGCGCGCGCCCATTGAAGCGCAGCGCCTCGCTGGAGTCAAAGCTGTGGTCATCCGCATAGATACCGGGTTGCACCGCGAAGTCGGCAATCCACTGATTCGCAAACACACGAAACACATGAAAGTCGATTGCAAGGTCGTGCAGTCGCGGCGGCAAGTCGATGCCTATCGGGCTTTCAACAAAATGCAGCTCGTAACTCGGCGTGATGATGATCGGGTTTTCGCGCGTGAAGAACGGCAGCGCCGTCACGACTTCCGTGCGCAAATCGGTCCAGCCAAGGCTATCTTCCTCGAACTGCGGAATCCACGTGGCCTGGAACTTCGCCTTCTGAAAAAATCCGTCGCGCGCGTCCGGCGGCGTAAGCGATTCGCGCAGGCTCGGCTCCGGATTGACCGGGTACAGCGGCTCTTGCATGGGGACCGTCGGCGTTGCAAACGGATCAATAACCACCGGGGCCACGCCGTTGGTCGTCGGGTACGACTGTAACTCGCCCGGCATCGTTGGTTGGTAGGGCACCTGCGCCGGCAGCACATGGCCGCCCCACTCCGGCTGCGGCATCGGCGTTGCTGGATAGGGACTTTGGGCGCGCGAGACATCGGCGGCCGTAATGAACAACGCGAGTATGAGGAGGCGATTCATAAGGGAGCGCGGAGCACGGATCTGAAGTCGGAAATTGTAGGGTGGGATGTCGGGTACAAAGTAACGGGTTAAGCGTACGGAGTACTTGGTAGGGGGTACTTGGTACGGGGTACAGAGTAGGCGTTACCCGCGAAAAGCTAGCAAACCGCGTTCGATGCAGTTATCAGTCAACCCAGGCTTACCTTACTCCACGCTCCTTGCTCCTTGCTAAAAATCAACGCCCGCGCGAATCATGATCGTATCGTCCGGCGTGAAACTCGGTGGATCACCGGAGACGAATACGATTTCGCGATCCCACACGTAGCCCAGCTCGATGTGTCCGCGGATGAACGTTTGTGTTTCCCATTCGAGGCCGCCGATGACGCGGATGTCGTTGTAGTCGATGCGGTCGTCGATGGTTTGTCGCTCGACCGTCCACGAACCGCCGCCGTATTCGCCGGCCGCGTAGCCGTACCACTTGGTGTTGCCGATGGCGGTGAGAAACGTGCGCACTTTCGGATTGGGGAACACGAGATACATGTCCCATTCAGGCGTGGGCCGGTAGTACACGCCGCCTGCCGGCAGCAGTTTCACGTCCACGCGATCGAGATACACGACTCCGAACAGGACGTCCAAATTCGGCGAAGTCGACACCGACGCCAGCGCTCGGCCCAAGAATCGAATCGAATCGGAGTTCACGTTATGGAAGTCGCTCCACACGCCGGTGCGAAAGCCGAGTTCGCCGCCCAGCCATTCGTAGCAGCGGGGATAATACGCGAAGTCGAGATAGGCGTCGTACACGCGCGGCGGCAAGTCCGGGCCGCCGGCCATCAAGGGCGGACCTATGATCGGCGGGCCACTCACCGGGCCTTCGAGAAAGTTGAACGCGAAGCCGGGCGTCACGAGCAACGGCGTCTCGATGTTGTAGAACATCGGAAACGCAAACGTACTCGAAAGCTCGACGCGGTGGAGTCCAAAGTCCGACGGGTCGGATTGCTTTCCGTAAAGAAACGTGTATTCGAAACTCAGCTCTTGCAAAAACCGTTGCGTCTTTTGCCAGTAACCTTCATTGCTCGTAATGGCGTCATATGGCGCCGGCTGATACGTATACGGCATCCCCTCGGGCAATAACGGCGGCGGCTGTTGCGATAACGGCGGCGGCGCCGGCGGAGTCGACGTGTAGGGCAGGGCGGGCGGCGGCGCGACCGAGCTTCCCGTCGCATACGGATCGAACGCCGGCGGTGGACCAACGGCCGCGGGCGAATACGGCGCTGCCGGAGCGGCGTAAGGCGACGGTGTGAACGGCGTCGTCGGGTAGGGAGCGGCAGCAGGTACCGGAGATGCCGGCGCGGCAAACGTTGACGGCGGTGCAGTGGTCGGCGACGCGAACGGTGGGGGCGACACGCCGTAAGGGCTTGTCGTTTGCACCGGTTGCGCCGGTGTTGGGAACTGCACGCGTTGTGCGGTGGCGGGCGCCGCCAGCAGTGACAGTATTTTGAGCGCGCCGGCGACCGATAAGACCAAGAAGCCTTTTCGGGTGCGCGTGCCAGCGGTGAGGCGTTCGAACCGGTTCAACGTGCTGTCCGTATCACGTCGGGAGAAGAGTGACGCGCGCCCGAAAGGGCGCGCAGCATGTCCGCGAGCAGCGTAGTTACCATCACGGGTGCCGCCGGTCAAGAGAAGACCGGAGAGCCGGCGCTGCGGCAATCTCAAATTGTAGCTGGCCTCTGGGAGGCCGGCTGCGTTGCCCGTAGAGGCCGGGGTCACAGACCCCAGCTACAGTATATAGCACGCGCGCGGCGCGCTGATAGCTGAACGGATTCAATTCGCATGACTCTGTACGAACGGCTTCACATGCTGCACCGCTTGCTGCGCTATCGCTGGCGCGCGGAGCGGGCCGAGCTGCGTTTCCTGCTCGGCCGACGGATTCACGGTGGCTCGGTGTTGGACATCGGCGCGCATCGTGGCGTCTACAGCTACTGGATGCACCGGCGATTCACCGAGGGCACGCGCGTCGTGGCCTTCGAGCCGCAGCCCGAATTGGCGCGGCACCTGGCCGACTTCAAGCAGGCGTTTCACCTCGACCGGATGCTCATCGAGCCGGTCGGGCTGTCGTCGCAGAGCGGTACGCTGCCGATGCACCGGCCGCGGAAGCATTGGGGCGCCGCGACCGTTGACGAATTCTGTTACGACGACGATCAGACGGACGTGTTTGACGTGCCGGTGACGACGATCGACGAGTATCTGGCCGCGCATCCTGAGCTCCGGCCGGTGCGATTCATCAAGTGCGACGTCGAATATCACGAGGCCGAGGTGCTGGCCGGCGCGGAGCGAATTCTGCGCGACGACCGGCCGGAAATCCTCCTCGAATGGTCGACGCCACGGCGCGCGTATCGCGAGCGGTTGTTCCGCCTCGTCGCGAGACTCAACTACGCGATCTTCCAATTTGAATACGGCCGGCTGACGCGCTGCACGAGCGCCGAGCGACATAGCCCGCCGTCGTGGGAGCTGGGGCCAAATTATTTATTGCTGCCGCACGAAATCGCCGCCTCCGCCGCGGCGTAAAGGTGCTTTGTCAACGAGTCGGTGATAGCGGCTCGACCTCATTGATATTGATAATCGACAGCAGCCGAATTCGTGGCCACTCGGCTCCTTCATCATAAACCCCAAGCGCGACCACCTCATCACCTATGATCGCGTCATCGGGATGCCGAACCTCATGAGTTCGCCCATTGCTCATGTGCAGGCGCAAGGGCTTGAAGGGCTGCTTCTTGATAGCTTCATGTAATTCGTAAGGACTCATATTTTTGCAAATCGGTGGAAATGGTGAAACCGACAATTCGCACACTCCATTTGTAAGTATACGATTTGAAGTTACTAATTGTAGCAGCGCTTCGCAAGATTATTCCAATGCCGGCTACGTACAAACTGGCAGCGAATTCGGAACGGCTACTCCTTTCCCTGAATCAACAAGTCCAATTCTTCTTTTAACTTCGGCAGAATTGAGTTGTAACTAAATTGCCCGACCGTCTCGCCGCCGCGTTTGAGGTTCACGTAGTTTGGTCCGCACCAGACGCCGAGGTCGGCATCATCGGTTTCACCAGGGCCGTTCACGCGGCAGCCCATCACTGCGATCGTGATCTTGTGCTCGCGCGCGTAGTCGGTCATTCGTTTCACGTCTTCGGCCAGCTCGACGAACGCCTCGTTCTCGACGCGCGAGCAGCTTGGGCAACTGATGATGTTGAGCGTCGAAAGTCCGTAATCGACGACGGAGCGCACGCGGCCGGCGGCGATGTCGTCCAGAATCTGCCGGCCGGCGGCGATTTCCTCCGGCTTGCGGTCGTTGGGCACTGTGAGCGAAACGCGAATTGTGTCGCCGATGCCCCGGCTGATGAGCTGTTCGAAGGCGATTCGCGTCTTGATGATTCCGTCCGGCGGCAGGCCGGCCTCGGTCACGCCCAAGTGCAGCGGCACGTCCGGCCGGGCTTCGGCGAAGCGGCGATTCACTTCGATCACATCGCGCGGATCGGAGTCTTTCAGCGACACGCAGTAGCGCGTGAAGTTGAGTTCGTCGAGCAGCCGGCAGTGGTCGAGCGCGCTGTCGAGCATCGGCGAACGTTTGTCGGCCGAGTCGTACTTGGCCTGCTGATCCGGATCGACGCTGCCGCAATTGACGCCGACGCGGATCGCACAGTCGTTGTCGCGCGCCACATCGACCAGATAGCGCACTTTTTCCTGCCACGGTTTCGTGCGCTCGTGATGGTACAGGTGCCCTGGGTTATAGCGAAGCTTGTCAACGTGCGGCGCCAATCGTTCGGCCAGCCGGTAGTTTTCCTGCAAATCGACGACGAGGTTTGCCGTTGTTCGCTTGCGAATCTCCGCGACAGCGTCGGCCTCCGCCGGGCTGTCGACGGCGATGCGCACTACGTCGGCCCCCGCCGCGGCCAGCGCGTTCACCTGGGCGACCGTTGCGTCGATGTCGCGGGTCGGCGTCGCCGTCATGCTCTGCACGGCGATGGGGTGGCCGGCGCCGATCGTAGTCGTGCCGATTCGGACCGAGCGGGTTGGATTACGGTGAATATCCATTGATCAATAGGAATTTGGAACTACAACGGACACGAAAACATTCTGTCTAGAGCCAGTTTCAATACCTCTTTGTAGCTGGCCTCTATGAGGCCGGTTCGCTTGCATCAGCCGGGGTCACAGACCCCAGCTACAGGTTTTGAAACGGGTTCGAATCAACGATTGAATTTGTCATCTACCAAAGTAGCGAGCCGATGCGGACCATTGTTGCTCCTTCGCGGATGGCGACTTCGAAATCGCCGCTCATGCCCATCGAGAGCGTATCGAGACTCGCACAACTCGGTGCGCTTGATCGTAATCGGTCGCGCAGTTCGCGGAGCGTTGCGAAGTTGTGCGCGGCGATGGTCTCGCCGCCTTCCAGCGCTGCCATTGTCATTAGACCACGAATCGCGACGTGCGGGTATCGCGAGGCGGCGCCTAAAAGGGGTTCAACCGCATCCGGCGCGAGGCCGTACTTGGTCGATTCGCCGGACGTGTTTACTTCCAATAGTGCATTGACAGGCAAGGGATTATTGCCTGATTCGCCCTGTGCGTCATTGATTGCAGCCAGTAGCCGCTCGTTGTCGATGCTGTGGATCAAAGACACGAGGGGCAAAGTGCGGCGAACTTTGTTGCGTTGCAGGTGACCGATAAGGTGCCAGCGGATGGCGGGCGATGTGCGTATCGATTGTGGCTGGGCGAACTCGCCGGCGTGCTTGAACGTCGGGGGCGGGGACGCCCCGGCTCGCTGGAGGGCTTCGTACTTGCTCCAGAGTTCTTGAGGGCGGCTTTCGCCGAGGTCGGTGCAGCCGGCGGCGGCGAGCTCGGACGCCTCGCGCGGGCTGACGTATTTGGTGACGCCGACGAGCGTAATTTCGTCGGCGCTACGGCCTGCCGATTCAGCGGCCGCGGCGATGCGTTCACGAACGCGCGCGAGATTGTCGGCGATGGTCATACTTCAATTCTATACCGCCTCGATCTCGATCCACTCCTTGTATTTGCCTGAGTCGAGAAAGCGACCGGCCGAGAATTCGCCCGCGATGTTTTGGCCGAGGAACGTGCGATTTCCGACCGGGCCGAGCGAGCGATAGAAGATCCATTGATCGCGGCCCGATTGGGCGCGAAAGCCGACCGCCGCGTCGCGCGGCAGAATTTCCATCCATTCGGCGACAGTAAGCTGCCGCCACGTGCGCTCTTTCTTCGCCCGCTTTTTATCAAGGTCGAAGAACAGCGGGCAACACAACGCGCGGCCGTTGGCTTCCTGCAAAAGCACAAGCTGGCCATCTTCCTCGGCGAGGCCGCCGCCGCGCGAGTCGGATCGCCATTCGTGGAGCGAAAGCGGCAACACGGCGGCTCGCGTCTTGCGACCGACGAGCGTTCCATCGCGCGTTTCGAATTCCGGTCGCCACGCTGCGCTCGCATCGAGCGGCAGCTTCATCGCGTGTCGCAACCGTCGCGGGGCGCCGTCTGCCGCGACCACGATGTCGGCTAGATATAGCACGCGATCTTCGCGCCCTAATAACAACTGTCGCTCAAGTCGCAAACCGTGCGACAGCTCGATGCCAAGCTCGAGAAACGCGTATCGTTTGCTGGATTCCCAGCAGAGGCGTTCCCACTCACCGGTGACCGCGACCGGCGCGCCGTCGCACAGGGTTTCGCTCGTCCAGTCGCCGGCGAGCAATCGATCGCCTTCGGCAGATAGCTCGATGCGCAGCGGATCATCGGCATAGGCGACGGCAAGCCGCACGTCGTGTTGCGACCAGCCGTTGGCCATCACCGCGATGCCCGACCAATCTGAATTAAGCGAAGCATTTGGAAGGTCGTCGATGTCGAACTTGGCTTTCTTGGGCACAACGCGCCGTGAAACCGCCGTGGCCGCCGCGGCGCAGTCGCGGCCGTCGCCCGCCAATTCGAGCGACATTGCCAGCATGTCGTTCGTCCACGCGGGCGACGTGTCTTCCCCGCTTGTCAGTAGGAAACGCGCATCCTTGTCGGCCAGGCGCAACGCGTTCCGCACGAGCCATTCGTATTGTACCTCGGCTTTGGGCGACCAGGCGCCATTCTTTAGCCGCGCGCCGAGCCAACGTGCGCGCGTCCAGCATGCGAACAGCGGACCGAGCACGGGCAACAGCCGCGCGTGCGGCAGGCCTTGTCCGTCGGTCAGTTCAAGGAGACCTTCTGTGAGCACCGAGCGGGCCGTTTTGCGGAGAGTTCGCAGAGCGCGGACTTCCGGGAACAAGTAACCCAGCGCGAGCGGCAACTCGCCGGCTACGAGCTGCTGCCGCACGACGTCGCGCGGGTCGGCCGGCCAATCGACGCGATGCTGCTGCCCATCGCTCGCAAGGTCGAGTATTCGTTCGACGAGGCGCCACCAGATTTCCGCGCTCGCCGTCGCACTGATGTCGGGCAACGCGTAGGCGAGCGCCACGATTTGCAGCGAAGTGGGCAAGTCGGGGGCCGCCGCGACATCGTCCAATAAGAACCGGGCGGCCGCTCCTTCGAGGCCGAACCGGTCGTTGCGTTTTCGCGCCGCGAGAAATGCTTGAATCTCGTTGCGCCGCCAGGCATCGGGCCAACCCCACAATAGGGGCGGTTTCTTGCCACCAAGAAACAGAGTTGCAGCCGGCCGTTTTCGCCGTGCCAAATGTTTTTGCCACGCGGTCCAGTTGCCGAGCGGGTCATCGGCCATTGTTTCGTCGACAACGCGGCGCGGCGCGCTGTCGTGCCAAATCGGCTGAAGACGGCGCAAAAGCTTGGTTGACTGTTCATCGAGTGCGACGGCCATGATGTCTATAAATCCTCAAGCTAGATCGACGACCACCTGCGGTGACGGTATCTTACAGAGTGGAAGGTGGAGGGTCGAGGGTTGAGCGGCGACGTGCGCAAAAGGCGTTGCGTTTCCGTGATTCTCTACGAAAGGAACGCACTCCGATGAAGCGAGGAACACTGCATGCCGACGCGGCGGCAACGGTCATTGCGACGCTTGCGACGATTGTGTGGCTAGCGACTCAATCGCTTCAGGTGCGCGCCGACGACGCCGCGCCGAAAGAGGCCGCTGGGAAAGCGGCAGCCAAGAATGCCAATGCGGCCGCGACCGACGCTGCCCCAAGCAAGCCGGCGCCCGCGCAAAAGTTGCCGGAGCCCAAAGGCGCGAAGCGTCTCTCGCGCGACTACGACGTGTGGGTCGATCCCAAGAAACAGGTTGTGATCGTCGATGGGCAGGTCTCGCTGCGCGAAGGCATGCTGGAAATGTTCGCCTGCACTCGCAACACCAAGGAGCATGAGTCCGTGGTGTCGGCCAATACCAAGGCTTTTTTGGTGCATGCGGCGCTGCTTTCGCTCGGCGCCGAGACGGGCCGCCCCGCGCAGTTTGTTCCCAAATATCGACCACCCACGGGCACGGAGATCGACGTGACGGTGCAGTGGGTCGACGAGCACGGCAAGGAGCACACGGCCAAGGCACAGGATTGGATCAAAGACATCAACACAAAAAAGACCATGGCGCATCCGTTCGTGTTTGCCGGCAGCTCGTTCTGGACGGACGAGGAGACGGGTAAGAAGTTTTATCAAGCCGAGGGCGGCGATTTTATCTGCGTGTCGAATTTCAGCACGGCCATGCTCGATGTCCCGGTGCACAGTTCGCAAGCGAACATGGAATTGGCGTTCGAGGCGTTCACCGAGCGCATTCCGCCATTGGGGGCGCCCGTGCGGCTGATTTTGCAGCCGAAAAAGGAGGCCGGGAGCAGGGGGCAGGGGGCAGGGAGCAAGACGGAGGGCAAGCAAGGCGAAAACGACGCCGCAAAAACTAGCGGTGCGACGAAGGCGGAAAGGAACGTGGCGCGATGAAAATCCTGGTTGGCGTCGATGGTTCCTCGAATTCGTTTGCCACCGTAGCGTTCGTTGGGCGATTGGTCGCACCGGAGCGCGACGAGCTGACTTTGGTGTTCGCGACGCCGACGATGTCGTTCGACGATGAGCGATTGGATGCCGCGGTCCAGGAGCGAGCCCGATCGGCGCTGAGTCGCGCGGTGCTCGACGCGGCGTTGGACCGGCTGCCAGAGCCCTGGCGGGGCCGCGCGATGCAAAAGGAAGTGGCCGGATCGCCGGGACCATCGCTGGTCGACGCGGCCGAGGAAAGCGGCGCCGATTTGATCGTCGTCGGGTTTCACGGCACGAGCAGCATCATCCAGCAGTTCATGCTCGGGAGCGTGAGTCGCACGGTCGTTCAATCGGCCAAAGTTCCGGTGCTCGTCGTCAAAGGCGGCACCGATTCCTACGAACCGGCCAGCGCTGCGGCGCCGGCCGGTCAACTACGCGTTCTCGTGGCCTACGATCCGACGCACGCCGCTGAATCGATGGCCAGCGTTCTACAGAAATTCACCTGGCCGCCCGAGACGGAAGGCCGCGTGCTCACGGTGGTGCGGCCGATGTACCTGGCCGACTTGCCGGACTGGGTCATGAATCACCCGCGCGATCCGGATGTCGCGGCAATGGCCGACGAGTGGATGAAGGAACACGAACAGAACCTGTCGGCGTCGCGCGATGAATTGGAGCAGTTTCGCAAGACGTTGCCGCCGTGCTTCGCGCGCGGCGAAGCGATTGTCGCCGAAGGTCGTCCGGCAGAGCAGATCGTGGACACGATCCGCGAATTGCACATCGATCTCGCCGTACTTGGCAGCGGCCGAGGCGGGCGATTCGAGCGGTTTCTACTGGGCACAACGTCTGAGCAAGTTTTGGCGTCGGCAACGTGCTCGGTGTTGATCGCTCGGTGAGTGCCGTCGCGCGAAGGCACAAAAATGTGGGAGGCCTCTCTGAGGCCGATTGCCGCTTGAATACTCAAGCGATATCGGCGTCGGAGACGCCTCCCACAACATAACTCGTTAGCACGACTTAGCGCAAGCGTTCAATTCGACACGCTGGTCCAGCCGATTGCGTCTTGCTGCGCTTGTTGAGCGGTTACTGGCCGCGGCGAAATGCTGCGATGCGACACCGGTTGCGTGTAGACCGCCGTCGTCACCGGCCGGATGGCGCGCTGGGCGGTGCGGTCGTTGGGGTCGTGCAGCTTCGGCGCTTCGAAGTAGGTCGAGCTGTCGCTGCTGTTGCCCTTGTAGGGATCGTATTCTTGGGTCTCCGTCGAATCGTCGCCCGGCCCGGGCTGAACTTCTGGCGGCGTGCCGTTGACGGGAGGCTTCTGTTCTTCGCGCTGTTCCGGCACGCGTTGGCTCGGGTCGATGGTCGGAGCGGGGCCACTCGACGTCGACGTGGAAGTCGGCGACTCATACGTCTGCGGCGATTCGGGAGTGGTTACGGTCGTTTGGCCCTGCGCCGCGCCAACGGCGCACGACGGGCAAGCCGGCTGCTGGTAGGAAGTCTGGGTCACCGTTTGCGTGGCGCAGGTCGAGCAGCCGTTGCACGATGGATACGCGGCTGTGTAGCTCGGGCATGTTGGACACGATGCGCATGACGCGCATCCGGCCGGCGCCGCGTAGCTGGTTGCGTAACCGGCGGTGTACATCGGCCGATAGCCAACGCTGTAGGTTGGCGCGTAACCGGCGACGTAGGTCGACGGATAGGCCGCGATGTACGTCGACGGCGAACCCCACAACCGCGTGCGGATGCGATCCCAGTAGTAGCCCGGATACCAGCCTGAGTAATACGTCTGGTAAGCGCTCGGATAGTAGGCGCTATACGAACCGGCGTAGTAAGTGTTGTACGCGCTCGGATAGAATGCCGTCATTCCGCCGCCGCAACAAGCGGCGTTCGCTTCAACGGCGATGACCAACATCGCCAGGATGGCAAAGGCGACGATCGCGCGACGCATTGAATTGGCAATCATGTTCTGCTCACTTAGTTAGACGAGAAATGACCCTACCTTTTGTTTACTCACCCACGCGCCGGAAAGCAACAATCCGAGCACGGTGAAATCGAATTTGGCGGGGATTGCATGCTGGGCAAGCTTTGCCGGCTAGCGAAGCAATGCGGGCACAACTCGCCCACGACCGTCTGCACCGCGAACGCAGTCGCCGGCCGATTGACTCCAAGACCCGAAACGAGGGGGTTTGGTGTAGTCTACATCAACCTCAGCCCATCGGCCCGGCACGTTGCCGAGAAACAACACGCGCGGCCCAATGTTGCGGCGCAACCACATTCGCACGGCTGAGCGACCATTACGTTCGCGACAATGGACGTAACTCCGACCTGCACGAAAACAGCACGGCATTCTATCGCTGTCATTCCGAGGTCCTCCGAGGAACCTAGCCGGACCCCTCGGAAGACCTCGGGGTGACAGTGTCGCGATGCACGACAACCGTTACGCACCGGCGCGGCTAATCGTTCGTTCCATGCGGCGCAGCCGTTCGTGACGATCGTAGAGATCGAAAAAAATCTCGCGCACGTTGCTGCCATGGCAGGCATGGCTAGCAGCCACGTCCGCCCGCGTGATCGGCGTGGACACTCGCGCCGACAGATCGGCAACAAGTTGTTGAACGAGGCGTGCGTCCGGCGCGAGGTGGATTAACGTTGGAATGTTCGTTGGCGCGTGCGACGTCACCAGTAGCCCGCAGTTTGCACGGCGGCAACGGCGCTTCAAGCGAGCGCGTTCGAGCCGTCCGAGCTGCTCGTAACCATCGACAATCGTGAGACCACGTGGCGGCAACAAAGTCAAAAAACCGGCAGGCAGCCGGCGCTGCTTGTCTCTCAGCGTTATTTCGCGAACGCGGATTCCCGCGCCGCGCAGCATCGGCTTGAGCGTCTCCAGCAACGTCGACTTGCCGCACCCATGCGGACCGACGATTGCGCCGCGCCACTTTCTGGCGGCCAATTGTGCCACAATTTGTTCCGCGCACTGTCGGTCGGCGAAACGGAACGGCAGCGCTCCGGGGCGGGTCCAGCATGTGGCGAAGGGGTTGGAGTGGCGCGAGGCGATGCGCGAAGCGTTAGCTAAACCGCAAGCGTTGAGATGTGTCTGATGATGATCCATTTCAGTCTACGATCTCGCTGCTCGTACCTTGTTCCTCACCCGTCGCCGGTGGCACGCTTCCCAAGCGGAACGCCGTTTCGGCCACCGACTCCTGGCCTTGCGGGAGGAATATCCGCAGGCGCACGCACCAGCACACTTTCACGATCTCGCCGTCGTAGCTGAGCGGACTCGTTGGGAGCACGGTTGCGAATCGATGCGGCATGCGCAAATCGAGCGGCCGGGCCGGCTCGTCGACGATCCGCTCGAAGTGGTGCACCGACATGTCCTCGTCGCCCTTGCCGGCCGTGTACCAGAGGACGGAAAGCTCGGCCGCCCGCGCCTGCCACGGCTGCGTACCGTCGACCATGAAGCGGCCGGTGAGGCGATCGCCCGGCTGGTAGTGGGCGGTCGACAAGTCGAGCGTGAGTTGAATATGTGACGGGCCCACGAAAATCAGCTCCTCGCGCTGGCAACGAGTGGCAGCATCACGGTCGGCTCGATCGTGCGCACGGGATAAACGTAAATTGGAAAGTGTCGTTCGAATTCGCCCCAGCGGGCCATGCGGCCGCGGACCACGAGTGTCCAGACCACTGCGTTGTGCCCGGACACGAACGAGTGCATCGCAGTTTCGGGGACCGTCAAATCAAACGTGGCTTCGAATGCCTGTTGCGGCGTGATGTCGAACCTCCGCTGACTTAACGCCGTCGCGCTGTAGACGCGGCTCGTTGCCCGCCGCGTGTCGGTGCCCTGTTGATAAACGGCCTGCTCCTCGCACGCAAGCTGCACCTGAAACCAGCGCACGTGCAGCCGGCCAGTTTGCGAAACGAATCCTTGAAACGTGCCGCCCGGATAGAAAGGGTGATGCGACACTTCCACCCGCGTCGTGCCGATGACGATTTCCTGCAGTACTTGCCGCACGAGCGCCACCAGCGTCAACGCACCGGCCATCACGAACGGCACCATCAGCCAGGTGAGCAGCCAGCGGTTCGGGCGGACGTCGATGTGTTGTTGAACCACGCGATAGACGAAAATCACCACGAGCGTGTTCCACACGAGGCACACGGCTGCCATCGTGAACGACATCCAACCCGACGCGGCGTCGATCGGCAATCTGTAGGCGAGGCGCGTGCCCGGGCTATCGGTGACGGCGCTGACAGGCGGCACGCTAGGCAGCGCGAGTGGGTCGGCCTTGCCGGGGCCGACGGGTATTTCCCAATCGATCGCTTTTTGAACGGCGGCGGCGCGGCGCTCGGTCGACGCCAGGTTGCGCCACAACAGCATCACGAGTTCCGTCGCCCCGTAGCCGACGAGTGCGAGCGGAATAACGATCGCGAGCCACAGCCACCATCCGTGGCGCGAACCTTCCGCCAGTAGCACACCGCCGATCAGCCAATGCAGTCCGTAGGCGCCGATGGCAATCAGCGCAATGAACAACAGCGCCTCGCCGAGCAGGCCCGGCCAGCGGGCGCCGGTGCGGCGCGAACCGCGTTTTTTGACAAATAGCCGCAGTCGGGAGGCCATTGGCGCGCAGGTGACAACGTGGCATGAACGACTACGAGCGGTCGTTCACTTACGCAATTGTCCCACAAATGGCGTCGCGCCGACAGACAGCGGCCGGGTGGCACGCCCTGAGTCGGGAAGGGCGTGGTGTACTACGCTTCAACCACGCCCGTCGGAGACTCCGGGCGTGCCACCCCATGCCTTGCGCTTGCACAACGTCAAACGTTGGCCGGCTCGTGGTTCGGCCGATAGAAGCCGACGTTTTCCAACGCTTTATAAACCTCTTCGAGCGTCTTTTCGCCAAAGTTCGAGATGCTCAAGAGGTCCTCGCGCGTGCAGTGCAGCAAGTCGTTCACGGTGAACACGCCGCGCTCTTCAAGGCAATTGGTGGTTCGTACGGCCAGGCCGATTTCGGCGGTGCTCATCTCGAGCTTTTCCTTCAGGTCCTGCGATTGCTCGTACGCGCGATTCAGCGGAATCCGGGTCATGGCGGGTTCCCTCCCTTCGAGATTAGAGATGCTGACTGGGTCGCGGCGACACGGGGTCGCGCGCCTAATCGCCTGTCGATTCCTCGCGGAGTATACCAAGTTTCCAGAGCATCGCGAGCATCGACAGCGAAAAATTGCGATAAATTACGGTCGCCTGCTAGCATTGAGCACAAAGAGGCCGGCCGGGGGTGTACGCCCGATCATGAATCGGAAATGATGACGTAGGTTAGGCTTTCCAGCCTAACTGAATGTGCGCTCAAACCGAATTGTGTCAGCTCGCCGCAGCGAGTCGCCGTGGCGACCTGGAAAGGCTAACTTACGTTGAATCCACTCCTCGAATCACTTACCGAACCGCAGCGCGAAGCGGTGACGCATCGCGAGGGGCCGCTGCTCGTGCTGGCCGGGCCCGGCAGCGGTAAAACGCGTGTGATCACGCATCGAATCGCGCATTTGCTCGAAAGCGGCGTGAGAGCGTCGCAGATTCTCGCGCTGACGTTCACCAATAAGGCGGCCGACGAAATGCAGCGCCGCGTTGCCGAATTGGCGCCCGGCGACCGGGTGTGGCTGAGCACGTTTCACCGCTTCGGGGCCATGTTGCTGCGGCGCTACGCCGATTACGTCGGCCTCGAGCCGAACTTCACGATCTACGACACCAGCGACGCGCGGCAAACGATCAAGCGGGTGATTGAAGCCCGCGACATCAACACGCTCAACTACTCGCCCGATCGACTGGCCGATGCGATCAGCGGGCTCAAGAACAAGCTGATCACGCCCGAGCGCTACGAGCCGCGCGCGGGCAGCATGCTGGGTCGCGTGGTGGCCGACGTATATCCGGCCTACCAGGAGCGGATGCTGGCCTCGTCCGCCGTCGACTTTGACGACTTGTTGCTGCACGTCGCGCAGCTGCTGCATGACCACTCGGAGGTGCGGGCCGATTTGGATGAGCGGTTTCGCTACGTGCTCGTCGACGAGTATCAGGACACGAACCGCGCGCAATACGTGATCCTTCGCGCGCTGTCGACCGATTATCCGAACCTCGCCGTCACGGGCGACCCCGACCAATCGATCTATGGCTGGCGCGGCGCCGATCTCAATAACATCCTCGAGTTCGAGCACGATTATCCGAACGTGAAGATCGTGCGGCTGGAGCGCAACTATCGCAGCACGAAGCGGATTTTGAGCATCGCCGACGCGCTGATCGGTCATAACGTGCGCCGCAAAAAAAAGGAGTTGTGGACGGAGAACGACGACGGCGCGAGCGTGCGGCTGGCCGCTTACGCGGACCAGGATCGTGAGGCGGCCGACATCGCGGAGCAGATTCGCGCGGCGGTCGAAGGCGGGCGGCGCAAACCGAGCGACTTCGCGATTTTCTATCGCGTGAACGCATTGTCGCGGGCGCTGGAAAAAGCGCTGCGCGCGGCGGGCGTGCCGTACCAGATGGTCCGCGGCCAGGAGTTTTATGCCCGCAAGGAAATCAAGGACGTGCTGGCGTACTGCCAGTTGGTGAACAATCCGCGCGACGACATGGCGTTTGAGCGAACGGTTAACACGCCGGCTCGCGGCATCGGCCGCAAGTCGATTGAGCGGCTTACCGAGTATGCGTATCGCTACGGTTTGCCAATGCTAGACGCGGCCCGCGCGGCCAGTCAGGTCGACGGATTGCCTAAGGGCACCGCGGGAAAGGTGGCCGCGTATGTTGCGATCGTCGATCGTATCGCGTCGGTCGTACACGGCGACTTGGAGGAAGTCATCGGCACGGTTCTGGAGGCGTCGGGCTATCGCGCGGCGCTCGCCGGCAGCGACGACGAACAGGATCAAAACCGATTGGCCAACATCGAGGAATTGCTTACCGACGCGCGACAGTTCGACGAGCAGAATCCGGGGGGAGGACGCTTGGAGGAGTACTTGGAACGTGCCTGGCTCGTGAACGAGACCGACGACTGGGACACGGAGACCGATAAAGCCACGCTCATGACGCTGCACGCGGCCAAAGGGCTGGAGTTTCCGGCCGTGTTCATCGTGGCGGTCGAGGACGGCGTGTTGCCCCATGAGCGCGTCGGCCAGCATCCAGACGAGCTGGAAGAAGAGCGCCGGCTGGCGTTCGTCGGCATCACGCGGGCGGAGGAAGAGCTGCAGCTTAGCTATGCCGTGACGCGCGACTACCGCGGTGTGCGACGGCGGACGATTCCGAGTTCGTTCCTAATGGAGATGCCGCGCGAGGAAATGGAAATCGTCGACGCCTCCGGCGCATTCGACGCGGCGGCCTTCGACCCGTGGGCGGAACCGGACGGCGACGACGATGGCGACGACTCTTGGGACGACGGGCAAATTGAAGACGTGACGGTCGAACCCGCGAGCGGCAATGCGAAAGCGGCGCTCAGCGTAGTCGCGGCTTCCCTCAAAACGGCTGCCACACTCGAGCGCGAATCAAGCGACAGCGCACCAACGGCCGCTGAAAAACTGCCGCGCGTGTCGCCCGACGCCTTCAAGCAGGGCATGACCGTCACACACCCCGAATACGGCCCCGGCAAAATCGTGGCCCTCTCCGGCTCGGGCAAAAACCGCCGCGCGACGATCCAATTCGCCACGGTCGGCCAAAAGAAAATCATCCTCGCACACAGCGCCGTGAGGCCGGTTAGTTGACATGTGAACGCGCCACGAGCCGCCAGATTTGTCCCGGCGGTTGCTGCGGGGATAAACCCAGCCGCGCGCGATGCATTTCACAGTTCGATCTTTCCCAACACGAAATCGGGAAATTCACTCTCGCCGATGAGGGTGCAGCGATTGCTTGCGGCTAGTTCCTTAGCACCCGACGTGAACCGGCTATTGGTGATTGCGGCACAAGCGTTGCAGCCGTAGTGGGCCATGCCGGCGACCGCTTCTTGAACAGCTTTTGAATTGACGGCGTGGTAGTATCCCTTCGCCTGCACGGCAATGCGCTTTGGCCCGAACTCAACGACAAGATCGACCCCTTGGTCGCCACTCTTTCCCGTTCGCTCGACCGTAGCCCCAAGTGTGCGGCAAACTTCTACAAGGAAGTCTTCCCATTCAGCGTCGCGCATGGCTTTCCAGTTGCGTTGCAGCAGGGCGGCACGTTGCAGCTTGCCCGAAGCGATTTGATCGCGACGCTCGTCGACGAGTTGCTGCAGTCGCTGCTTGACGTCGGCGATTCGGCCCAGCTTTTCTTCGAGGCGGGCGTTCGCGAGCCGCGATTGAGCTTCCGCTTCGGCAATGGCGGCTGGCAGGAACGTGTCGGCCGGGTAATAGATGAGGGACGCAAACAGGCCCACGCCGGCGACCGTGCCCAGAAGAAACGCGAAGAATGCCAGCGGGTAGGAGCCGAACGGCAGATGTACTGCGATTAGAGCGAGCACGCCCACTGTCAGGGGACCAAATAACATCACCGTCATCGGCCACAGTTCGAACGATGCGGCCGGACGTCGTAGCCAATGGGCCAAGCGATAATAGCGCAGTCGCCGCGCCGCTCGTCTGGCATCCTTCACATCAGCCGCCCGCTCCTTCTCCAACCGCATTGCCTCAGTCTCCGCTTCATCAATCTCATGATTGAGCTGCGTGAGCGGGCGTTTGGAACTTGTCTCGGCAGGCACCATCATGGAATCTCACGCAAAGTCGCAAAGGCGCGAAGAAGAGTCCGAGTTGGCCTTTGCGGCTTTGCGCCGTTGCGTGAGGTCACTATTTACTTTCGTCTTTCGGCTCGAACTTGAGCGACGCGCTGTTCACGCAGTAGCGCAGGCCAGTGGGCTTTGGGCCGTCGGGGAAGACGTGGCCGAGGTGGGAGCCGCACTTGCTGCAGGTGATTTCGTCGCGGACCATGCCGTGGCTGGTGTCGGTCTGCGTGTCCACGTTCGTGTCGTTGGCGGCCTCGTAGAAACTGGGCCAGCCGCAGCCGCTGTCAAACTTTGACTGCGAGGTAAACAATTCGGCCCCGCAGACCACGCAGCGATACATGCCCGTTTCGTGGTGGTTCCAATATTCGCCGGTGAAGGGCGCCTCGGTTCCTTTTTGCTGGGTTACGTAGAATTGCTCGGGGGTAAGCCTGTCGCGCAAATCGTCGTCGGATTCTTGCATGTCGGGATTTTGCATTTTGTTCGGCATGGCGGGTGTGTACAGTGAGAAGAGCGTGTAAGCGACTAGACCAAGTATTATTACCACAGAGGACATCCAGAGCACGGAGACGGATTTTCGAAACGGCAGCTTCATTGTTGTCTCCGTGCTCTTCGTGTCCTCTGTGGTTAATCGAATTGTAATAGTTTGAGTTGGCGATGTCGAAGGAAGCCGCACAATTTGTGTTCATGACTTGCCGGGCCGGGGCGGAGGGCGCGGTAAAGGAGGAGGTTGCGCGCAGCGAGCCTGCGTGGCGACTATCGTTTTCGCGGCCTGGTTTCTTGACGTTCAAGCATGCTGGTGACCGGCCGCTGGACGATCGACAATTGGCGGAGCGGCATTGGACATTCGCGCATGCTCACGGCGTTTCGCTCGGCCGGGTGACCGGCGAAAAGTTGGAAGTCCTCGCGGCCGATGTTTGGCGCCATGACGCGGTGGCGCACCTCGCAGATGAGGGGGGCTTTGCAGACATTCATGTTTGGCAGCCGGCACAGCCGACGCTTGTTGAGGCCGACGATGAGGATTTGGTGACGCCGCTGTGCCAGGAGATTGAAGCGGCATTGCGAATGGCTGCGCCGGAGTCGTGTGGGAAGTTAAGGCTGATGCTGAGCGCGAGCAAACGCCCGACTCGTCACAACGGACGAGTACTTGATATAGTTGTGCTCTCACCGGGCGAGTGGTGGATTGGTTCCCACCGCGCGGTGCGTCGCCACGAGCGCTGGTCCGGCGGCGCGATCCACGTGTCGTTGCCGCCACATGCCGTTTCGCGGGCGTACGCGAAGATGGAAGAGGCGCTGGCCTGGAGCGACTTGCCGCTGGCTGCCGAAGACGAGTGTGTTGAAATCGGCTGTGCACCGGGCGGGGCAAGTCAGGCACTATTGGACCGCGGGTTGTTTGTCACGGGCATCGATCCGGCCGACGTCGATCCGTCAGTGCTCGCGCATCCGCGGTTTCGTCATCTCAAGAAACGCGGCAAGGATGTGCGGCGCAAAGAGTTCGAAGGCGTGCGCTGGCTGGTGGCCGACATGAACATTGCGCCCGAGGCAACGCTTGAGGAAACCGAATCGATCGTCCAGCACCCGGGCCTCGCGATACGCGGCATGGTGATTACGCTGAAGTTTTCGGATTGGAAGCAGGCCGCGCGGTTGCCGGAGTTGGTGGCACGGGTGCGCGGATGGGGATATCGCGACGTGCGCACGCGGCAGCTCACGACGGGCGGGCAGGAAGTGTGTTTGATTGCGTTGCGGAGGAAGGCGTTGCGGCGGGTGGGAACGCTAAGTCGCAAGCGGAGGCGGCGGGGCAGAGTTGAAAACCGAACCGACACACCGCATACGTCGTTGCCGGGGCCGCATTACTGATCTTCGGGCACGGGTCGTCTTTCGTTAGAATTCCCGCTTCGCGAAACAATGCGCATGCGCGGGAATCTCTCAATAATTGTTCTGACGTTGTTGCTCGTCGGCGGTTGCCGCGGGTGGCCGCGGCCGGCGGCGCTGCCGGACGCGTATCACATCCGCGTCGGCCAGTTGCACATCCATAGCGATTTCGAGCTGACGGAAGACAACCGCATTCTGCGCGACTTGACCACCGAGCGCGAAAACATCTGCCGCACGCTTGGATTGCCGCCCGGCCACGAAGTGATCGACGTGCATTTGTTCCGCGACGGCGAACGCTATGCCGAATTCTTGGCGCGCCACTTTCCCGGCGTGCCGTCGCGGCGGGCGTTCTTCCTGGAGACCGACGCGCGGCTGGCCGTTTACGCCCATTGGAGCGACCGCATGGCCGAGGACCTCAGGCACGAGGTGGCGCACGGCTACTTGCACGCCGTCGTGCCGGGCATTCCACTGTGGCTCGACGAGGGGCTCGCTGAATTCTTCGAGGTGCCCCAAAATCTGAATGGCTTCAATCAACCGCATCTCGCGCTGCTATCGGACATGATGCAGCACGACGGCTGGAAGCCCGATCTCGCGCGGCTGGAGCGGCTGCGCGACGCCACTCAGATGGATCAACGCGACTACGCGGAGTCGTGGGCCTGGGTATACGCGATGCTGCACTCCAATCCGGAGCAACGCGAAGTACTGACCAATTATCTGGCCGACATTCACCAGGGCCGGGCGGTCGAGCCTCTTTCGCGACGCCTGGCCGCGCTGAGCGCCGAACCCGAGCAGACGCTCTCGAAGTATCTGGCCGGTTTGAAGCAGAACACGACGGTTCGGTAATACTGTAGCTGGCCTCTATGAGGCCGGCTGCTCAGACCAGCCGGGGTCTCAGACCCCAGCTACAGACTCTCCTTGCGGTACACGACGCCTTCGTCGACTTTGGTGAAGCCGAGTTTGGCGTAGAGCGCGAGGGCGGGCGCGTTGTGTTGCATCGTTTGCGCTTCGACCAGCACGATGCCGCGATTTCGCAGGCGCTCGAAGGCGCCCGCGAGCAGAAACGTGGCGAGTCCATGCCGGCGCCGCTCGTCGGTCACACGCAGGTCGAACATACCGGCCGTGGCAACGCCCCGGTACGTGGAAAGCGGCTCGATGTCCCAAAAATCGACCTGGGCCAGCGAAGGCCCGTTCGCCGCTGTAAGTGAGAAACGAAGGCGCTCGAAGTCGCCGATTGTGTACGCCTCCCAACGCGACTGTGCCGGCGGGCAATAGTTTTCGCGACTGCTCAATTCACGGCGAAGCTGACGCTGCGAGCGCGTGACGGGCGGGCGAAAGCGGGCCAGCTCGAGTTGCAGAATTTGAACGCGATCGATTTCGTGATATCCGTTTCGCAAGCAGGCGGCGCCCAATACTGGGTCGCTCACCAGCACGCCCGGCAATTCGCTGCCGCCGTATAGTCCCAGGTAAAACGCGTTGAACGGGCGAATTCCACCGCCGTAAAGAACCTTCGCGCCGCGATCGCGAAGATAGTCTTCGGCGCGACGCAGCAATTCGTCTGCCAATTCCTCGTTGCGATTGTCGGCACGCAGCATCAGTTGGTAGGTCGTGCCCATCGACGTGTCGAAATCCGTTTGCTCGTCGTTCGCGCCGAAACCAGCGTGGACGAAACCAACGACCGAATCGCCATCGAACGCAAGAACAAGTCCTTGCGGGTCGAAGTAGGGCTTCGAGAAAACGAGCTGCTCAAGAATCGCCGGCGTGACCAGCTGCATGAGCCCGCGCTGCGGCGGCTGATCGCGCCAGATTTCGGCGATGAGCGGCGGGTCGGCGTTGCGAAACGGCCGGAAGTGATACACGGTGACGAGCGAGTGGTCCGGCAGGTGGGAAAGCAGCTATCGTAACGCACTCGCGGACGCGCGGATAGGTCCATGGGAATGACGAATTCCCGAATGACGAATGACGAATTGCTTGCTGCTCGTTCCCACGCTCTGCGTGGGAACGCAAGATGGCGACGCTCTGCGTCGCATTGCACGGCAAGTGCCGCGGAGCGGCCGGGTAGTGTGTTCCCACATAGAGCGTGGGAACAAAGCGTCACGCCGCATCCGCCGCTTGCCGTTTTCGCACCGGTGGCTGGCCTTTCCACCGCTTGTGTAACCACCAATATTGCTCCGGCGAGCGGCGGATGAGGTTCTCCAAGTGATCCGTGTACCACTGTGCAAGGAGCGGAATACTGCCCAACTGAAAATCGGGCGCGCGCGGATCGCAAATCGCCTCGGGACCAACTTCGTAGTGCAGCGGTTTGTCGAGGCGGCGCGCGTAGCTGACCATTGTCGGTGCGTCGTTGCCGAGCGAGAATAGCGCGACCGCTTTGTGCGTCGACGCGGGCCGGCCGAAGAAGTTGACCCAACAGGCTTTTTTGCCGGCGTGCTGGTCGCCCAGCAGCGTGAGAATGCCGCCGCGGCCGAGGACGCGCTGAATCTCGTCGCCGCTGCCTGTCTTGGAAAGCATGTACTGACCGGTGCGGCCGCGGAAGTCGTTCACGAAGCGATCAAGATATGCGTTGTCGAGCGGGCGGGCGACCGTGTACGTTGGGAAGCCGAACAGTCCCATGAGGTAGCCGCCCAGCTCGAAGTTTCCATAGTGTGCGGAGATCAGCACGAGCGGCCGGCCGGCCAGCAACGCGCGCACGAACAGCTCCTGATTGACAATGTGCGAATGCTGCTTCCAATTCGTTTCGTGGATTTTGCGCGGCGTGTGCGCGATCTCGGCCATCATCAGAAACAGGTGCCGCCACATTTGCCAGGCCACTTCCCGACGCTCGTCGGCCGTGAGATTTGGGAACGCCTGACGCAGATTGTCGTCGACGACGCGTCGCCGCACGTTCAGCACTCGCGTGAAGAGCGTGGCCAGAACCTCCGAGCCCTTTTCGCACGCCTCGATAGGCAGTGCCTGCACCACCGCGATAAGCGCCCGCAGAAGCACGTAGACGCCGAAATCGATCGCATTCCGCAACATGCGGCGGATTATTGCAGGGCGTTGATTTTCCGCGAATAGAGGTTTTTCCGCCGCCTGCCGCTTAGCTAAACCGCAAGCGGGCGTTCTCGCGGAATGCGCGATTGCGTGTGGTTGGCTGGGGCAAGATTTATTCCAATTCGGCACGACGCAACCGCCCTAAAAGTAACCAAACGACGACGCCCAATGCCAATGGTGCGGAGCCTACTAACACGAGCCATCTGGCATACATGATGCTCGCCACGAGCATGTACACGCACGTGGCGCAGAACACGATCGCCGGCAGAGGAAAGAAAGGGATCAAATAGGGCCGTTCGATGTCGCGGTCCCGCGCGCGGAGCACGAAGATGCCGACTCCGGTGAGCAGTGAGAGCGCCCAAAACGTGGGTGTCGACGCGGCCACCAGCGTGGCGAAGCCGCCGTTAAAACGTTCCCACGGCAATTCGGCGAGTCCGACACGGGCGAGTCCGACGTCGAAAACATCGCGGCCCGTTTCTGTTCCGACGAGCACGATCAAGAGTACGGCAATCGCGGCCTGGACCGCGATTGCGGCGACCGGTGCGGCCGCCGTGCGGTTCCACGCTCCGAGCCAGGCAAGGGCGGGGTAGTCGGCGCCCCAGGTCGCGTAGATTCGCGAGCCGGTGAGAATCATGCCGTTGATGGCGCTGAGCGCCGATAGCATGACGAGCAGGCTGAACGCGCGCCCGCCCCAAACGCCGACAGCCTGCTCCATCACGTCGGCGGCCGGCGTTCGCGTGACTCGCGCGCCGTCGAATCCCAGCACTGCGAGATAGGTGGCGTTCACCGCGAGATAAATGAGCGTGATGCAGGCCAGCCCCACGAACAGGGCGCGCGGCAAATTGCGCCTTTGATCGCGAACCTCCGCCGCGACGTAGGCCGCATGATTCCAGCCGCCGTACGCATACAGCACGAAAACAAGAGCCAACCCCACGCTAGCGGGCATTCCGCCATCTACAGTTTCCGCCGCCGCTTGCGGTTTAGCTTCCCCTGCAAGAAAACCAGCAAGTACCAACCCCGCCAGCCCAATGATCTTGCCGACCGTCAACACATTCTGCGCAAACTTTCCGACGACCACGCCAATCGCATTGATCACAGACAGTGCGAGCACCGGTGTGATCGTGATCCAAACGCTTTGATTCTTCCACGCCGGCCACAACTTCTCGCCGTAGTCGGCAAATGCGTAGGCCATGATCGCGATGTTGCCGCTGAGCACCGTCGTGAGTTGTGCCCAACCGAACAGGAATCCGCACCACGGTCCGAACGCCCGCGTGAGGTACACGTAGTCGCCGCCGTCGCGCGGGTAGGTCGTCGCCAATTCGGCGTAGCAGATGGCGCCGCACCACGACAGCAGGCCGCCCACAATCCACAACCCCATCGCCCACGCCGCGCCGGGCGAATTTGCAAACACGTCCGACGACGACCGAAAAATCGCCGTGCCGACGACGATGCCGATGATGATGCTCACGGCGTCCCACAGACCGAGGCGCGGGGCGATTCCATCGGCTTTTGAGGGTTTATTGAGCATCGGCTTCAACATGAGAAGCATCCAAGGCGCATGGGCGCTTGCATGCATGCTTTCTTGGCGTATTTCGTCGTTTTCGTCTAGACTTGCCGGGCCGCATCGTCAATAATGCTCCGGGTTGGTTCGACGAACGTGTCTCTGTTAGCCGTGCTTCTTGTGTCGGCTGCCTCTGCCTCTTTCAGCCGCACCTCCTGGCGGGCCTCCATTCTTGGCCCCTTTCTGTGCAGCCCTGAAAGTGAAATCCCGGGCTGCGAGTTTTTCCAATTGCAGGAGATGCATCATGGGAAAGAAGCTGTATTGTGGCAATCTGAGCTATAACGTCGCGAGCTCGGACCTCGAACAAATGTTTGGTGAATATGGGACGGTGAAAAGCGCCGAAGTCGTCATGGACCGCGACACGGGCCGAAGCAAGGGCTTTGGCTTCGTCGAGATGCAAAGCGACCAGGACGCCGATGCGGCAATTGCCGGAGTCAACGGCAAAGAGCACGACGGCCGAACGCTCACCGTCAATGAAGCCCGCCCGCGCGAAAATCGCGGAGGCGGCGGTGGTGGCCGCGGCGGCTACGGTGGTGGCGGTGGCGGCAAGCGCCGTTACTAGGCTGCCGTTGACGACACGACGCTGGTTAGCGATGGCTTGAAAGCCGCCGCCTCATTGGCGGTCGTCCGACGAGTATTCATGCACTGCCGTGTGGATACGCACGGCAGTGCATTTGTTTTTGCGCGTCGTTTTGGTTCAGGTATGTGGAAAGCATGGAGCGGGGAGCTAGGAGCAGGAATTCAGGCTCCACGCTCCCTGCCGGGTACCCTCTGGGTGGCTCCCTGCAATCACACAACCAGTGCAATCTCAGCACGGGATTCAATAGGAGAGGATATTTGGCAAAAAATCAAAACACATTCGAGAAACGCCGCCGCGAAACGGAAAAACGCCAACGTGCTGAGGAAAAACGAAAGCGTCGGCAGAAGAATAAGGAACTAGGCAAGCGGCCCGAGGCGCCGCCGCCCAGCGCAGCGCCGTCCGACGATGGCTGACCTTCTGCCAACGCCGCCGGTCGGAGCACCATGCGAGTGGCGGGTTTATCCGGCAGTCAACGCGGCGATCACCTCCGCGAAGTTTGGATATTCCGCAAGGAGCTTTGCGCGGTGGCCCGACGTGTAATCGGCGTAGTCGAACCCCGGCGCGACCGTGCAGCCCATCAATGCCCATTCGCCGCCGCGCATTAGCCGGCACCCCTGCCAAACGCCCGCCGGCACGACAGCCTGCGGCTCCCGCCCGGCGGCCAGGTCGTTGCCGATCGTAACGATCCTGCCGTCGCCTTCCGGCCAAAGCTGCAGCATCTCCACCGGATCGCCCGCGTAGAAGTGAAACACCTCGTCGCTCCTCACGCGATGGATGACCGAGAACGTGTCGGGCGCGAGCAGGTAGTAGATCGCCGTGGAAACATTCCGCTCGCCACTATATTCCGGCGGCAGGGCAATAGCCCGGAGGCGTTGCGTTGATCGATACGTCTCGCGGAAGAAACCGCCCTCGATAGTGAGGGGTTCGAGTTGCAAGCGTTCGATGATTTGTCTAGCGGTGAGCATAAGCGATGATCAATCGACTAGCCGAACTTCCTTGTCGGAAATTAGAACGCCGAAGGCGTTTCACTCCAAAGCCCAGGGTCGCCGCGATGCGGCGCACCCTGGGTAACTGATCCGTTCGCCGTTGATCTTACGCCGAAGGTGTTACACAATCACGCGGGTTAATCCCAAACATATCGTTCATCGATCTCAATTCCATATTTCTTGCACAATCGGCGAAACTCGTCCTGATAGGATTCATGACGATGGTGATCGTCTTGGTTGCCGATGTACTCGTCCAGACCGGGAACATGTGACGGGCTTACTGAGAACGCGCCATAGCCTTGTTGCCAATAGAAATCGGCGAGGAGCGCGTTGGTTTCTTTAATCCACTTCGAAGAGTCGCGTTTCAACTCACGAATCAACGTGGACACATCCAGAGTTTTCGACAACCGGCACAGGATATGAACGTGATCCTCCACGCCGCCAACACGCAGCGATGGAGAGCCTTGATTTTCGCAGATGCCTTTCAAATAAGCATGTGTGCGCTCGCGAAATGCGCGGTCCTTCAAGAAGGGTTGGCGGTTTTTGGTCGAGAACACAATGTGGATATAGATTTGGGCGAGCGATTGCGACACGGCTATAGCCCTCGGAGTAAAACCCTTTCAGGGTATCCCGTGGTGTGGTAAACCATCACCCAGGGTGCGCCGCTACCGCGGCGACCCTGGGCTTTGGAGTTAAACGCCTTCGGCGTAAACGTACGCACAATCCCACTTTTTGTCGACTTTCACTTTTTCCGGCTGCCGCGCGCAATCTCGCCGTCGATATCCGCCTGCGTGTATTCGGTCTTTCCCGTGAGGTCACTAATTAGGACGAACTTGCCCAATTCAGCGTGGCCCTTATACACCATCAGTGAAAGCTCAGTCCGGATCGATGGCGACGTGATTTTCGACGATGTGCGAAATACGAGCACCTGGCGAGAAAACGAGATCTTCACCTCGTCGGCCGCAAAATCACCCAAGCTGGGAGTGCCTGCATTCTTTGCAATGTAGTCGCGGCACAATTCCTTTGCCGTTTTGAGGAGTCCTGTATTCTCCGCCCACTCTTGAATTGTCGCCGCAGTAGCGGTCAGATCGGCCAATGGCATCGCAATGCCCTCGCTAGAGACTAGAGAATAAACTTACTCAAATCTTCATCCTTCGAAACCTCCTCCAGCCGCTCTTTCACGTACGCCGCGTTGATTTCGACGCGGCCCATGTGCATGTCGGGGGCTTCGAAGGAGAGTTCTTCGAGCAGGCGTTCCAGAATCGTATAGAGCCGGCGGGCGCCGATGTTTTGCGTGCGCTGGTTTACGTCGTAGGCGTAGCAGGCCAGGGCGTCGACGGCGTCGGGTGCGAAGTCGATGTCGACGCTTTCGGTTTTCATGAGGGCGGCGTACTGTTTCGTGAGCGAGCTCTTGGGCTCGGTGAGGATGCGGACAAAGTCGTCCTTGGTGAGGTCCTTCAGTTCGACGCGGATCGGAAAGCGGCCTTGCAGCTCGGGCATGAGGTCGCTGGGCTTCACCTTGTGGAACGCGCCGGCGGCGATGAATAGGACGTGGTCGGTGCGAACGTAGCCGTAGCGCGTATTGACGACAGTGCCTTCGACGATCGGCAGCAGGTCGCGCTGCACGCCCTGGCGCGAGACGTCGGCTCCGCGGCCACCTTCGCTGGCGACGACCTTGTCCATCTCGTCGACGAAGATGATGCCGACGTTCTCGGCCAGCTCGATCGCCTGGGAGTTGACCTTCTCGGCGTTGATCATCGCCTCGGTCTCCTGTTCGAACAGCACGCGGCGGGCCTCGGCCACGGTCATCTGCCGGCGCGACACGCTTTTGGGCAGCACTTTTTCGAGCATGCCTTGAAAATCGAAGTCGAGCGAATCGCCGCCGGGACCCATGCCGGGGATCATCATCGCGTGGGCCTTCTGCTCGATCGTGATTTCGACCGTGCGATTCTCCATCTCGCCGCCGACGAGCATTGCCCGCATTTTTTCGCGGGTGCGTTCGAAACGCTCCGGCGAATTGGGCGAATCGACGCCGACGTCGAAGCTGGCCGGCTGCGGGGCTAATAGATCGAGCAGCTTTTCCTCAACGCGCCGCTCGGCCTCCGGCTCGACGCGCTCCAGCTCTTTCTCGCGCACCAGACCAATGGCATTTTCGACCAGCTCGCGGACCATGCTCTCGACGTCACGGCCGTAGTAGCCGACTTCGGTGTACTTCGTGGCCTCGACCTTGATGAACGGGGCGCCAGTGAGCGTGGCCAGCCGGCGAGCGATCTCGGTTTTGCCGACGCCGGTTGGGCCAATCATGAGAATGTTCTTGGGCGCGACCTCGTCGCGCATGTCGTCTTCAAGCTGCTGACGTCGCCAACGATTGCGAATCGCAATCGCGACGGCGCGTTTGGCGTCGTTCTGGCCGACGATGTGGCGGTCGAGTTCGGTAACAATCTGGCGGGGGGTGAGTTCTCTCACAGCTGTACTACTTTTTGTTTAACCACGAAGGCACGAAGGACACGAAGTCAAACATCAATTTGACTGAATTAACAGAATCAACGGGATTGAAATGTGATCAAATCCTGTCGATCCTGTGAATCCTGTCGAAAGAAACTTCGTGTTCTTCGTGCCTTTGTGGTTATGCGACGTTTTTTAATTTCAGGACGTGGGTAGTTCTTCGACGATGATGTTTCGGTTGGAATACACGCAGATATCGCCGGCGATTTCCAGGGCGGTGCGGACGATTTCGGCGGCCGACAAATTGGAGTGGCCGACGAGCGCCTTGGCGGCCGCTTTGGCGTAGTTGCCGCCGGAGCCGATGCCCAGGATTCCGTCGGTTGGCTGGATGACGTCGCCCGTGCCGGAGACGAGTAGCGTGTGCTCGGCGTCGACCACCGCGATCATCGCTTCGAGCCGACGCAGCGCGCGGTCGGTGCGCCACTCCTTGGCCAGCTCGGTGGCGGCGCGCGGCATGTTGGCCGGGTAGTCTTTTAATTTGGCTTCAAAGCGCTCGAGCAACGCGAAGGCGTCGGCCGCGCCGCCGGCGAAACCGGCAATCACGCGACCATCGGCCAGCGGGCGAATCTTCACGGCGTCGGCTTTCATCACCGTATCGCCAAGACTAACTTGCCCATCGCCGCCGATGGCAACGCGGCCCTTGTGACGCACGGTGAGGATGGTCGTGGAACGCATTTTCAAAATGTTGTGACTCATCGTCGATGGACTATCGTCGCCTGTTCGAATAATCATCTCACGCAGAGGCGCGGAGTTCGCGGAGAGAGACGGCAACTGCGATTCAACAGGTTAAACGCCAAGACCTACAGCTGCTTTTTGCGCCGCAGGGCTTTGCGAATATATTCTTGATACTCCGCGTCCTCAGCGCCTCTGCGTGAGAAATTCTCCCGATCGAAAGTACATTGTTGCCCATTGTGGCGCGAGCAGCCAGGGGTTAACTTTGAACGCATGGGATCGAAGCCGGTTGAAAAGGCCGACAAATCCACTGCATTTCCGCGCAGTCCAGAGCTGATGAACCGCGAGGACTCGGCGCTGTTGGTGGTCGATGCGCAAGTGAAGTTCCTCGAAATCATACCGGGCAGTGAGCGGATCGTATGGAACATTCGCCGGCTGCTCGACGCGGCCGCCGCGCTGGGCGTTCCGATCGCGGCCACGGAACAGTATCCGGAACGACTCAGCCCGACGGTGCCCGAATTGAAAGAGCGAATCGGCACGGTGGCCGATAAACGGTGCTTCAGCTCGTGCGTGTGCGGCGACTTCTTCGAGGGTTGGAAAAGCGACAACCGCTATCGCGTGCTGGTGTGCGGCATCGAAACGCACGTGTGCATCATGCAAACGGCCCTCGACCTCGTGGCGGCCGGGTTTGAGCCGTATGTGGCGGTCGACGCGGTCGGGGCGCGGCACGCCGTCGACCACGAAACGGCCCTGCGGCGGATGGAATCCGCCGGCGTGATTCTCACCACCACGGAGGCCGCGATGTTCGAGTGGTGCCGCACGGCCGAGGCACCGGAATTCAAGAAGATTAGCACACTGGCGAAAGAGAAACCGCCGTCCTGACTTTAATGAATGTTTGTCCGCAGATAAACGCAGATGGACGCAGATTCGTTTTGAATCGGCAAATTGGCGGGACATCGCTCGTTCAACGTCGAGTTTCCAGCGTATCAAACACATCCCATCTGCGTTCATCTGCGTTCATCTGCGGACAATTCCGAATGCATTCCCGTAAACCTTGAGTTAACCCATGACACGAGCGATCCCTGATGCCGTAACGCCTCCCGTTCGCACGTTGATGGGCCCCGGCCCCAGCGACATCCATCCGCGCGTGCTCGAAGCGCTCGGTCGGCCTACGGTTGGGCATTTGGATCCGTATTATTTGACGATCATGGACGAGCTGCAGTCGATGCTGCGCGACGTGTTCCGCACGAAGAATCGCATGACGATGGCGATCAGCGGCACGGGTTCGGCCGGGCAGGAGGCCACGGTGCTCAATCTAGTCGAGCCCGGCGAGCGGGTGATGATTTGCGTGAACGGCGTGTTCGGCGGGCGGCTGGCCGACATGGCCGAGCGGGCCGGCGGCGACGTGACGAAGATCGAGCGGCCGTGGGGTGAAGTGTTTACCGTTGCCGAAATGAAAGTCGCGCTCGCGCGCGTGAAGCCGAAGGTGGTGGCGATCGTGATGGCCGAGACATCGACGGGTGCGTGGCAGCCGATCGAGGAAGTCGCGGCGGCAGTGCGCGATGCTGGCGCGATGCTGATCCTCGACACGGTCACCGCCCTTGGCGGCATTCCGGTCGAGATCGACAAGTGGCAGATCGACGCCGTGTACTCAGGCACGCAGAAGTGTTTGAGCTGCCCGCCCGGCCTGGCGCCCGTGTCGTTCAGCGATCGGGCGGTCGAGAAGATTCTCAAGCGTCGTGAAAAGGTGCGGAGCTGGTATCTCGATGTGTCGCTGATCGCCAATTACTGGGGCGGCGATCGCGTGTATCACCACACGGCCCCGATCAATATGACCTACGCGCTGCACGAAGCGCTGCGACTCTTGTTGGAAGAAGGGCTCGAAGCGAGCTTCGCGCGGCATCGTCGAAATCACGAAGCACTCAAAGCTGGGCTGGCGGCGATTGGCATCGAGTACGCGACGCAGGCCGGACACGCGCTGCCGCAGCTGAACGCCGTGCGGATTCCGGCCGGCGTCGATGACGCGGCCATTCGCAAAGCGCTATTGGATCGCTTCAACATCGAGATCGGCGCCGGGCTGGGCGCGTTTAAGGGCAAAGTGTGGCGGATCGGGCTGATGGGCTACACGAGTCGGCAGACCAACGTGCTGGTCCTGTTGGCCGCGCTCGAACAACTGTTGGCCGAACATGGGCACCGATTCGAGCACGGCGCGGCCGTCGCGGCGGCGAACGTGGTGTATGTTTCAAAGTAGTCGGCAGAATTCCCCCGCGCGGAGCTAGAGGATCATTTTCTGCGCCGTCTTCCCCGTCGACGCAGATTGACACTTCGGCACGTTGACGAAATCCGTCAACTTGTCGCGCGGATGCTTGCAACTGCGTGCCGTAGCCGATAGTTTGGTTGCATCGCGGACCATTCAATTGGGCGGCGAGGCCAGGGACGTGCTAGTTCTCAGTCGAAAAATCGGCGAGCGGATTCTCATCGGCGACAAGATCACCGTAACCGTGGTGAAAATTGGCCATGGCGGCGTGCGAATCGGCGTCGACGCGCCGCCCGAAATGGCTGTTGTGCGCGAGGAGTTAGCGATGGAGCTGCGGCGCGCCGAGCAAGCGATGGCGGCGGAACAGGCTGAGCCCGTGGCCGAGTAAACGCAGGCGACCTGTGTCGTGTGCCACTGCTTGCGGGGCACCAATGCCCCGCAATTACTGGGTCGCCTCCCAAACATTCAATTCGCTTGCCGGCAGCAGTGCGATTCGCGTGGCGGCACCGAAAACGGGGCCGCGAACAGTGGCCCACATGCGCGCTCCGCAGCGCGTCGCGGCAAAACTCACTTGCTTTTAGTGGCCGACTTCTTACGGGCCGTGCGCGGTGTGACAACGAGGTCATTGCGGACGTCGATCGCGGCGGGGCCATCGATGGATTCGAATTGGCCGTGTTGGGCGGCATAGTCGAGGAGTCGCTTTCGCTTCTGGTCGAATGTGGATTCGCCGGCCGACGTCTCCTGGCCGGGGGCCGTGCCCCACACCACCTTCATGCCGCCGGTGGTGATGATGTCGAAGCTGCACGATTGCGAATCGTCGGCGCCCGCGGCTTGGATCGTGGCGATGATCTCCACGAGTCGCAATTTTTGCCACACGTCGCCGAGCGCCGCGGCCAGCTTCGCGCCGCCAACGACCCGTAAATCATTCCACGTATCGCCCACAAGCGGCCGGCCCGTCACTCCGGAAATGCGCGGCAAGTAACGCAGCTCGATGTCCGTCAGGTCGCCCTCCGGCAGGCGGATGGCGCGCTCATCGACGGGCAGGAACGAGATGCCACTCGAGTCGCGCGACTCCACGGCGGCGACCGGCCGGCGATACGTCAACTCGATGTCCAGTGCCGCCGGCAGCCGCTTGGTGATTCGCTCCACCGACGACACCCAGGGATGAAACTCGAACGCATCCTTAACCCGTCGCGAGAGCGTGTCCCAGTCATCGAGCACCGAAAGCGCGGTCAACCCCGCGTCGCGGATCACTTGCGACTTGAGGTCGGAGCGAATCCATGCTGGCGGCGGCGTGATATGGATGCTCTCGGCCGCGAGCTGATACTGTGGATGACGTGCGATGGTCGGTGCCCCGCGCTGCCACAAGAAATGAGCGCCGACTCCCAGTCCCAGCAGAAAAACGAGCCCGGCCCACACGCGCGGCCGAAACAGAAGCCGCCGCAGCAGCACGGGCAACGGGGGCGAATCCGGCTTGATGCGCTGGCTCACGTGACACCTCCATGTGTACGAGCGTAGCGGCAGGCGGCTCGCCTGCCGATGCAACTTTCACGATGCGACGACAGGCGGGCCGCCTGTCGCTACGGCTGTCACCAAATCTCAATTTCCGTTTCCAGCTCGACGCCCATCCGCTCGGCCACTCGGTTGCGAATCAGATCAATTAGTTGCAGCACGTCCTTCGCGGTCGCGCCGGGGTGGGCGATGAAAAAATTCGCGTGTCGCTGGCTGACCTCCGCGCCACCTACGTGCTCGCCCTTGAGGCCGCACTGATCGATCAACATTCCCGCGCTCATGCCGCGTGGATTCTTGAAAATACAACCGGTGTTCTCGTGGGCCATCGGCAGGTTGGCCTTTTTGACAATCCACTGCTTCTGCATGCGCTTGGTGATTTCGACGGGGTCTTCCTGTTCCAGCTCGAACTTGGCTTCGAGGATCGCCAGCTCGTCGAGGCTGCTTTGGCGATAGGCAAAGACGAGGTCGGCCCGCTGGCGAAGAATGATTTCGCCGCCGCGCGTCATGACGGAAGCGCCGCAGGCCCATTGACCAATGTCGCCGCCGTGGCTGCCCGCGTTACCATGTAGCGCGCCGCCGACCGTGCCCGGGATGCCGACGAGCGGCTCCAATCCGGCGAGGCCCGCGCCGACCGTCACCGTGATCGCGTTGGCCAGGTTCGCGCCGCCGCCTATCGTCACCTTGTGGCCCGACACATCGATGCGGCTAAAATTCGGATCGGCCAGGCTGATCACCATGCCGGCGACCCCCTCATCGCGGACCAGCACGTTCGAGCCGCCGCCTAACAATCGCGCGTGCAGGCCCTCATCGCGGCATCGCTCGACGACGGCTTTCAGCTCGTCGATCGATGTCGGTTCGGCGAAGTATTGCGCGGGCCCGCCCAGCTTGAACCAGGTGCGGTCGGCCAGCGGCACTTGCTCGCGAACGCAATCAATTCCACTCATCGCGGCCATATTGAACCCTAGCCGTAGGTCAGGCTGTGCCTGACACTTTTTTTGAGTGTCAGGCACAGCCTGACCTATTCACTAACAAATTGAACCGCCAAGAACGCCAAGTCGCAAAGAAAGTCGCCAACGTTGAAGTGTCATCGCATCGAACTTGGCGTCCTTGGCGGTTTAATTCATTGTGTTCGACGCTCGCTACAAACGCCGCTTTCACCCACGCACCATCTCACCTAACTACTCTCTGCCACAATGTTGACGGGAAGCCGGCGGAGCGTCAATCCTGAGTTAGGCCCCGCCACTGGCGGAGCACTTCGTAGGTTGCTACCGCGACGGCATTAGACAGGTTGAGGCTGCGCACGTCGGTGCGCGTGGGGATTCGCAGCTGGGTGTCCGGATTGTCGCCCAGCAACGAGTCAGGCAGGCCCGACGATTCGCCGCCGAACACCAGCACGTCGCCGCGCGCGTACGTCACATCAAGGTACAATCGCTCGGCTTTCTTCGTGAAAAGCCAATGCCGGCCGCCCGGAAGTTGCACCTGCAAGTCGTCCCAATTATGGCCCATCGCAATAAATCTGCAACATTGGCCTGGACAAGTACATAATATCATGGGACAAGGCGCGCGCCATGAGCGTAGGCGCCTATTCGACGTG
>JAKEIB010000296.1 GCA_022614705.1 Planctomycetota bacterium | reverse complement strand
GAACGCAACTTGTTGAAATCCTAAGAGTTAACCGAAGTCACTCCGGCGTTAGCCGGACAGTAGTGATGACGAATATCACCTTGAATCCATCCAATTCAGGTCATGTTTACCGCGTGCACCAGCACGCGGTTGCCGCGCGTTTTGGTGACGACAACTGCTTGCCCGCGCTCGATCGGCAGGCCCTCGGCGATGACGTCGATGAGCTGGCCGTCGAAGTCGGCTTTGCCGGCCGGCATGAGGTTCGTGGTAGCGACGCCTTGTTGGCCGATGAGGTGCGAGAAATCCGCTAGCGCTTCGCGGTGATCGAGATCGATCAGGTCTTCCTCGGGTGTCGGATTGAGCAGCAGCGTGCGGAATACAGGCGCGTGCGGCAAATAGCGGCGCAGCGCGACCGCGGCCACGACGACGCAAAGTGTTGCCGCCGCAACGATCGTGAGCGAATAACGCAATTGCTTCAGTTCGGAATCGCTTTGCGGCAGCACGAACGTTTGGCTGGCCAGCACGAGCGACGCCAGAATCATCAGCCCGCCGCCGAGACCGAAGATGCCGAAACCGGGTAGGATTAACATCTCAATCAGCAAGAACAACAGCCCGACGACGAACAGCAGCACTTCGAGCCAACCCGCCGTACCGTGCAGGAAGTTGCTCCAGAAGAACAGCATGAACGCGAGCGCCGCGACGAACGCCCCGGCGCCGACACCCGGCGCGTGCAGTTCGATATAGATGCCCACGAAGCCGATCACCAGCAGCACAATGGCGAGACCAGGTGACGATAGCGCTTCGACCAGTTCGAGCGCCCAATTCGGCTCGGCGATGCGAGGATCGCGGTCAAAACCATAAAGCTGTTTAAGCTCGTCGAAACTATCGACGACGTGCGTGGCGACGCCCAGCTCTTGGGCCCGCTTACTGTTCAGCCGCAGTGGCTCGCCGGCCGGTTTGACGGACGGGCCCTTGAGCCAGTCGTCGGCACTCGGTTGCTCGGCCGCTTCTTCCTCCGAGAAATAACGAACGTCGCCCGTCTGGGTGTTCCGATAACTGAACAACTCGACGTCCGGATCGACCAATGCGGCCAGCAGCGACCAGCCGCGGCCACTGTTCGTGGCCAGTGACGCGCGGATCGATTCCGTCGCGGCGTCGAGCATTTGACGATCCAAGGGGATCGTACCCTTGCCGCCAATTTGCGACTCGGGTTGCACAACGATTTGATCGCACGCCAAGGCGACGAGCGCCGCGCCGCCGCTGGCATCGACCGGCACATAGGCAACCGTCTGCACGTCATTCGAGTCGAGTCCGGCGAGCCGATCCGCCACGCGCAGGCAATCCACTAGTTCGCCGCCCGTGCTATCGATCCGTACGCCGACCCAATTCGCGCCGCGGTCGCGCGTTTCGGAGGTGATGATCGTGTCTAGTTGCCGCGCTTTTCGCGGCGTGATCGGGCCGTCGAGGTTGAGCATAACGGGCCGCCAGTCGCCGACGAGCGATTGATCCTCGACGACGGCCTCGGACCGAAGCGCGAGGCCGGTCGCTAAGGCCTTGCGATCTGTCGCCAACAGTTGGACGGCTTTGTAATCCCACCCCTCACGACCTCTGAAGTTGCCCATGGACCCGATCGGCTTGATGATTTCCGGCGGCGAAACGAGCGTGTGCTTTTGTTTAAGCTCGTCCAATCCATTGCCGAGCACAAACTCGGTCGCTTCGTCAGTTTCCACCTTGAGCACTTCCACTTTCGGATCGAGCATGCCGATGGCCAGCGCGGTGGGCATCGGTTTGCGATGCTCAACGATCTCCTGGTACGTGCGGACGAGATTCGGCTTGATCGGCCGCGTGGAATCTTCATCGATGCCTGCCTCGCCGATCTCCGCGTCGGGAGGCATCGCAATCATTTCGCAGGCCAGCGCAACGAGCACGCCATGCCCCTTAATCGTGCGCGGGATGTAAGCGACCGTCTTAATGCCTCTCAGATCGGGGCCGACGAGATAATCGGCAAGCGATTGAGCGCGCGTGAATTCGGTTCCCTCGCCGTACCCGGCGTCTCCGCCCTTCGCGGTGAGCTCAAGGATCAGCACAGGGCGGCTGTCGCCCACGCGCGGCAAGCTGTTGAGCTGTGCCACCGCGCGTTGAATGTTGCTCTTGATGTGCGCGTCGGCGTTGCCGGTGAGCGGCAGGCGAACGCGTATCAGCCGGCCTTCGCCCAATTCGTCCGGGGCGGGTGCGCTGGGTGCATCGTGCGCAGGATCGGATGCAACGGCATCTTCTTCCTTCGGTCCCTCGCCAGCGGCGGTTTGCGGCGGGTCGGACTTATTCGCGTCGCCTTGTTCTTGGGAGTGGGCCGCACTGCTGCCGAGCAGGATGGCGGCAAACAGCGCCGCCCACGCAGCCACGCCGTGGCGGGGGACGATCGGGCGATTCGTGAAATTTCGCAACATTTTCCCAGGCATTCCTTTAGTCCGCTCGAAATTATAGAAATTGTCAATTCATTGGGCAAAAGGTGCGCCAATTCGGCCTATTTTCCGCCAGCCTGCCGATTCCGGAGCAAGTAAAAGCACTGGCCGGATGAAGTGTCTATTTGTATACTAATCGGCGGCGGGCTGCCTTGTAGCTGGGGTCTGTGACCCCGGCGATGCGGGCGCGCCGGCCTCATAGAAGCCAGCTACAGTCGGCGTCATTCTGAACGAGATGGAGTCAGCAGTAATTCGTCGCCGCGGAGGGATGCTTGCCATGCCGGGCTCGATCAAAGGTCGCGGGGCCGCCGTCCAGCCGGCGAATCCGTACGTCGCGGTACGGTTGGAAAGCGATTTCGAGCACGTCGCGGAGGATGCCGAGTACCTGGCCCAGCTCGGCCGCCCGCCGACTGAGTATTTCCCCGACGAGTCTCAAACGATTGTGACCGAAAACGACAGCCCGGACATCGGCTTCCGTTACAGCGTCAACCCCTACCGCGGCTGCTCGCACGGCTGCGCCTACTGCTACGCGCGGCCGTATCATGAATACCTCGGCCTCAGCGCCGGCCTCGATTTCGAAACCAAGGTGTTCGTGAAATACCGCGCGGCGGAGCTACTGCGCGACTTCCTGGCCCGGCCCGCATGGCAACCGAAGACGATTGCGTTCTCGGGCGTCACCGATTGCTACCAGCCGGCCGAGCGCGAGTTTCGCATTACGCGCCGTTGCCTGGAAGTTGCGGCCGAGTGCCGGCAACCGATCGGCATCATCACCAAGAACGCGCTCGTGGTGCGCGACATGGATTTGTTGGCACGGCTAGCGGAACACAATGCGGTGCGCGTGTCGCTGTCGATCACCACGCTCGATCCGCAGCTCGCGCGGCTGATGGAACCGCGCACCAGCTCGCCCGAGGCGCGGCTTCGCGCGCTCCGCGAACTCACGGCGGCGGGGATACCAACGAACGTCATGGTCGCGCCGATCATCCCCGGCCTGAACGACAGCGAGATGCCGGCAATCCTCGCTGCGGCCCGCGAAGCGGGCGCTCAGTGGGCCGGCTATGTGCTGCTCAAACTTCCGACGACCGTGCGCGACGTCTTCACCGATTGGCTGCGCCGTACGTATCCCGATCGCACCGCGCGCATCGAATCGCTCATCCGCTCAACACGCGCCGGCCGCCTCAACGATTCGCGATTTGGCCACCGACAAGTCGGCACGGGCAACGTCGCCGAGCTGATCGCCGATACGTTCCGCATCTGGACCAACAAGCTCGGCTTTGCCGACGATCATCCACCGCTCAATGCCGACGCCTTCCGCCCGCCGCGCCCAGCGAACGGCCAATTGCGGATGTTTTGAGAATGGGTGAATGTCGTGTAGTTCGTGCTGAGCACTCTTGATATAATTGCGACATGGCCACACAGGAAGCGATTATCGATGAAATGCTGGAGCCTTTGGCCGAGGCGCTGACGCCGGAAAGCGCCAGATTACTGGCTAACCTAAAGGTGCCCTCGTCGGTTCAAGCGCGCGTTGATGCGCTGGCTGCGAAATGTAACGAGGGCCAACTCACGGCAAACGAGCGCGAAGATTACGAAAACTACCTACGCATCGGCAGCCTTTTTTCTCTCCTCAAGGCCAAGGCACGGCGCGTAATCAGCGAATCAGCGCATGGATAGTGCGACGCGTACAACGGTCGCGGACCGGGCCGGCTACGCTTGCGAATACTGCCGGTTGCACGAAGATGATGACGTTTACACGTATCACGTCGAGCATATCATCGCGATAAAACATGGTGGCTCCGACGAACTCGATAACTTGGCGTTTGCTTGCCAATTCTGCAATCTTCACAAAGGCCCCAATCTCGCCGGCATCGACCCTGAAACCAACGCCGTGGTAGAACTCTTTCATCCGCGGCTCGATCGATGGACCGACCATTTCGAGTTGAACGGACATCAGTTTGTAGGTCGGACGGCGAAGGGACGCGCGACTATCCGCGTATTAGCAATGAACGATCCAGACCGGGTACGGTTGCGTCAAATCCTCGGAGTCCCGCCCGGCTAATCGCTCAAAACCTTCCAGCGTGGCGACCGGCGTGAACTGCGCCATCGCGACGCGTGTCTGTCACGGAAAGTACTCCTCTCGCTCCGCGAGAGGAACGTTCGTCTCGCGGAGCGAGACGGCTACAATGGCCGTTGCGACCAGCTCCCGCGGCGGATATTATCGAGGTTTCCCGCAATTTGGAGTTCCCCCACCATGCGTCACGTCCTTTCCGCCACGGTGCAAAACGTGCCCGGCGTGCTGGCCCACGTGGCCGGCATGTTCGCCTCGCGCGGATTCAACATCGACAGCCTCGCCGTCGGCGAGACGGACGACCCGCGGTTGTCGCGGATGACGTTTGTCGTCGTGGGCGATGACCGCGTGCTCGAGCAGGTACGGAAGCAGCTCGAGAAGATCGTCACCGTGGTGAAGGTCGACGACGTCAGCTCGCGCGACCACGTCGAGCGCGATCTCATGCTGATCAAGGTGCGAATGAAGCCGGGCCAGCGGGCCGAGATTCGCGAGCTGGCCGACATCTTCCGCGCCCGGATCGTCGACGTGTCGCCCGACGAGGTGATGGTCGAGATCTCCGGGCAGGAGAAAAAGATCGAGGCGTTCATCGATTTGATGCGTCCGTTCGGAATCGTGGAGCTCGTGCGCACCGGCCGAATCGCGATGACCCGCAGCATCGACCGCAAAGGCCAAGGCGGCGGCCTGCGAAAGTACGCCGGCGAGGCGGAAGCGTAGGTCAGGCTGTGCCTGACATTCAAACAATCGGATTTTGAACAGGAGGAAACAGAGATAACAGAGCATGGAACAGCACGCTCGCGGTATATTTGATCCGCGACCGGCAATTTGCAATTTGCATTTTTCAATTTGCAATCGCATATCACTACTGTCCGGCTAACGCCGGAGTGACTTCGGTTAACTCTTAGGATTTCAACAAGTTGCGTTCGACAATGCGTGTACACGATCTGAACTCGCCAG
>JAKEIB010000295.1 GCA_022614705.1 Planctomycetota bacterium | reverse complement strand
GGGCTGGAGCGCGACCTCGAAGGTGATGAGCTCGTGGTTTTCGCTGCGTGAACGCGGTCGCGTACTCGGCTGGTGGTGCACGCACTACACGGCGGGGGCCGCGGCGGGGTTCGCGTTTGCCGGTTGGTTAATGGACAATTGGGGCCATATGGTTTCGCCAGGAGTGTTGGGATATGGCGTGGTGCCGTTTTGGCCGGCGGCGTTTTGGGGACCGGCGGCCGTGCTGTGTGTCGTGATGGTGCTGACCTGGCTGCTGCTTCGCAACGAGCCGGAGAACGTGGGCCTGCCTCCGATCGAAAAATATCACGGCGAGCCGGAGTCGCTGTTGAGCGAGGAGGACGCCGTCCGTCCGTTGCCGACGGGTTCATGGCAGCTTATCCGCGAAGTGCTTACGACGCCGACGATCTGGATGTTGGCGATCGCATATTTTCCCATCAAGTTGTCGCGTTACTCGTTCTATTTTTGGGGACCAAAGTTCGTCGAAGAGAGCTTGGGCACGACGGTATTCACAAGCGCGATGACGTCGGCCTGGATGCCGATCGGCGGCATGGTGGGCATTATCGCCAGCGGGTACATAAGCGATAAGATGTTTCAGGCGCGGCGGGCGCCGATTGTCGTGATGTCGCTCGTGGCTACGGCGGCGGTGATGCTACTTGGGCTGACGCGGATTGAAAGCCTGTGGCTGATGCAGGTGTATTTCTTTTTCATCGGCGTGTTCTTGTATGGTCCCGATTCGATGGTGTCGGCGACTGCGGCGATTGACTTCGGCACGAAGCGCGGCGCGGGTGCGGCGACGGGGTTCGTTAACGGCGTCGGCTCGTTGGGCGCGATCCTGGGCGGGTATTTGCCGGGGATCATGACCGACAAAGGTAACTGGACAATGTTCTTGGCGATTTCGTTGGCCGGTATCCTGCTGTCGGCGATAATTCTGGTGCCGCTATGGCGCGTTAAGCCACCGACTTCGTAGCCGGGCGATGATTACAGAGCGACGTACGACATGACTGAGTTTCGCGCGACTGTCAGAAGAAAGTCGTATACCTTTTATGGGCTGAAAGAGTTACTGGCCAAGGCGTCGCCGGCTCGCAGCGGCGATGCGCTGGCGGGTATCGCGGCCGAGAACGACGAAGAGCGAGTGGCCGCCCAAATGGTGCTCGCCGATGCGCCACTGCGGCAGTTTCTGGTTGAGCCGATCATTCCGCACGAGGTTGATGAAGTGACGCGGCTGATCGTCGATACGCACGATGCTGCCGCGTTCGAGCCGGTTGCGTCGATGACGGTCGGCGAGTTCCGCAATTGGCTGCTGTGCTACGAAACGACCGGCGAGGTAATTACCAAACTGTCGCCGGGTTTGACGCCGGAGATGGTCGCCGCGGTCAGCAAATTGATGCGGAACCAGGACCTCATCCTGGCGGCGAGCAAGTGCCGCGTTGTGACGCGGTTTCGCAATACGATTGGTCTTCCCAGGCGCCTTTCGACTCGTCTGCAGCCGAATCATCCGACGGATGATTTGGTTGGCATCGGTGCTTCGATCCTGGACGGACTCTTGTATGGCTGCGGCGATGCGGTGATCGGCATCAATCCGGCCACCGATTCCGTGGAGACCGTCGTCCGATTGCACCACATGCTGTCTGAATTGATCGAGCGTTTTCAAATCCCGACGCAGGGCTGCGTCCTCGCGCATGTAACGACGCAGCTTGCCGCGATCGAACAAGGCGCACCGGTCGATCTGGTATTTCAATCGATCGCCGGCACGGAGGCGGCTAATGCCAGTTTCGGCGTCAGCTTGAAGCTGCTGGAGGAAGCGCGACAGGCGGCGCGATCGCTCGCTCGCGGTCCGTTGGGCGACAACGTCATGTATTTCGAAACGGGGCAAGGCTCATGCCTCTCGGCGGACGCGCATCACGGCATCGACCAGCAGACGCTTGAATCGCGCGCCTACGCGGTCGCCCGGCGGTTCGAGCCACTGCTGGTAAACACGGTCGTGGGATTCATCGGGCCAGAGTATTTGTACGACGGCAAGCAGATCATTCGCGCGGGATTGGAGGATCATTTTTGCGGCAAGCTGTTGGGGCTGCCGATGGGGTGCGACGTGTGCTACACGAACCATGCCGAGGCCGACCAGGACGACATGGACAATTTGCTCACGCTGCTGGCAGTCGCGGGATGCAATTATTTCATGGGAGTCCCAGGCGCCGACGATATCATGCTGAACTACCAATCGACGAGCTACCACGACGCGGCGGGTGTGCGGCAGTTGTTCGGTCTGCGGCCGGCGCCGGAGTTCGAGGCGTGGCTCGAGGATATGCGAATTGCTCGCGCGGGCACACAACTATTGCCGATCAATCCGCAGCACCGGTTGATGGGCGCGATTGAATCACCACCGCAAGTGCCAGATGCTTCGTCGTCGATATGAGCAAGAGCACGTCGGTCACGTTCGACCCATGGTATAAACTGCGCAGTGCGACATCCGCACGGATCGCGCTGGGCCGTGCAGGTGGAAGCCTACCGACTCGCGAGTGGCTGGAGTTCAAATCGGCCCACGCGGCGGCCCGCGACGCGGTTCAAAATCCGTTCGACGCCGAAGGATTGGCCGCTGAAATTGTCAGCCTTGGCCATGCCGTTATGGTCGTGGATAGCATGGCCGCCGACCGGCTGACGTTTCTGCAGCGACCCGATCTGGGACGTCGGCTAAATGAGTTGTCGCATAATCGGCTCGTAAGCGAGGCGCCGGCAGGATCGGTGCACGACTTGGCGGTGATTGTCAGCGACGGATTGTCGGCGCTAGCGGTCGAGCGCCACGTGCCCTCGTTGTTACGGATGCTATTGCCGAAACTAGCTACCGATCGCTGGCGGATCGCTCCGACCATCGTTGTCCGCTTCGGCCGTGTCGCGTTGCAGGACGAGGTCGGTCATCTACTTGGCGCGCAACTCGCGCTAACGCTTATCGGCGAGCGGCCCGGCCTGGGTTCCCCCGACAGCTTGGGTGCCTATCTTGTCTACGCGCCCCAACCGGGAAACACGGATGCGCAACGCAATTGCGTCTCGAACATTCGTCCGGAAGGGCTGTCGTACGGCGAAGCCGCCGAAACGCTCTATTATCTTTTGACCGAGGCCCGCCGTCGTCGGCTAAGCGGCGTGCAACTAAAGGATC
>JAKEIB010000294.1 GCA_022614705.1 Planctomycetota bacterium | reverse complement strand
ATGGCGTCCATGGCGAGTATCGTCGCCATGCGGCGGATATACCACGATGAAACATTGCCGCAGCTTGTCGATTTCTCAATACAACATTACACGCAGCGACTGGCCCAACTACTCAAGCTGGCCGAAACAATCAACGACCGCAGTCGATGCCTGCTGCTGACACATCAGCAGATGCTCGGCGAAACGGCCTCGACCTTTCGTGCCCTCGAGAAGTTCTTGGCGCTAAGAGCGCCGCTTCGCGAAGATTACAAAGTCACGCCAACCACCGGCCAGCCGGGCGTCGGCGATCCAACGTCCAGCATTCGCATAGGCAGAATCGATCGTTCGCTACCTCGCAAGCACATCGAGCTATCGGCGGAATTGCACGCACAGGTACAACAGTGCTACGAAACCTGCCTACAAAAGCTCGGCAAGATGATGCCAACTCCCAATTCTCAGTCGCTCGCGGCCAGCACACGCGCCGCATGATCGGTGCTATGCCTGGTAGCCAACGTTTTGGCGATCATTCTGGCCAAACCACCCGAAGGCCCCTGTTCTGCCAGCGACAGCACGAACGCGCAGGGACATGGCTGTCGGCCGTCATCCAATGGCGCTGCTGATGGCATAGCGAAGCCGCCTCCTGGTGTTACGGAAAGTGGAGCGCCAGCTGTTCCAACGAGCACGACGAATAGCGTCGCGCAGCACGCGTTCGATGTCGCGGCGCCCTGCTTGTTCGGCATAAGTAAGCAGGTCGCACATGAACGCAAGCTGATAAGGTTTCTTTGGTGCCGGGAATACCAAGGCGCGAGGATCAGGAAGGTCGGGGAACGTCGTGTACCGTTCCCTGGCTCCCGCCAGTTCCAAACCAATCATCGTGCGAAGACACTTGTCGCAACGCCCACAATTGCGTAACCCGCTCGGATTTTCCCAACATACGCGCAGTCGATCGAATGACGGTTTCCATCCTGAGATGGTAAGGATCTTTGCCATCCGCGACGCGTGAGCGCCATCATGGACTAATTCGGTTGCGTCGTTCGACAAAAGGTGATCCACGCGAAAGTCGCTGCCCCACGGAAACGTCGCGCTGAAACCAAACGTGGCCGGTACGTACGCCCTTCGAAATACGGGCGAAAACAGCAGCGCCACCGCCGCCAATCCGGTGCCGTGACTGATCTCCCAACTGACCTCGGGCGTCAACTTTCGAAGATTTGTCGAAACCGGCACGAGCTCAATGTCCAGCTCGGCCGCCAAATCCGTATACGAGCGCGACGCAATACCGTACGTGGACTCATCCTCAAGTGGTATGTCGAAGCCATGAACGAATAGAAGCGAGTTGATTGCGTAATTGGGAATCGATTCGTTCTCGCCACAATGGGATATCAACGTGAAAAACGAGTCGACGCCGCCTGAGAAAAACGACGCCTCGCGCTGCGCTGAGTCTCGCGCGATCTCACCGTACGACTCGGCGCCCAAGGAAACGACCTGCAATTCGGCTGGAAACCAAGAGTGAAAAATGCGTTGGTATTCTCGAATGCCGTGAGCCAGCCTGGACGAAATGCGTCCTTCCACTTCGATGTCTTCGCCCGTCCGCATCGCCAACAGGACGACCGCTGCAACAAATGGGTCAAGGTGACGGTTGATCTGGCCGGCAAACCTGGCGGGAACTCGGAACCAAAGCTCTCGACCTCCACTGCGGGTCTCAATATGCGACGAGACCACCACGCGATCGTCCGATGCTTCAATTTGTGCGGGACCAACTCGTATCATTTGGCTGTCTGCAGATGCCAAGCAAAAGCGACTAAAAAAATGGGCGGGGACTGGCTCATTTTGCGGAGTCTTCGGAGCAAAATTTGCCTGTCCCCTTTTCCGCTTCGACACGCCAAAACAATGGCAGAGCCAGTCGCACACGCATTTCAAAACACGTTCCGTCACTGGCCTTCAAATCGGACCATCTACCCATGGGATGGGCGTTTCGCGCCGATTGCAGCTATATAGATATCGGCGAACCGGAGCGCGCGGAGCATGGAGTATGCCAGTGAAGAGCATCCGGCATGCTATCACTCATCGGTCACGCATCCCTCGCTGGCGCTCTTGACGTTCTTGATGTACTTGTAGAGCGTCCCGCGGGTGGCCTTGTACGGCGGGGCGGTCCAAGCAGCGCGGCGACGGGCAATTTCATTGGCCGAAAGGTCGATGGTGATGGTGTTGGCCTCGGCGTCGATCGTGATGCGATCGCCGTTCTTGACCAGTGCGATCGGGCCGCCGACCTGGGCCTCCGGCGTGACGTGGCCGACGATGAACCCGGCCGAACCGCCCGAGAACCGGCCATCGGTAACTAGCGCCACGTCGGCCGCCAGGCCCGCGCCGACAATCGCGCCGGTGGGCGATAGCATCTCCGGCATTCCCGGTCCGCCTTGCGGCCCTTCGTACCGAATGATCACGACGTCGCCTTTGTTGATCTTTCTCTGTTGCATCGCGGCTAGCATGTCTTCTTCGGAATCGAAACAGTTGGCCGTGCCGCTAAACCGCAGCCCTTCCTTGCCGGTGATCTTGGCCACGGCGCCGTCGGGGCAGAAATTGCCGCGCATGATGCGAATGTGGCCGGTCGACTTGATCGGATTGGAAGCCGGCCGCACTACATCCTGTCCCGCCTTCAGTCCCGGCAGCTTGGCCAGGTTCTCGGCCACCGTCTTGCCCGTGATCGTGAGACAGTCGCCGTTGAGCAGACCTTCGTCCAGCAGCAGCTTCATCACGGCGGGCGTGCCGCCGACGCCGTGTAAATCTTCCTGCACGTATTTTCCGCTGGGTCGCAGGTCGGCCAGATACGGCACGCGATCGCTTGTCTGCTGGAAATCATCAATGGTCAGCGGTACCGACACGGCGCGGGCCATTGCAATCAGATGCATTACGGCGTTGGTCGAGCCGCCAACCGCCATCACGATCGCCATTGCGTTT
>JAKEIB010000293.1 GCA_022614705.1 Planctomycetota bacterium | reverse complement strand
CCATCAGCACCATCAGCGACGCGATCGCCACTTACCTCACCACCGGACAACTACCTCCATTACCAACCTAAACCGCTACAGACGGCTAAACTGTTACAAATGTTGTAATAGGCATTAAGCGATGAATTTATCTCCCGAAGAAAAGCAGGTCGGTAAGCAGAATTTCGATGAGGCGGTCGGCACGACGCGGCGCGACTTCTTGAAGGGGTCCGTGCTGGCCGCGGGCGTTGCCGGTACGGCAGGGCTCGGCGCGGCGTATTTCCATTACACGCCGCTGTCGGTCGACAACCGGCTGCGCGTAGGCATCATCGGCACGGGCGACGAGGGCGGCGTGTTGATCGGCGCGCTCAATCCGGCGTATATCGATGTCGTCGCCATCGCCGACATCCGCCCCTACAGCCGCTATCGCGCGTTCCACGGCGACTGGTATTCGCTTGGCGCGCACGCGGCTCGGCCCGGCTTGCTCGAGGTGTACAAGGAAGAAGATTGGGCTGCCAATGAGGAAAAGGCGCGCGAGCACGTCAAGGTCTACGAAAACGGCTACGCCGAATTGCTCGATGACCCGAACGTCGAAGCGGTGATCATCGCCCTGCCCTTGCACTTGCACCATCCGGCGGCCATTGCGGCAATGCGCAAGCGCAAGCACGTGCTCACTGAGAAACTGATGGGGCACGATGTGGCGCAGTGCAAAGAGATGGCGCGCGTCGCCAAAGAAACAGGTCTCATCCTGGCGGTCGGACATCAGCGGCATTACAGCATCCTCTACGACAACGCCGTCGAGCAGATCAAGCAGGGCCTCATCGGCGACATCCATCACATCCGCGCCCAGTGGCATCGCGGCAACCTACCGGGCAACGACAGTTGGCAGCCGCCGTTGCCGGAAGCGTACGAAGGTTTCGCCGCGTTCGTGGCCGAAATAAAACGGCTCGAGGCTGCTACAGACTGGCGGGGACGCGATCTGTACGCGCGCGAGCATCCGCTGTACGCGCAGCTAAAGAACTGGGAAGGAGCGTTGAAAAAGGCCGAAGCCGATCCGGAAAAGGCCGGACTTGCCGAGTGGCAGAAGAAGGTCAAACAAACCCGCCGGCAGATGGACGATGTGGCCATCAAGGACGAAGTCGGTCCCAAGTACGGTTACGAATCGAAGGAGCTAACGCTCAACGGCAAAAAGTACGAACGCACGCCGCTGGAAGAGCTGATTCGCTGGCGTCTGTGGGATCGAACCGGCGGCGGCCTGATGGCCGAGCTCGGCAGCCACCAGCTCGATGCGTCCAGCATCTTCATCTCGGCCGATCACAACACGGGTCACAAAGTGAAGCCGCTGTCGGTCACGGGCGTCGGCGGCCGGCACATTTTCCCGGCCGACCGCGATTGCGACGACCACGTGTATTGCATCTTCGAATTCCCCGGCAAGGGTTACTACGACGACGATGGCAAGACCGTTAAGGACAAAGACAAAAAGATCGTCGTTACCTATTCGTCGATCAACGGCAACGGCTATGGTGGCTATGGCGAAACCGTCTTCGGCACGAAGGGCACGCTCATCCTTGAACAGGAGCAGGATGCGATGCTCTTCAAAGGCTCGGCCACGACGACGCGCATCGAAGTGAAGCCGACCGGCCCGGGCAAAGCGGCGATGGACACGTATGAAACGGGCGGCGGCGCGGCCGTCGCCCAGGCCGCCACAGCTGGCAACACCAGCCGCGGTTACCGCGAGGAGATCGAGCATTGGGCCTGGTGCGTCAAGAACCCCGATCCGGCCAACAAACCACGCTGCACGCCGGAAGTGGCGATGGCCGACGCCATCATCGCGCTCACCAGCAACATGGCGATCAAGGACAGCAAGCGGATCGAGTTCGACGAGGCCTGGTTTGACGTCGACCGCTCCGAAACGCCCGAAGGCAAAGCGCCGCGCGAAGCGTCGCAGATCACGTGACTGCGAGGCCCTGAGGGAGGATGATGACCGGTCCGTAATTTGTCATCCTGAGGGAGGCTCGGCGACCGAAGGATCTACATTGCCCCACGAGATTCTTCGCTGCGCTCAGAATGACAGGAGTGACGTTATTATCCGCCATGGCCAACGTCGTTCTGAAACATCTCGATAAGAAGTATCCGAACGGCTTTCACGCTGTCCGCGACCTGAACCTCGATATCGCCGACGGCGAATTCGTCGTGCTGGTAGGGCCGAGCGGGTGCGGCAAATCGACGACGTTGCGGATGGTCGCCGGCTTGGAAGAAGCAACGGGCGGCGAAATCTACATCGGCGACCGGCTCGTGAACGACGTCGCCCCGGGCGATCGCGACATCGCCATGGTTTTCCAGAATTATGCGCTGTACCCGCACATGTCGGTCTACCAGAACATGGCGTTCGGACTAAAGATGCGCCGCACGCCCAAGAAGGAAATTGAAAAGCGCGTGCGCGAGGCGGCGGAAATACTTTCGATCGAATCGCTGCTAGAGCGCCGGCCGCGCGAGCTATCCGGCGGTCAGCGGCAGCGCGTCGCGCTGGGCCGGGCGATCGTGCGCGAGCCGAAGGTGTTTTTGTTCGATGAGCCGCTTTCGAATCTCGACGCCAAGCTGCGCGTGCAGATGCGGGCCGAGATTGCCCGGCTGCACCTGCGTCTCAAGACGACGATCATCTACGTCACGCACGACCAGGTCGAAGCGATGACGCTCGGCGACCGGATCGTGCTTATGAACCACGGCGTCATTCAGCAGGTCGACGCGCCAATGGAAATCTACCGCCGGCCGGCCAACCGCTTCGTGGCGTCGTTCATCGGCAGCCCGGCGATGAATTTTGTTCCGGGCGAGGTGCACGAGGGAGTGTTTCGATTCGCCGAGTCGAACGGAACTGTAGCTGGGGTCTCTGACCCCGGCCTTCGTCGAGATGCCGGCCTCACAGAGGCCAGCTACAGCGCGCTGGATGTCGGCAAAGATACTCCCAACGGCCCCGCCGTGCTCGGCGTGCGGCCTGAGGATCTACTGGCCTGCGACGATGGGCCGCGTCTGGGAACCGTCACGCTGGACGTGATCGAGCACATGGGCCACGAGACGATCGCCCATTTCGCGCTGGCCGGTGGCGAACACATGGCCCGCCTCGCGGCCGACGCCGGCGTTCAGCCGGGCGACCGATTGGCCCTGTCGATTCGGCCTGACACGTATCACCTTTTCTCGGCCGACGACGGGCGGCGATTGAATTGAGTGCGCAAACAATTCCCTTAACCACATACTCACCAATTCACGTACACACATGCATCGCCTCATCAGTGTCCTCGGCATCCTGGTGTTCCTCGGCCTGGCGTGGCTCATGAGCTCGCACAAGCGGCGCGTCAAACCGCGGATCATCGTGGGAGGCCTGCTGCTGCAGTTCGCGTTCGCCGCGATCATCCTGCAGACAAAATACGGCAGCCAATTCTTTAACGCCCTGGATATTGCGTTCACGACGCTGTTGGCCTGCGTCAATGCGGGCTCCGAATTCGTATTCGGACCGGGCTTTACGGAGCACTTCTTCGCGTTCAAGGTGCTCCCGACGATCATTTTCTTTTCGGCGTTTATGTCGATCTTTTACTACTACGGCGTGATGCAATTCGTCGTGAGCCTGTTTGCCCGGCTGATGCAGGTGACGCTCGGCACGAGTGGCGCGGAGACGCTGTCGGCGGCGGCCAACATCTTCGTCGGCCAGACGGAGGCGCCACTCGTGATCCGGCCCTACATTCCCACCATGACGATTTCCGAGTTGAACGCGATCATGATCGGCGGCTTCGCCACGATGGCGGGCGGCGTGTTGGCCGCCTATGTCGAGATGGGAATCAGCGCGAAGCACTTGCTGAGCGCGTCCGTGATGGCGGCGCCGGTGGGCTTGATGATCGCCAAGATTCTTCAGCCCGAAGTCGACGAGCCTAAGACGCTTGGCCACGTGAAGATCGATGTAAAAGACCCCAGCGCCAACGTGCTCGAGGCAGTTGCCAACGGGGCCGTGGGCGGCTTGCAGCTTGCGCTCAACGTTGGCGCGATGTTGATCGTATTCCTGGCGCTGATTGCCTTGATCAATTTGATCTTGGGTTGGCTGGGCGCGCAGTTCGGGTATGTGACGGGTGAGGGAGAGAACATTCAGTACGTTTGGTCGCTGAACGCCGCGCTCGGGTGGATCTTTCAACCGTTTGCCTGGTTGATGGGGATTGAATGGAACGACTGCGCGCGGGCCGGCGAGTTGCTTGGGCTGAAGATGGCGGCAAACGAATTTATCGCCTACGGCCAATTGGCGGAGTGGAGCAAGCCGGACAGCGCGGTCGAGATCAGCGAACGCTCCCGCCAGATCATGACGTATGCCCTGTGCGGGTTTGCCAATTTCAGCTCGATTGGCATCCAACTCGGCGGCATCGGCGGCATGGCGCCCGAGCGGCGCGGCGACCTGGCCAGGCTCGGTCTGCGGGCGATGCTCGGTGGCACGCTGGTTGCTTTCATCAACGCCTGCGTGGCCAATATTATGCTGAGTTAATGGTCAGCAGTTGCCGTTTGCATCAATTACGGCGCCGATGCCGTCGCCATGCTGGCCACGTGCGTGATGGCCATTAATGTGCCGAGCAGCAAGATAACGCAGAAGACCGAGATGCTGCACCCTTTCGCCGCCGGCGCGGTAAATTTTGTGGGATCAGTTCGCCGCAGTTCGGCTTCCAAGGCTTCCACGAAATCCTTGGCTTCTTTCAATCCCTGGCCGCTGGCTTTGCGGTAGAGTTTGATGGCTGGGATTTTTTGGCCGGCAAAGATGGCTGCTTGAATCTCCGCGATGTCGGCGTCCGAAAACGAACCAGTTGGGCGCCCCGCGGCTTGCGGATCGGTTTCCCACAATTCGACGAATCGTTTTGCCTCGGCCAAACCCGCGCCGCTGGCTTGGCGATAAAGCTTGATCGCTTCAATCTTCCGCCCGGCCAGGAGCTGCGCTCGTACCGCATCCAGTTCATCGTCGGAGATGGGATCGGACATAGAGCTTGCTGTGACCTAACCTGCTCGACCGGTCTCGTGCCCCGCGGATCACTGACCCTCCGGTCGAGTGCCCAGGGTTACGGACAGCTTATTGCGATCACCGCCGCGGATGATTTCGACGACGACAGTTTCGCCCGGCTGATGTTGGGCGATCCGCGCTGTAAGACGATCGAAATCCGGCAGCATGTGGCCGTCCATGCTGGCGATCACGTCGCCGACTAAGATGCCGGCCGCCGCGGCGCCAGTTTCCGTCGGGACTCTGGTTACCAGGGCGCCGGCCGGATCGTTTTTCGCCTCCACGCCCATCAGCGCGTTGCCGCGGACATAAACCATCGCGTCCGGATGCCGCGACTTAAGTGCGTCGACCGCTTCGACGGAAACGTGCGCATTCCACAACTGCAAATACGCGATCTGATCTTTCTCTTCGAAGAACTTCACCACTTCGTCGTTGACGGCGGCCCCCTCCAGTCGATAGTGAAGCTGTCGGCGCAGCTGCGCCAGGCAGCGCAGGTCGTCCGCCGTTCCCTTCCACTTTTCGCCGAGCCGCACGTGCAACAGCGGCACGACGCTGACGAAATCGAATTGAGCCGGCTCCATGACTAGCTCGGCGCCTAATGGTGAGAGCTTGGCCTGGCAGGCGGCGATGCTTCGCTCGGCGAGCTCGATTTCGGCCTTTTCAACCAACGCCGGGCGGCCGCTGAGTTGCACGATCCGCTCCAACGCGGCAATCGCCTGATCATTGTCGCGTGAGCGGGCCAGGCGCCGCATGATCCATACGGCCCGGTCGGCCGGCTCCGGCCGCTCTCCATTGGCTGTCGCGAGTAGCGGATCGAGCGCCGCTCCGCCGGCGTCGAGCAGTTGACGCGTCGCTTGTTCGCGCACGAGGTAGCGGTTATCGTCCAGTTGGGCGATCCAACCGGCAATCTCCTGGGCGGTCGGGACCGGCCGATCGGCGACCGCCGAATCGGCTTTCTCCGCGGCGCCGGCAGTCGACGCAAAAAGTGCGGCGGCGAGGATTACGCCCGCGGCTACCTGGTTGAGCATACTGGACGCCATATCGCAATCAACTGCCACACGGAAATCGAAACAGACAATTCCCTCACACCGCTAAGCACCTGTAATCTTACACGAAAACGCAGTTCGAGCGATAATCCAAATCCACGGTTCTCCGCGGCGACTTGTCGAGTGGAATGCCCCGCCTAGCAATAGTACTCCCCGCTACCTGCCTCGTGCGCCGAGCCTCCTCATGAATATCGCCATCCTCGGCACCGATCCGGACGTATTGCGGCTCGCGTCGGTGGCCATTGACGAAGGACACGCGATCGTCTGGATCGGCGAGGTACAACCGGAGGATGTTGACGCCATAGCGCGTCTCTTGCCCGGTCTTACCGATCAAGCGGCCGAATGGGAAGTCGTGCTGGATCGCGGCACGGCCGATGCCGTGCTAGTCGGCCGCGGCAACGCTCCGAGTGAATTGCGGGCCGAGCAGCTCAAGCGTCTGGCGGCCGAGGCGATGCCGGTGCTTGTCGTGCATCCGGCGTGCGACTCGGTGTTGCCATACTACGAGATCGATATGGCGCGCCGCGAGATGGGCGGGGTCGTGCGGCATTACAATCCGGTCGCCGGTCATCCGATCCTTGCCGATCTCGCGGCATGGGTTCGCGACGGGCATCCGGCGATCGGATCGATTCACCAGGTAACCTGCGAGCGCCGAGTTGCAGATAGCTCACGAGCCAACGTAATGTGCGAGTTGGCGCGCGACGTCGAGACTCTGGCCGACGTGGCAGGTAACATCCGCCGCACCAGCGCCATCGGCCCGGCCATTGGCCAGCATTCGTTCGCATCGTTGCAAGTGCAGATGACGTGCGACGGGCCGGCCTCCGCGCGATGGTCCGTCGGCTCACCCGTCCGGGCCGATTTCGGATTGGTGATGTCGCTCGTCGGCGAACGTGGAACTGTGTCGCTGCACGTTCTCGAAAACAACACGCTCCTTGAGCCGGCGGAGTGGGAGCTCGAAACGGTTCTAGCCGACGAGGAGGATCGCCAAACACTCGAAGCTTACGATTCCGCGCGCGTCGCCATCCGACAACTCGAACAGGCGATCCTCGAAACGAACGCAGAGCGCCGTCAAGGTATGTGCACTTGGAACGCGGCGACACGGGCGATGGAAGTCGTCGACGCCGTCGAGCTGAGCCTCGAGAAAGGCCGCACGATCGATGTGCATCAGCAACAGCTCACGGAGAAGCTGGCGTTTCGCGGCACGATGTCCGCGATCGGTTGCGGACTGCTGCTTGTCGGTTTCGCTGTGTTCGTGGTCGTCTCGCTATTCGGCACTGCCGAGGGTAAGGATAGGCCGCAGCTTATCCTCTCCTGGCCATTCTTTTTGCTGGCAGTGCTGGCGTTGTTTCTCTTGCTTCAGTTCGCTCCGCTGCTGATTACGAGAAAGAAACCTGGTGTTGAACAGGGGAACGAAAAGAACGCCAAATGAGCGGTGCGGTCGCGCGTGTCGCGGCGAGGTTGCCGATTGCGTGAAGTTTCCGCTTTCGGAGGGACGATGCAGAAAAATGTGTCCTTTCATCGGCAAGATCGTTGTTACGAACAAGATGGACCAGGGGGTGCCATGGCCACTGCTTTGAGTGGCCATGCTTGCGTCGGATCTGTCATGCCCACGCCAAGCCGTGGGCATGGCACTCATGTGCACCTACACCTCGCGGCCGCGCTCGCCGCTATGCTGCTTTCCGCTGGATGCATGGGACCGCTCCGCGGGCTTGGCAACTTGCACGACCGCGCGCCTGAATGTTCGTGCGGCGACGTCTGCGAGGGGCACTGTACTCACTGCGAAGGCGGCCTGCCGCACTGCACGTGTGGCCACTTGAAAGCACTAGGACACGTGACGTGCGAAAAGTGCGGCTGCATCCTTCATTTCTGCGACCACTCCGACTACGTCGGGCCGATCGAGCCGCCGCGTCCGCCGCGGTTTTATCCGGTGCCCACGCAGCCGGTTCTCGCGCAGGGCTTGCCGCCTATTGAGTGATCTAACCGCGTAGCTGGATTCGCAAGATTTCAGCCGCTATCTGAAGTCTTGCGACTTCAGCTACGTGTTCCGCACCGCACAAGCCAACTCCGACGATCCGCTGGTGCTAGCACTCCACCCGAACGGGCTTCCCCCTCCGAGAAGCTGGGCCGACCGTGACGGCCCGTGTTTGCGCCGTTTAAGCCGTTGGTAGCGGTGCGCCGATCTTGCCTGCATGGCGGTGAGGTGTGTGCGTCGGGCTCGGAGACGACCCGGCTCGCTCTACGTCCCGCCGTGCAATGGTTCGGCCCGCCGAGGCCGATGACAAGCCGGCGCGCTCCAGCGTCGTGCCGCACACCGCCCGACTCCGCCGCTGATGACCCAACCACTGCGCGCCCGAAGTAGTCGCCCGTGCGCTGACCGCGCGCGTCGGAAAGCCGCGTTTGCCACTATCTGCTTGATCTCGCTCGTGGCCGCAATTCCCGCGGCGGCCCGCGAGGTCTCGCAGCAACGCCTGACGCCCGTCGTCACGGCCGTACGGCAGGCTCGACCGGCCGTCGTCAGCATCCGCGGCGAGAAGACGGCCGTCGAAGCCAACACCTTGAGAGATGATGCCGACACGCCGAGGCACGTCAACGGCATGGGCACCGGCACGATCGTCGACGAACGTGGCTACGTCCTCACGAACTACCACGTCGTCTCCGACGTTCGCCGCATCGAAGTGACGCTCGACGACGGCCGCCAATACACGGCCGAGATCATCGCTTACGACGGTGCCGCAGACCTGGCGATCATCAAGATTCCCGCGTCGAAGCCGCTGCCGGTGATTCGCATCGGCACATCCTCTGACTTGATGGACGGCGAATCAGTGATTGCGCTGGGCAACGCGTTCGGCTACGAGCAGACGGTCACGCGCGGCATCATTAGCGCGCTGGGCCGCGACGTGCAGGTCAGTGACACCCAATCGTACGACGACTTGATTCAGACCGACGCCAGTATCAACCCCGGCAACTCGGGCGGCCCGTTGCTCAACATCGACGGCGAAATGATCGGCGTCAACGTCGCCGTGCGGGCCGGGGCACAGGGCATAGGTTTCGCCATTCCCATCGACAGCGCGCTAAACGTCGCCACACGATTGTTGAACGTTGAACGCCTGCGTAACACGAGCCACGGCCTGGCCACTCATGCCGGCGACGAGTTCGACGGCCCCATTCGCGTCACCAAGGTCGCGATCGCCAGCCCGGCCGAGAAGCTCGGCATCCAGCCAGGCGATGAGATCGTCAGCGTCGGCTCGATGCGGATGACGCGACCGCTTGACCTGGAACGCGCGTTTTTGGATCGACCGGCGGGGCAGCCGGTGTCCGTGGAACTTCGCCGCAACGGCCAGACCATGATGATGGATCTCGCGCTTGCCGAGTCACATGCCACCGCCATCGCCCCGCGGATTGCAACGAGCAGCGACGACGAAAAGGTTTGGGATATTCTTGGGCTAAAGCTCTATGAAGAACCGCGGAGCACGTTCCAACGTCGCAGCACGCGCTATCGGGGCGGCATGCACGTCGCGGACGTTCGACCCGACAGCCCGGCCGCCCAAGAAGGCATTCTGCCCGGCGACATTTTGGTCGGCATGCACAAGTGGGAAACCGCGTCCGACCAGGACATCAAATACATCGTGTCGCGGCCCACGCTCAGCCAGATGGGCAAGCTGAAGTTCTACGTCCTCCGCGGCGAGAGCACGCTCTACGGCCACATCAACGTGGCGACCAGGAGCGATACGCCGTCGTCGGTGCGATAACGACAAAGACGGGTGGCATGCTCTCGCGAAGCACCCATCAGCATTTGAATTGCGATGAACGCCGCTGCTTCGCGTGAGCATGCAGAGCCCGATCAAGACATGCCCACGCCGCGGCGGCGAGGGCATGCCACCCGACACTTGGCTCAGACGATGGTCGCGCCGTTCTCATATCGTTAAATTGGAAGGATGGAACTCGATTTCATCCGCTGGCTGCGCGAGCATGTCCCGAGCCATCCGAGGGCGCCGCTAGGGCTGAGTGATGATGCGGCAATCGTCTCGCTTGCCGGCCAGTCGAATGTCATTCTTACGATCGATACGCTGACCGACGGCGTCGATTTTCGCGTCGGCGTAGACGACCCAAGGCGCATTGGTCGTCAAGCGCTGGCCGCGAATCTCAGCGACCTCGCGGCGATGGCAGCCCGACCGCTTGCCGCCGTGATTTCGCTTGTCCTGCCGCGCGATGACACGGGCGCCTCGCTGAAACTGGCCAAAGAACTTTACGAGGGTTTGCTGCCGCTCGCCCAGGAATATGACGTGGCCATCGCCGGCGGCGACACCAACACGTTCGATGGCCCGCTCGTGATCAGCGTCGCCGCACTCGGCCAACCAACTGGACGCGGCCCGCTCACGCGCTCCGGCGGGAAGCCGGGCGATTGGCTGTTAGTCACCGGCTCGCTCGGGGGCAGTATCCTGGGACACATGTTCGATTTCACGCCGCGCGTGCTCGAGGCGATCGTATTGCATGAGCGCTACGAATTGCACGCGGCCATCGACATCAGCGACGGCCTCGCGCTCGACGCTTCGCGCCTGGCCGCCGAAAGCGGCTGCGGCGCGATGATCTTCACTAACGACGTCCCCATTGCAGCGGCCGCGTATCAACTGGCAGACCAGGAAGCAGCAGCCAATCGCGAGGCCGCCGCGCTGATGCACGCGCTGAGCGACGGCCAGGATTTCGAACTGCTATTCGCCGCAACGCCGGAGACAGCCCAAACGATCCTGCGCGACAGCCCCCTCGAATGCGCCATCACACACGTTGGCGAACTCGCCACCGAACCAGGACTGTGGCAGCAACACGGCGCGGGTCAGCGACAACCACTGGCGCCGATCGGCTGGAGACACTGAGACTCGTTACATTCGCAAAGTAGCTCTCCGTCCCGTAGGGACGACCGATAATCGCCCAGACTCTACCCAGCACTGAAAGTGCTGGGCTATTTTCGGTTGTCCCTACGGGACAAAACTTCATCCAGCCGTTACCGATGCATGTTTGTTTTCACCGCGAACAATGAACGCGACACGGAGCGCCTCGGCGCCGCGCTCGCCGACGCGCTGCCGGCTGGAACCGTCGTCGGTCTAATCGGCACGCTTGGCGCGGGCAAGACGCGGATCGTTCAGGCGGTCGCCGCGGCGCTCGGCGTGCCGAGCGGCAACGTCACGAGCCCGACATTCGTGCTCGTCAACGAATACCGCGGAGGCCGCTTGCCCGTTTACCATTTCGACACCTACCGCCTCAAAGACGAAGACGAGTTTCTCGCGCTGGGGCCGGAAGAATATTTCGAATCGAACGGACTCTCCTTCGTTGAATGGTCCGACCGTGTTGCCAAGTTGTTGCCGAGCGAGAGACTGGAAATCTCGATCGACGTCATCGGCGAAACAGAACGCCGCATCACCGTCCGTGGCACGTCGCCGAAAATGGACGACCTCGTCACACGCATCAACGCCGCTTGCGGCTTAGCGTAGCACTACTTTTTCTTCCGCGCCGTCCGCGCCTTGAGCACAGGATCCGACTTCAGCGGCAGCTCCACTGTCTTTCCCGTCTCGGCCGCTTTGTATACGCCGAGAATTATCTCCACGCTTCGCCGCCCTTCGTGCCCGTCGATCGCCGGCGCGCGGTTCTTTTTCACTGCTTCGACAAAGTCGCGAAACTGCATCGTGTGACCATGATGGCCGATGGCCGCTGGGTCGCTCGCGCCGCCGCCCGTGCTCTTATGCTTTTGCATCTCATCGAGAATCGACTGGTCCTCTTTGCGCGGCTTGGCAAAGTCCCAGGCCTTTAGATCCTCTTCCTCGAGCACGGCTGTGCCTTCCGAGCCATGAATTTCGACCCGCTTCAAATAGCCCGGGTACGCAGCCGTCGTTGCTTCCAGAACGCCTAGCGCGCCATTGGCAAACCGCAGCGTCGCCACGACGGCATCTTCAACTTCGATCCGCACGTGAGCCAGCATGGCCGTACTCGCTTGAATCTCGATGACCGGGCCCATCAGCCAGGTGAGCAAGTCGACGCTGTGAATCGCCTGGTTCATCAGCGCGCCGCCGCCGTCGAGCGCCCAGGTGCCGCGCCACGCGCCGCTGTCGTAATAGGCCTGCGTGCGGAACCATTTTACGTAGGCGTCGCCGAGTGTGAGCGTGCCGAACCGGCCGGCGTTGATCGCTTGCTTGAGCTTGACGCTCGAATCGTGGAACCGAGAGGGAAAGATCGCGCCCAATTGCACGCCCGCCTTTTCGCACGCCTCGATGATACGGTCGCATTTCTTGAGCGTGATCTCGAGCGGCTTCTCCACGATCACGTGCTTCCCCGCGCGGGCGGCCGCGACGGCCGGTTCCATGTGCGCGCCGCTCGGCGTGGCGATCGTCACGATATCGACCTTCGGGTTGGCCAACATCGCGTCCAGCTTCGTGTACGGCTGACAATTGTTGTCCGCGCCAAACTTCACGGCCGCCTCCTCGCGCGTGTCGAAGCACGCCACGAGCTTCGCGCCCTTCACGTCGGCAATCGCCTTCGCGTGAAACCCGCTGATCATGCCGCAGCCGACGATGCCGAAACCGTATGCCATTCGTTTGCCTTTTGTTGTAGCTGGCCTCTATGAGGCCGGCTTTTCCCCGATGCTGCCGGCCTCATAGAGGCCAGCTACAAATTGATGCTGTACAATGGGCCGGTATTATAGGATGCGCGGTCGCGCCGCGCAAGTCACTATGTCCACGCCTTACGATCCGCTGTTGCACGTTGTGCTTCATCAGCCGGAGATTCCGTATAACACTGGCAGCGTGGGCCGCACGTGCGTGGCGGTGGGTGCGAAGCTGTGGCTGGTACGCCCGCTCGGTTTTCGCGTGGATGATTACTATCTGCGCCGCGCCGGATTGGATTATTGGGAACACCTGGCATGGCAAGTGGTCGATATGGCTCATCCGAAAAAATCTGCAACACAACAACGGAAGAAGATGCCGCGAATTAGCGAAGGGTTATTGGACATACGTGTGAGCTTGCTTTGGGTG
>JAKEIB010000292.1 GCA_022614705.1 Planctomycetota bacterium | reverse complement strand
GTGGCATTTGCGCAGGGTTTTGGGTGTGCACGCTGAGCGTGTCGGCATTTTTGGTGATGCGCGCAGCGGTAGCGCGAGAGGTGTCAGGTTTCAGGTGTCAGATTGCAGAACCCGACACCCGACACCTAACATGAAATTCGGACTGAGCATAACCGAGTTCTATACGTATGTACATACATCAAATTTGGCCACCTGGTGGTTGAAAGGCGTGGCGGTTGTGTAGTCTCGCGCAGAGAACGCGGAGGCGCAGAGGAAAGTAAACGGAAGAAACGCGGGCTTTTGCTTCTCTAGCTTCCTAACCGCCGATCGTCAGGAAAAATAGAATGTGCCTTCGGCATGCTTTCAGGCATTTGGATACTCACAGGGCGAGAATTGACAAGGTCGCACTGGATATACAGAATGACGGGCGGTTTATTCGGAAAGCATTTCTACATAATGATTGTTAGGCGGTATAGAAATCGCTATCACGTTTGCCGCTTCGAGGAGTCTAATGCGAACCATTCTTATTCTCGCGGCAATCTGCGTAACATCCGCAGCCCCGGCGGCAGAACTTCGAATTCCACTTCCCGATCTAATTGGGATCTATGAGCTAAGCACATTTGAGAATCAGACACCAACTGATCCTCCCAGCCAACGAACAACGTACATCCAAACCGGCATTGCCGTTTCGGATTTCCGAGGCCTTCAAGTTGAGCTAACGGGTTCCGTTTTGTCGGGGGCGGCGGTTGGCGATGGTGTTTTCCGCCAACCAGTGGCAACGCCACTCCGCGGGTCTTTCGCACCGTCGTTTTTGCTCGGAAACTTTGGCTTATCGTGGCTGTTCGTGGCAGAGGAGGTGGACGGTCCTTACAGCAGGGTCTGCGAGTTTCCGGGGTCATTTGACTATCCGTTTGCACCTCCCGTTGTCAACTTTGATCCGTTGATGACGCTATCTCTGTCGCCAAGTACGTTTTCGTTCACTAACATCAATTACATTGAGGTTCCTTCTGAGCCAATTGTTCTACCGGACGTGCGCGGAATTGACATCACCAATCCGATGCGCGGCGAGATCACATCGGCCTATCTCGTAGTTCAATTCGTCCCGGAGCCGACAAGCTTTGTGTTGCTTTGTATTGGCACCGCCGTTTTGGGAACGCGCGGCCGACGGGAGCAGAAAAGGTGTCAGGAAGTCAGGAACCTTTTTCTCTGCGAGAAGGGGACGATCCGCCGCGGATGGTGCCCGGCACATTTTGATCCGCCGACCATCCGCAACGGATGGTGCCCGTCGCGGCGATGATGGCGCGCCGCAAAATGAGCCGGTCCCCGACTGTTTCGGGATAGGCTCTTCGTCACGTCACGATTGGCCACTTGAAGGTTGAGCTCATTTCGATTCGGCGGCCGGTTTGTTGGGACTGGCGGGCGGCGACGATGATGTCGACGACGTGCAGGGCGTGCTCGGGCGTGAATAGTGGTTCTTTGCCCGTCGCCAGGCATTCGCAGATGAGCGACGCTCCCTGTTGCCACACGTAGCCGTCGCTATCGGTGGCGAGGCGCTCGAATTCGGGCTTGTCCTCGGTGGCCAGGTCGACGCCGAGCGGTTCCCAGTCGTAGCCCACGAGGCCCATGCTGGCGCGCGAGCCGTAGATGGTAATCGTGTGGCGTGCTTCTTTGGTGCCGACGTGGCCGTGCGGGTTGAAGAAGTTGAAGCCGCATTGCACGTGCGAGAGGACGCCGTTGCCGTGATCGAGCAGGACCATGGCATTATCTTCCTCGGTGACTTTGATCTCGCCTTTGCGATCGATGGTGCGCGTTGGTGTGACGATGCTGACCATGGCGACGACGGAGCGGGCCGGGCCCAACAGGCCGGTGAGAGTTGTGAGACTGTACACGCCGAGGTCGGGCATGCTGCCGCCGCCTTTTTCATAGAAGAACGACGACCACGTGGGGCCCGTGTGGCCGTAGTCGGCGTGGGCCGAGGCGATGCGACCAAGCGTGCCGGCGGCCAGAGTTTTGGCCATGAGCGAAAACTGCGGGCTCGAGACGACGACCGGCGCGCCCCAAATCCGTACGCCTTTTGCTTTAGCCTGCTCGAGAATTTTTTGTCCAGCCGCCAGCGTATTGGCGATGGGCTTCTCGCTCCAGATGTGCTTGCCGGCGGCGATCGCCTCACGATTGAGGTGCTCGTGTTCCTGCATGTCGGTGAGATTGACCAGCAGATCAAACTCCGAACCGGCGAGCATCTTCTCGATGTGTGGATAGTGATTGGCGATTTTGAACTGCTCGGCCCGCTGCTGGGCGCGCTCGGGAATAATGTCGCAAGTGCTGACCAGCTCGGCATACGGGCACTTTGAAAGATGGGGCAGATATGCGCCCGAAACGCTTCCGCAACCGATGACGCCCACGCGCACACGATCTTTCGCCTTCGCGGGCGGAGCGGCCGCGGCGAGGCCCGGCCGGACGACGCCGGCCAACGTTAGTGCGGCACCAGCGGCGGCGCTTTGCTCCAAAAACGTGCGGCGATTCATCGCGGTGATTTTCATCGTATATCCCCTGACCATTGACGCGGGCACCGAAAGGATGGCCCGTCTCGATTGTATCATTTCAATCGTCCCTACGGGACGCGCGATGGCCTCAGCACCTCGTCCCCAGCGATGAATCGCTGGGCTATTATCGACTGTCCCTACGGGACAGAACCTCGTCCAGACGCTGAGTTCCGGGTAACGACAAGCGCATCGGCTTCGACTAAAGAAGTGAATCGCGGCGGGCGCCGCGTCTGATATAATCGTCTTTCATGGCCCGCTGGCTTTTCTGGTCATTGGCGACGATTGTTACCTGGGGGGTGTGGGCCGTTCTCTCGAAGTTGCTGGCCGAAGCAATCGCGTCGCCCGCGCATAGCCAAGCGATTTCAACACTGGGCGTCGTGCCAGTGATCGCCATGCTGTGGGCGATGCCGGAGTCGCCGGCGAGCGGAAGCCGAGCCATGGGCATCGCGCTCGCGCTCGGATCGGGCATAGTTTCATGCTTGGGCAATATCGCGTATTTCGACGTGTTGGGTCGAGGCACCAAGGCGGCGGCCGTGGTTCCCATCACCGCGCTTTATCCAATGGTTACCGTGCTGCTCGCAATTCCGATCCTCAAGGAGCGATTGAACGGCGTTCAACTCATTGGAATCGCTTTGTCGCTAGTTGCGATCTACCTATTCAATGTGCCGGGGAATGAGAATTTCGTTTCGGCCTGGTTGCTTTTAGCAATGCTGCCGATCGTGTTGTGGGGCGTGTGCGGGTTGCTGCAAAAGATGTCAACCAACTACATTTCAGCGCGGTCTTCGGCAATTTGGTTTCTTGTTTCGTTTCTTCCGGTCGCGGCATTCATCGTGCTGCGCGATCTTCCGTCCAACAGCATGACGGCAACCACTTGGGCAGTCGCCGCGTTGGTTGGCTTCACTTTGGCCCTTGGCAATTTTACCATCCTGAAGGCGTTCGCCAGCGGCGGCAAAGCATCGATCATCGCGCCAATGGCTGCGTTATATCCGGTGGTGAGCATTCCCCTAGCGATTTTGGCACTCGGCGAATCGATTAGTTGGCGCGAATCGTTGGGGATATTGGGCGCGCTCGCGGCCGTCGGGATGTTGTCGTATCAGCTGAACCCATCTTCGACTTCGACCTAACCTCGGAATTGGATTCGCTGCCATGAAATCGATTCGTGAATCACTGGCGGACGACCTGGTGATCGGCGACGGCGGCTACTTAATCGAGTTGGAGCGACGCGGGTACGTCGACAGCGGGTCGGGTCGCGAACAAGTTGGCACTGGCCGCGGCAGTGGGCAGTTCACTCCGGAAGTTGCCATCGAGCATCCGGACGCGCTGCGCGAGCTGCATCGCGAGTTTTTGAATGCCGGATCGCACGTGCTCCAAGCGCTAACGTTTTTCGGCACGCGCGAGAAGCTGGGTCGGGCCGGCTACGGCGCCCAGACCGAGGAGATCAATTTTGCCGCGGTAAAGCTCGCCAAAGAAGTGGCCGGCGAAAGCGCGCTCGTCGCCGGCAGTGTGTCGCGAACGCAGCTCGTCGAGCGCGAAGGCATGGGCTCGCTGACTACGGCCCGCGATCACATCGCCGAGCAGATTCGGTTGCTCAAGGCGGCGGGGGTCGACTTTTTGATCTTGGAAACGTTTTTTCATTTGGCCGAAATGAAAGTTGCGCTGGAAGCGGCCGCCGAGAGCGGCTTGCCGGCGGTTGCCACGATGAGCTTTCGGCCGCTCGTGACGCAGTGCAGCGACGGCCATACGTTGGCCCAATGCGCACAGGCGATGGCGGACCTGGGGGCGATTGCGGTCGGTGCGAATTGCGAGCAGGACCCTGCACGAATGTTGCCATTGCTGCGCGAAATGCGGGACGCAACGCACGTTGCCATCGCGGCTCAGCCGGCCGCGTTTCGGACTACCGACGAGTGCCACTCGTTTACGCGCTTGCCGGCGTTTCCGGATGACTTGGAAACGATTCAGATTTCACGCGGTGAATTCATGGAATTTGGCCGAGTCGCACGAAACGAAGGCATTCGCTACGTCGGCGGGTGTTGTGGATGCAACGCCGCATACATCCGATCCCTGGCGTACGGCGTAGCGGCAAACGCGTAATTCTCCGATGCTTGAACAAACGCCAACGCGCTGCGCGATCGGGATCGACGTAGGCGGAACAAAATGCGCCGCGGCACTCGTATCGCTGCCCGACGGCAGGCTGTTAGAACATCTTGTGCAACCGACGCGGCCCGAGCGCGGCGGCGAAGCAGTGTTGGCCGATGTGATCGAGTTGGCGCGGTCGATGCAGGACGCGGCCAAAAGAGTCCTGCCGCATTCAATTGGTCTTGCCGTCTGTGAGCTGGTAGGCGTCGACGGGCAGATACTGAGTGACGCGACCATCCGGTGGCTGGGGATGCCCATTGGCGCCGAAGTTCACGAAGCTACAAAACTACCGGTCATTGTAGATGCCGACGTGCGGGCGGCGGCGCGCGCCGAAGCGATTCTTGGGGCAGGTCAGGCGTTTGGTTCATTTCTGTACATATCGGTCGGGACCGGTATCAGCGCGAGCTTCGTAATGAACAAGAGGCCGTACGCGGGAGCACGCGGTTTGACGGGGACTTTTGCCAGCAGTCGTGGGCTGATTCCCGGTGAGGATGACAGCCTCGTGTCGGGTCCACCACTGGAGCAGTTTGCCTCCGGACCCGCGTTGGCGGCGCGATTTGCCCGTGTGCGCCCGGAATTTGCCGGCGCGGCACCGGAGGTTCTGGCGATGGCTGATTCAGGCGATCAGGAGGCGCGGAGGGTTGTTGTAACGGCGGGAGAGGCTTTAGGGGCGGCCATTGGGCAGTTAATAAACGTCTTGGATCCCGCAGCGGTGGTAATCGGCGGCGGGTTGGGAATTGCCGAAGGACTGTACAGAAAATCTGTTCAGCATGGGCTGCGCTCGAGCGTGTGGTCGGACGTGCATCGCGATGTGCCGTTAATCACCGCTCGGTTGGGCACGGACGCCGGCGTAATCGGGGCCGCGCTAGCCGCCGCCCATCGGGAAGTGGGGACGTAGCCATGTTAAGTCCAAGCGTCCTGCCCGACTACGAGTCGGTGAGTCGATATGCGGCCGACTGGTTGATCGATCGCATTCGCCGTCATCCGTCCGCACTTACTTGTCTCGCTTCTGGGTCGACTCCGACTCGAACGTACGAGCTATTTACAGAACGTGCGGCGATGGAACTAGAGGCTCTTAGGAAAGTACAGCTGCTGAAACTCGACGAATGGGGCGGTCTGGCGATGGACAACCCGGCAACTTGCGAACAACACCTATTGCGGGCGATCGTCAAGCCGCTGCAAATGGCAGGTCGGTATGTTGGCTTTAACAGCAAACCTCATGACCCAAGAGCCGAGTGTGCGCGGGTCGCCGCATGGCTTGCGGAAAACGGCCCCATCGATACGTGCGTACTTGGGTTGGGTGTGAACGGACATATTGGATTCAACGAACCGGCGGAGCACTTGCAACCGCACGCACACGTTGCGAAGCTTTCCGAAGAATCCATGACACATGCCATGCTTGGCAAATCCAGCGATCGGCCGGCGTACGGGCTAACCCTGGGAATGGCGGATATACTTCAATCGCGGCAGATACTTCTGCTGGTCGCGGGATCGGCGAAGCGCCCTGCGCTTGAACGCTTGCTTAGCGGTCGTATCACCACCCAGTTTCCGGCGTCACTTCTCCACTTGCACGACAACGTGCAGTTGATTTGCGATGCGGCGGCGTATCCAAGCGAGTCCGCGCCCTAGAGTGTTTTTCGGGTTATCGTATCGGGTGACTGGGGTCGACCGAAGGGAGCCCCCAGGACGCTGGGGGGTCGTCCGCCGCGGCGGACTCCACCCCAGCCACCCCGCCACAGCAATCAGAAAAACGCTTTAATCGTCGTCGTCCTCGACGTGGGCAGTGATGGCCCATTCGGGATAAGGAATCCGGCTGCCGCGAACGGAGCGCCAGAGTATCCGGTTCAGGACGTCCTCCGGTGCGCGGTCCAGCTCGCGAAAGTTTATTTTCGACGACACGACGGCATCCTCGCGAAGCACGGCGTCGTCGATGGCTTTGGCTTCCGGGTTCATTTCATCCAGAGCAATGTTCGACGGCACGGCCGTGTAGGACGCCAAATTCGGCGTGTCGGTAAAGCAATCGAACATCGGCGTCGCACTGGCGTCGAACTGATTCATCGGCGGCAAGCCGAGGATTTGCTCGATGGTGCGCAGGATGCTCGTCGTATTGTACTGGGTGCTGACAACGGCGCCGCGCTTGACGTAGGGGCTCGCGCAAAAAGCAATCGTGCGGTAGCCGCTGACGTGGTCCCAGCCGGCTTGGGGGTCGTCCTCGATGGCAAAGATCGCCATGTTCTTCCAGAACCGCGAGCGGCTGAGGCCTTCAACCACTCGGCCGAAAGCGACGTCGTTATCGGCCACGCAAGCCCGTGGTGTTGGGTATCCAGCACTCGTGCCCGACGTGTGGTCGTTGAACAGGCACAGGATGACGAGATCAGGAAACTCGCCTTTCGCCTCGAACTCGCGCAGCTCGTTCAAAAAGAAGTCGGCCCGAAATTGATCCGGCACCGCCATCTCCCAACCGGGAAAGTCGCCCGGAGAGAAGAGACGCAGTGGTTCCACCGACGGATAGTAGTCGAAGACAAGCTCGTTCGTTTTGTTCTTCCAGGCAAGAAAGCATTCGCGCGGCGTGGGCATGCCGCGGCGGGCCGGATCGCGCCACCTCACGTGGCGCCGCGCGGGCGACATGAACTCCCCATAGTTTCGCAGCGTCTTGTTGTGTTTCAGTGCGTTGTCCCAGATAAATCCTGCAGGTGAGTAGGCCAGGGCATCGTTGTCGTCGATGCCGAAGCCGTCGGGGTAGCTGCGTGCGAAACCGGCGAAACTCTTCTCCATGTAATCGGTGGTGAACGCCGATGTGCTCCATTGATGCCCGTCGGCGCTGAGAATCCCGGCGCAATAGGAGTTGTCGAGGAGCACGAACTCGCGGGCAATTTTGTGATGATTGGGAGTAACCTGTTCGCCAAAGATGCATAACGACGCATCGCCGTTTCCGGCTTCGATGTCGCCAAATACCTGATCGTAGGTGCGGTTTTCCTTGATGATGTACACCACGTGCCGGATCAAGCTGGGCTCCCCGATGCGTTCGGGCACCGGTCGCGGCGGTTGGTTCTTACGTGGCGGCAGCAATGCTTCGGCGATCCTTGGAACACGCATGTTCGCCGACACGATTTCGGAGAGTTTTGGCAGCTCGTCGTCGGGCGGGATCGGCACGATCGACAGCGACCCGAAATACTGGTGTGCGTTGAAGCCCTTGGCGTCCGTATCGTCGGCCTGTTCCGGTTCCTTCGGGAGGCCCTTGATATTGGCGGCGATGATTGACCGTCGTCGCGAATCGAGCGTGAGCGCACCAGGGTACCAACCAACGGGAATGAGCCCGATCAGTTTGGTCTCGCCGCGTTCTTCCGGCTCGAAATGGAAGACGGCGATCGCGTTTTGAGCGCCGTTCGCGGCGTAAAGTCGCTTTCCCACATCATCGAACACGAGCGCATTCGGCGAGGCACCCAGCAGATCGGAGGGTTTCGGTTTTGCCCAGACTGTCTCGACCACTTTATCTTCGTGGGTATCAATGAGGCTCAAATGATCGCTGCCCGCATTGGCGCAAACGACGTAGCGGCCATCCGGCGAGAGAACCAGGTCGCTGGCGTGAAGTCCGACCAACAATTCTTTGGTCGTAACTCCCTTGTCCAAATCGACGATGCTCACGGAGCCCTCGCTGGCGATGTCGCGAGCGTCGACGCGGACGGTCGTGCCCCGTCCGGCGGGGCCAGTGAGGTCGTTCGGGCCGGGCCGGCGGCCGCCCCAGTTGCTGACGAATGCTTTGTTACCAACCAGCATCACATCGTAGGGAGCGACACCGACGTCGAACGTCCGCAGCGTCTTTCCCGTTTCGGCATCCAGCTCGAGCAAACGATTGGAGAGGTTGCCGCACACGTACAACCGTTTTCCGTCGCCGGTTATTGCCAGGCCACTGGGGATTTCGGCATCGCGGCGCGGCGCCTTGGCCGGCGGCAATCGCCACGAATGCGATGCCGATATCTTGTGATCCTTCGTCACCGAGAATACCTTGATCGAACCTTCTACATTGCTCATGTAGATACGATCGCCGCGTGGCGAAAAAACTAATCCGGTGAAGCTGAGCTGTCCCTCCTTATCCGGTTCGAGAATACGGTTGGAGATCGGGTTAGGAAGCGATTGTTGATCGTCGTTCGGCAAATGGACACGCTGTAGAATCGAGCCCTGTCGTGGGTCGATGACAGCCAGCTCGCTTGTTTTGCCGGAGACGACAAGTAACTCGCCGTCGGGCGAGAGCGCGACAGCCTGGGGTCGCATGCCAGGCAGGTCGATCGGGAGCCCGTGCGGCGTCAGCAGCTGATTGACTGGTGTGACGGCGCGGCCGGCCGCAGAATGTCCGACGGTTTCCTCATCGGGTGCAGAGAGAGAATGATTGCAAATTGCAAATTGCAAAATGCAAATTGCAAATTGAAGAAGTGTTGTCGGCAATTTGCAATTTGCAATGTTCATTTTGCAATTTGCAATTGCTTATCGCCGATTCTGCCGGCGGGAGCGTCCCAGGAATGCCGCGGCGAACGATCCCCACAGCCCAAGCACCGTGGCGGAGGGCTCGGGCACGGTGCCCGCAAGCTCGGCCGCCGTAATGGCACCCATCCCCGCACCGGCCAAGGCGCCTTGCATAATAATCAGGTCTCTGATGTCGGTGATGCCGTCGAAATTCAAGTCCCCCTGGCCGAGCGAGACCATATCGCCGACCTGGATTCCACCCACCAGCCTTCTGTCCAGCCAGCCGGCGATGAAGGCGGTCTTGTCGGCCGAATTGAACGTACCGTTATTGGTCACGTCGCCGGGCACGCCACTGACCTGCGTGGCGGCAAAGTCGTTTTCGGTGCCGAAATCAAAGCTGCCGTAATCAATCTCGGCCGGAGGCGGCGTTTTGCCCATCACGAACATCTCAAGATCGTCGATGATGCCGCTGAAAAACTCGGTCGTCCCGCCCGTGAAGCCGACGGGAGGGACGGGAGGGTCGCCATGGTCACCACCGTCGTCACCGGCCGTGTTGGCGCCGAGTACAAGATCCGCCCAGTCGTCGTCATATCCGCCCGGCGCGGTGATGCGGGCGACACCGTTGATGTACATCCGGGAGCCGCCTGCGGCGCCGGCCGGTCGAATGACCATTATGTGGGACCACTGGCCGGCAGTGACGAGCACGCCGGAATCAAAGTCCGTACCGTTATAGCGCATGGAGAAGTTGCCGCTGGAATTAATCCGCACGCCGTCGTGAGCGCGCTCACGAATCAATCGCAAGGCGTCGCGCACCATTTCGTCGTCGATGGCCAGAATGTCGGTTGAATGGCGCACCACGATTCGCGTAGGCGGAAACAGGAGAGGCCGTTTGGGCGCCTTCTTGCCGTGCATCATGCCCTCCAGCAACCTGGCCGCTTCATAACCGATTTGCTCCGCCGGCTGATCGATCGTCGAGAGTGGTGGGCTGGAGATGTGCGACATCAATTCGTCATAGTCGCCGCCTAGTACGGAAACATCGTCCGGCACGCGGATGCCCGCGTAGTGACAGGCCTCGGTCACCTGGCGGCCCCGCGCCGCGCTCCAACAAAGCACAGCAACCGGGCGAGGAAGTTGCTGGAGCCACTCCACGAGGCTTGCCAAGTGCGCATTCCAAGCAATCGATTGCTGATCGCCACCTGGCGTCGGATAGAAATTACAACCGAATTTGCATTTCGTAAGTGCAAGACAGAATGCCTCGGCGAACAGGTCCCTGAAGCCGAGCCGATGTAGGGGGCCGCAATAGGCGAACTGCTTGAAGCCCGCCGACAGGAAGTACTCCGCGGCCATCCGGCCGCTCGCCTCGGGATCGACCGTGCATCGAGCGATTCGCTTTCCAACAAGGGGATGCCACGAAAGATTGATCGTCGGCAGCCCGATGGCCGTCACCTCATCGGCCAGCGCTTCGTGATTGATGCGAGCGATGATGCCGTCGCCGTCCCAACCTTCCGGTAGACGAAAGCGCTCGTAGCGTCCCCAGGGCTCGACGTGGATCAGCCAATCGCCGACCTCGTGCGCGTGTCGGCTGATGCCCTTAATGAGGCGAACGCCCCAGGAAGTGGAAGTATCAATCAGCAGGCAGATGCGACGACTGCGGATCATGTGTGAGGCGTTCTCATGCATTCAGTGCAATTGATTCCGACCATCATAGTCAAGCCTCATTCCCTGGAACAGGAATGAGCTACTCCGCTCGACAGCCGTTGATTCCGAGTTGCGGGATCTGCCGCCGGTGAGGTGCAGACCAACGAAATCGTGGGCATCCAACGGCCGCTTTGGGAGGTCGGCAGTCTACGGCGGCGGTTAGATCGCCGGCCGCTTTGTTTACGCCTGGAGTCCTTGACTGCTGGAACGATTGTAGTTTGGTGATCTGCGCGGCAATCATTCTGGCCACGACTATACTACAATGTGCCACAACGAGCATGCCATGGCGAAACACCGTCGAATTCCACAGAACGCAAACCGCGCTCCCCGGGGACCTGC
>JAKEIB010000291.1 GCA_022614705.1 Planctomycetota bacterium | reverse complement strand
TGAGCATCGTCGGGCCCTCCAGGGTATGTGGATGCCCCTGGAACACACGATAACTCACCGCCTCCATTTCCAACGATAGCAATTCAAAAACACCCTCTAAGCCGATTGTGCCACGGCTTCCGAGCCTCAGCCGCATTCGCTCGCACTAGCGCCAGGACGTCAGGCCGGACGGATTCGGGCAGCGTCGGCCAAACTGTGGGAATCCTGTGACAATTCCGGTGCCAAATCGTACCAAATAGTGCCAACATTGGCCGTTCGCACCGAATCAGCGGCGCGCGTTTCGCTCTAGAAAGCAAGCGCTATTCAGCGTGTTAGCGCGTGCGGCCAGTAGCCCTCGCTTCTAATTTTAAGTCCGTAGCGTCTGCCATTCCGCCACTCGGCCGAGGGAAGCAGCAAGGAGCATGAAGCAGGGAGCCTGGAGCAAGACGATTACTTGCCGTGTTCCAACTTTCGGCTTCATGCTCCGTGCTCCAAACTCCCTGCTTGTCAGTTGAGGGTGGAGGGTTGAACGTATAAAGTCAAGGGCCGGGGCGGGATGAGTCTCGCTGAATGAAACTGCAAGATGCAGCAGGGGCCGGCCTCGGAAAGGCCAGCTACAGTTCATGAACGACGTTGTATATCCGGGGATTGACGGGTTTCTGGGAACGCGGGCGTCGTTGATGCTCGACGTACTCGTGCTGGTGATGTTGGCCGTGGTGCTGATCTTGTGTTGGAGTGTGTATCAGGTCAAGTTTCGCCGGCGATATCGGTTGCACAAGTGGACACAAGTAGCGCTCGGTGCTGCGGTGCTGGTCGTGGTGGTGCTGTTTGAAGTCGACATTCGGCTGCATGGTTGGGAGATGAGAGCGGCCGGAGGGGAAGGCAGACATGCACCAGCCATCGTTTGGTACTCGCTCTACATTCATCTCGTGTTTGCAGTCAGCTCGCTCATTTTGTGGCCGGTGACGATTTTTTTGGCGCTGCGCAATTTTCCGGACCCGCCGCATCCTGGCGTGCATAGCCGCGTGCACGTGCCGTTGGCGCGGGCGGCGGCACTCGACATGGTGATGACGGCGGTGACGGGGTGGATTTTTTATTGGTTGGCGTTTGTGCGGTGAAGCAGGGAGCGTGGAGCAGGGAGCTAAGCCGCAAGAGACAGCGAACGGGGACAGGCACATTTTGCTCCGCGACCATCGCGGCGATGGTGCCCGCCGCAAAATGAAGCCAGTCCCCTTCGTCACACCATGTCCGGGCGCTCGCCGCTCACGGACTGGCCGCCGCCGCCGGCGGCGCGGTTGACGGCGTTGAGAAACGCCAGCGTGGCGGCTTCGACCGTGTCGGTCGATACGCCGCGGCCGCGGTACACGCGCCCTTGGTGCTCGACTTCGATGGTGGATTCGCCCTGGGCGTCTTTGCCGCGGGTGACGCTGTGAACGCGGAAGTCGCGCACCACCACCGACGTGCCCGTGATCTCTTCGATCGCACGGAACAGCGCGTCGAGCGGGCCGTCGCCGCCGGTTACGGTGCGACTTTGCTCGTCGTCCCCACGCTTGAGCGTCACGGAGACGGTCGGCTCGGCACGGCCGGTGGCGTGCACTTCGTACGCGACCAACTGCCACTGATCGCCGGCGACCGTCATTCGCTTTTCGATCAGCGCGGCGATGTCGGCGTCGTAGACCTCCTTCTTTTTGTCGGCCAACTTTTTGAATTCGTCGAACACCTGTTGCAGCTGTTCGCTCGTGATGTGATAGCCAAGGGCCTTGGCGCGGTCGGAGAGCGCGGCCCGGCCACTGTGTTTGCCGAGCACCAGGTCGGTTTGCGTGAAGCCGACGTCCTCGGGACGCATGATTTCGTAGGTCGTGCGTTCTTTGAGCATGCCGTCCTGGTGGATGCCGGCCTCGTGGGCGAACGCGTTGCGGCCGACGATGGCTTTGTTTCGCTGCACCACCAAGCCGGTAATATTGGAGAGCAGCCGGCTCGTGGGCACGAGGCGCGGCGTGTGGATTTTGGTGGTCGTGTGGTAGTGGTCGTTGCGGGTGCGCATGGCCATGACGACCTCTTCCAGCGAACAGTTGCCAGCGCGCTCACCAATGCCGTTGATCGTGCATTCGATTTGGCCGGCGCCATTTTCGACGGCCGCCAGGCTGTTGGCGACGGCCAGTCCCAGATCGTCATGGCAATGCACGCTGATTACCGCGCGGTCGATGTTCGGCACGCGATTGATGAGATTCTTGATCACGCCGGCGAAATGCGAGGGCGTGGCGTAGCCGACCGTGTCGGGAATATTGACGGTCGTCGCGCCGGCGTCAATGGCGGCCTCGACGACGCTGCACAGGAAATCGGGTTCGGTGCGGGCGGCGTCTTCGGGCGAGAATTCGATGTTATCGCAGTAGCCCTTGGCCCGCTTCACGCCTTCAATGGCCCGCTGGATGATTTCCTCCTTCCCCATCCGCAGCTTGAATTCGCGATGGATCGCGCTGGTGGCCAGGAAGACGTGGATGCGGGCGTCGGGGGCGTCGCGCAGTGCTTCCCAGACGCGGTCGATGTCCTTTTCGTTGCAGCGGGCCAGACCGCAGATCGTCGAGCCGCGCACGGTGCGGGCAATTTCGCGCACCGCTTCAAAGTCGCCGGGCGAGGCGATCGGGAAGCCGGCTTCGATCACGTCGACGCCCAGGTCCACGAGCGCTTGCGCGACCTCCAGCTTTTCCTCGAGGTTCATGCTGCAGCCGGGCGATTGCTCGCCGTCGCGCAGTGTGGTGTCGAAGATGACGATGGGGCGGGGCTGGTCGTTGGTAGGCATGGGAGTGAGGCCGTCGAATTGAAGGGAAATAGCCGCGATGCCACGGTCGCCGCGGCGACCCGGTCCGCAATAACAAAAAAACCCTGAAGCCGCAGCGGGCTTCAGGGTTCTACTTTATCGTCGATCAATGTCCGCACGAACCCTAAGCACCGCCGAGGCGGCCGGCAAGTAACAACAGGCCGAGCAAAAGGTTCAGCGAGGACATGGCAAATCGTGTATGAACGCGTTGAATTACTAGCGGCGGAATTGCCACCGTGTTTTCAAATGTAGCTGACAACCGGCGGGGAGTCAAGGTTCGCGAAATGTAGTCCGCTCGCTCCGCGAGCGGAATTGCATCTCGCGGAGCGAGATGTCTACATTGTCAATCTCCGCCGCCGCAACCGCCACAACCGCCGCCTCCGCATCCGCCCCCTCCGCCGCAGCCGGTGGATGCACCGCACCCGCTGCTGGAGAGACCGCTTTGCGAAAGAGGTTTCAGCGACTTATCCAACGTGGCGACATCGGGATGGTGCAGCGAGGCCAAGCCGAACAACCCAGCCGCCAGCAAGAGGTCGCTGGAGGCAAGCGGCGTCATCGGCGTATTGCCCTGCGGATTCAGGTCGAGCGACTTGAGCCGATCGTACTGGCCCTTGAGTTGGCGCAATCGTTCTTCGCCGCGGCGCGTGCGGAGGGGGATCCGCCAGAAATAGAGGAGCATCAGCAGGGAGATTCCCAGGAGGATAAGAATCAGGAATACAACGGGTTTATCTCGCTGAACGCCCACGATAACTTTGACCAGACCGACAAGAAACACGAGCGACAGCAATATCATCGGTCCCCACCTCGCCGCGGCGAAGCTCTCGTTCGATTCCAACAGTCCGCGGCCTTGCAGATCGCTTTGAATCTTTTCGGCGGCGGGACGGGTCGCGTCGAGCAATTCGGCGGCCGTCGCGCCGTTCTCGTGAGCGGCCTCTCGCAGCATGGTGCGTTCGATATCGTGGTCGCTGACAGCGGAAGGTCCGTTCGCGCAGAACTTGGATACCTTGCCATCTGGGACAAGTTCAAGCCGATTATCGACGACGAGCGTTGCCAGGCACGCTCGCAACACGTTCGGCACGCCGCCGCCGAGGCAGGCGACCTCGTAGGGCGAGAGTTGATCAGGTTCGCTCGCGGAGTTTTCGCTCCGCAGGAATTGCCGCAGTGCGTACGCAGCGAGAATCGCTACCGCGCAGACGACGCCGTAGAACAACAGGAACTGTCGGCCGGTCAGGTCGAAAGGATTCGTTGCGCCGATGAGAAGCGGCGCCGCGATCGCGCCGACAAAGAGCGAGCTGCCGCCCACGAATCGTCGTGGCCAGCGCGGCTTCGGCAGAAGCCAAACACGATTGCGATTTACTCGTACGTGCCGCGAGTCCTTTGCAAAGCGGACTTCCGCGGGCGGCCAGATGTCGGCCGGCGGCGTTTGGCCGAACCATTTCTCGTAGGTCGCGAGCGTACGCTCGTATTGCTCGATGTGGCGCGCGCGTTCGGTCGGACCGCCGCGCGTGGGGATGTGGTGTAGTGGTTTGCCCAGCACGCCGCGGCAGAGGCCGTCCCAATAGCTGCGCGTGTACGTGAGATGCAAGTGCCACGCCTCGTCGACTTCATCGGAGGGGGTGACTTCGTGATCCGCCACCATCGTCATGAAGACGAACCGCTTGTATTCGTCGACGACGCGACGCGCGAACGGCCGCGACCAGCCGTTTTCGCGCGCCAAGCGATCGGCAAACGTAAGCGTGACGCCTTCGGCGTCGATGGCGAAGTTTTCGATACGCTTCCAAAGTTCTGCGTTCTTGCGGTCCATATTCGCCTCCGTTGTGAGTGTACTTCCCACGCGGAATTCAGTCAGGACGAGCGCGTTTGTAGTCGTCTCGCTCCGCGAGACGCAGTCGCCTCTCGCGGAGCGAGAGGACTACTCTGTGCGGCGAATGCCTGTCGCGGTTGAGATTCCCCCTGCACCGCGATCGATGTAAATTATACGCGAATCGTGTTAAGGATTGACGAGCGAGGCGTGTTCGAGCGCAAAGCCATGGCGGGCGAGCATTTAGACCTGAGCAGCGAGGCGTTTCCCGCCACACCGGGCGCGCCGAACGAAGCGGCTCGGCGCCGTTTCGTCGGCGTGCATTTCATATGTTGCGACAGTAGTGTCCGGCTATAAGTCGAACAGTTTCAGTTGGTTAGGGTCGGAGGATTCTGGAAACGGTTGATGTTTGGCGGTGAGGGCCTCAAACAGCGGG
>JAKEIB010000290.1 GCA_022614705.1 Planctomycetota bacterium | reverse complement strand
TGAGCATCGTCGGGCCCTCCAGGGTATGTGGATGCCCCTGGAACACACGATAACTCACCGCCTCCATTTCCAACGATAGCAATTCAAAAACACCCTCTCAGACCCTACAAAATCAAGAGCCCGCGTTTGTTTGCTAGCACCAAATAACCCTGCAATTCCCGGGGTTTAGTTTCCGGACAGCCTCTGAGCTTGGGGCAGGGAGCACGGCGTGCAGAAGGATTAATCCTTGACCGGATGAATAACCGGCGACCAACTTGTTGCCGGTTGCCATGTCTCATTCTTACGACGCGTTGTTGGTCGTTTCCTTCGGTGGACCGGATGGGCCCGAGGATGTGTTGCCGTTTTTGGAGAACGTGCTTCGCGGCCGGAATGTGCCGCGCGCGCGGATGCTCGAAGTGGCGGAGCACTACTATCATTTTGGCGGCCGCAGCCCGATTAACGAGCAGAACCGGCAGCTCATCGCCGCGATTGAACGCGAGCTGGCCGAGCATGGACCGCAACTCCCGGTTTATTGGGGCAATCGCAACTGGCACCCGTTGTTGCCAGATACGCTGCGTCGCATGTCGGCCGACGGCGTTCGCCGCGCGCTGGCGTTCGTCACCAGCGCGTTCAGCTCGTATTCGGGTTGCCGGCAGTACCGCGAGGACATCGCTCGGGCTCAAGCAGCCGTGGCGGCAGACGGCTCGCCGGCCGACGTGCAACCGGCGGGCCGCCTGTCGCCACCGGATGTCGACAAGCTGCGCGTGTTTTTCAATCACCCTGGTTTCATCGAGCCGATGATCGAGCACACGCGGGCAGCGTTGCAACAAGTGCCAAGCGACCGCCGCGAAATGGCCGCTCTCATCTTCACCGCTCACAGCATCCCGCAGTCGATGGCCGACGGCTGCCGATACGAGGCACACTTTCGCGAGGCCAGTCGGCTCGTAGCGGAGGGCGTTGGCCGCACGGACTGGCGGCTGGCTTACCAAAGCCGCAGCGGCCCGCCGCGGCAGCCGTGGCTCGAGCCAGATATTGGCGACGTTTTGCGTGATGTACATCATTCTGGAGTTCGCGACGCTCTCGTTGTGCCGATTGGCTTTATTTCGGATCACATGGAGGTGTTGTACGATCTGGACACCGAGGCGCGGCGGCTTTGCGACGAGCTCGGCATCGACATGGTGCGAGCCGCCACGGTGGGCACGCACCCGCGGTTCGTGCGCATGATCCGCGAGTTGATCGACGAGCGCATGTCCGAATTTCCGAACCAACTTGCCCTCGGTGAGCTCGGGCCCAGCCATGATATTTGTCCCGATGATTGTTGTTTGTACACGCCGCGCGTCCCGATCATCCGACCTTGAAATTGAACCACGAAGGCACGAAGGACACGAAGAAATCCTGTCAATTTACAGCTTGACTTCGTGTCCTTTGTGTCTTTGTGGTTACGAGCGCCTTACAAATTGAACCGCCAAGAACGCCAAGTCGCAAAGAAAATCGGCAAAGCTGAAGTTTCATCTCATCAAACTTGGCGTCCTTGGTGGTTTAATTCATCGTGTTCGACGCTCGAATAGCACAACGAGTTTCATGCAAACTAGCGCTACTACTGAACTCCGGCCGTTAGGGGATTCTGGACTCTTGGTTTCGCCGGTTGCGCTTGGGTGCTGGCCGATTGCGGGCGTGACGACGCTCGATACGAACGAGGCCGACAGCATTGCGACGATCCAAAAGTGTTTTGATATCGGCGTCAACCATCTCGACACGGCCCACGTTTATGGCCCGAACGGCGAAAGCGAAAACCTCATTCGCCGCGCGCTGGGTAAGCGGCGCGACGAAATAGTGATCGCTACCAAGTGCGGCATCCACTATGAGGACGGCGAGATGATCACCGACAACCGGCCGGAGCGGTTGCGGCTCGAATGCGATGAATCGCTCCGCCGACTTGGCACCGACCGTGTCGAGCTGCTCTATCTGCACGCACCGGACGACAAAGTGCCGCTCGCCGACTCGGCCGGCGCCCTGCGCGAGCTTATGGAGTCTGGAAAGACGCGGTCGGTCGGCGTGTCGAACTTCACGGTCGAGCAACTCGAGGCGTTTCATGCCGCGTGCCCAATTTCCGCCGTGCAGATGCCGTACAACATGCTGCAGCGCGACATCGAGCAGCGCACGATCCCGTGGTGCCGCGAACGTCACGTGGCCATCATGATCTATTGGCCCCTCATGAAAGGCCTCCTCGCCGGCAAGTTGCCGCGCAGCGGAGAACTCGACGAGCGCGACAACCGCCGCAAATACCCGATGTATCAGGACGACGAATGGCGACGCAATCAAGACTTCATCGAGCAGCTCCGCAACGCGGCGGCCCTTTCCAGCCACACGGTGGCCCAGCTCGTTGTGAACTGGACAATCGGCCAACCCGGCATTACGTCGGCGTTGTGCGGCGCGAAGCGGCCGGCACAGATCGAGGAAACAGCCGGTGCGATGGGCTGGACGCTGAGCGCCGAACAACGCGCGATCATCGACGCGGCGCTCGCGGCCCGTGGCCAAGCGGCCGCGAAGCGCGTGTTCACGTGACAGACCCACTACCTGTGGCCACCTCCCAATTGCGGCGGAACGCGCCCAATCCGACGGTGACGAAGAGCAAGAGCACAGTTAGGCCTATTGGAGCGGTTCCACCAGACGTTCAAGACCGACGCTCCATGCTCCATACTCCTCGCCCCTTGCTGACTTGCGGACGGCTCAATTTCAACGTGGCCCTCCATACAAGCTTCGTGTCAAAAACTGCTACAATGGACGCAGCCAGGGCACATCGTTTGCACGCTAGCCAGGAAACTCGGCCAGGGGCTGACGAGAGGAGGAGAAGATGCGCAATTTTAGAGTTCTTGTAACCTTTGCTCTATTGCTCCTGACCAATCGCAGCCAGGCCGCCATTTCCGGCCTGCAACTCGTCGGAAGCGGATTGAGCAATCCGGCGTTTGCCACGCACGCGCCCGGTGATCCAAATCGACTGTTCGTCGCTCAATTGAACGGCACCATACGAATTATCGATTTGAATACGAATAGTGTGACCGGCACGTTCATGAGCATTTCCGATACGGATGCCACCGGTGAAGGCGGACTGTTGGGCCTGGCTTTTCACCCCAACTATTTCGCCGCGCCGGGCACAACGGGACGTGGCAAGTTTTATGTTTACGTCACAGTGGATAACGGTGGCGACACATCACTTGGCGTGACGTCGCCATTCTCCTCGCATATCCGCGAATATACCGTCATGGGCGATCCGGCGACTTCCAACGTCGCCGATCCGGCTACGAAGAAGGAAATACTCAGTTTCGTTCAGCCACAGAGTAACCACAACGCGGGCTGGATCGGCTTCAATCCACAAGTGACCGAGGGCCAACCACAGTATTTGTACATTGCGTCCGGAGACGGCGGTAGTGGTTTCGATCTGGATCCCGATGGCAGCGATACGGACGGCGACTTCGGCGGACATACTCAGGGCATTGGCAACGCCCAGGACATCACCAGTAACCTGTTAGGTAAGATGCTGCGGATCGACATTGATGACGATACGCCGATGACCGCCCCGTTTTATGATATTCCTGCTACCAATCCCTTCGTCGGTGTTACTGGCGATGATGAGATTTGGGCGTATGGGCTGCGCAACCCGTTTCGCGATAGTTTCGACCGCTTGACGGGCGATCTGTGGATCGGCGACGTCGGCCAGAATCAGCGCGAGGAAGTCGACTTCCAGCCCGCATCGAGTCCTGGCGGCGAGAATTATGGTTGGCGATATCGCGAAGGATTCGCTCAGACGCAAACCGTGGGCTTACCTTTGGATCCAAGTTGGACCCAGCCGATCTACGATTACACGCGAGGCGGCGGAAATCCGGGCCCCCTGCAAGGCGAAGCGATCACGGGCGGGTACCGTTACCGCGGTCCTGATCCTGATCTTCAAGGCCTGTACTTCTTCGGCGATTCCGATTTCGTCCGCGTCTGGACGATGGATCCCCCTGAGCCTGTAGCGGCGGGCGGAACCGTCACGAACATCGCCAGTCAACTTGGTGCGCTATTCTCGTCGATCAACCGAGTCGTCTCGTTTGCCGAAGATAGTAAGGGGAATATGTACATTGTCGATCTCGGTACGGGCGGGTCGACAGGCGAAGTATATCGCATCCTGACGAACAAGCTTCTCGCCGGCGATTACAACGCCGACGGCGAAGTGGATAACCTTGATTACACCGTTTGGCAAACGACGTTTGGCACAGCCACCGGCAACCGACCGGCGGACGGCAACGGAAACGGCGTTGTCGATGTGGCAGATTACGCGATTTGGCGCAAGCACCTCGGCGCATCAGTTCATGCCAGCGCCGGCGGAGGGGCGTCGGTGCCGGAACCAACGATGGCAGGTATTCTGCTCATCGCGTTAGCAGGTATTTCTGCGTTGTTTCGCAGGCAGCGGATGCTATGATTGTTGGTGAGCCGCAAGGGGCCGTTTGCTGTAGGTGGCCTCTGTGAGGCCGCCGATGCGGCGACAGGCCGGCGTTGCAGAGGCCAGCCACAGAATGTCAAGCCGGCCTCACAGAGGCCAGCTACAGAATGAGAAGCCGGCGTCGCAGACGCCAGCTACGGAAATCTGATGCCCGCGCGCCGGTTATTGGGCTTACGGCGCTTTGTTGATGAATCGCTCGAAAGTGCGGCGGCAGATTGCCTGGGAGGCCGCCCGGCTGATGTATGCCCGGCAGGAGTCGGAATACTACACGGCCAAGATGAAGGCGGCCCGGCGGATCTGCCAGGGCTGGGTCAAACCGGCCGACTTGCCGAGCAACGTCGAAATCCGCGACCAGATCGAACTTTTGGCGCGGCTCTATGAAGGCGACGCGCGCACCGACAACTTGCTGGCCATGCGGTTGGCCGCGCTGGCGATGATGCGCCGCCTCGCGCCGTTCCGCCC
>JAKEIB010000289.1 GCA_022614705.1 Planctomycetota bacterium | reverse complement strand
TCGGATCGCTCGACTGTCCGAGCTGGCCCATATAGCGAATAAAGGAAATCGGCCGCGACGAGTCGTAGACGCCCTTGTGGTTCCAGGCGGCGATCGCGGCGTCGTGCAGGGCGCCGTTGATCGCAAAGTATTGTTTGACATCATATTCCAGATCACCGAGGACCGGCCCCGCGCCGCCGATCCGCTTGGGGATGCCAAGGGCTTCCATTTTGTCGGTTACGTCGTTGGCGATCTCGTTCCAGTGGCCGGGAGGGGCGGTCGAGCGGGGGCCGTCGGCCCAGAACTCGGCCATCACCCGGCCGAAGTCGCCCTGCTTGACCATTTGCGGCTGATACGGCAGATTCGTGTACGGATTATCAGCGTAGCCCACCTGGTCGTAGCTGTTGGTGAACGGCGCATTCGGGGTATTTCCCCGCGTGGCGGGCGAAATGTCAATCATCACGCCGTCGTTCGGATCGAGTTGGGCCGAGAGGCGGATCAGCGTCAATGCATCGGCCTTAAACTGAGCCTCATTGGGGCGATCATTGAGCCCGGGAGGAGTGCCCTGGTCGTGATACACGCCAAGGGGGCTGCGATCGGCGGCCGTCAGTGCGAACGGCGTCACTTGTCCCCAATATGGCGACAGGTGAACCTGCGTGGATTCGTTGATCGGCCGGCCGAACTGGTCGATGCGGTCGCCAAGGAAGTGGAGCGGCTGCCAGCGGTTCGGGTCGTTCATGACGGTGCCGGGGAGGTCGAATGTCAGCCGTGGATTGACCGGCTCAAAGCCCGGCGGGTTGGCGTATTTGTTGACCTCGTTGGCGCCGTCGGCCAGGGCGTGGGAAATCACCGTCTGCGCCACGCGGTTGCCCACCGCTGCCGGCGTATTGTCAGCCGTCGACGTAAAATCGGGGTTGTAGCCGAGGTCCACCATCTGCTGCCGGATGGCCGTGAGCGTGATGGCTTCGCCCGGGCCGACGCCAGCAGGTCCGGTCACAAACCGGTGCAAGATAACATTGAACGCGGCGTGGCTGACCGATTCGTTACGAGCCAGCTCGATGTCCGCTGCCGTGGCGTTTTCGTGATGCTGATACGGCTCTGCCGTCGCGTCATACGCCGCCCAAGCGTCGTACATCGCGGTCGACAGATGAAACAGGTTGCGGGCATGCACCGTCGGCCGCGCCGTGTCGAGGCTGATGGCGTGCAGCAGTTCTTCGTCCCATATCCTGGCGACGGAAGGAGCAGCCAGGACGATCTTCGAGGCGCACGTGATGACAAGCACCAGCCCAACAAGACTGATACTTCGCGGCCTGTGACGGAAGAAGGGTTTAACGTGTCTTTTGCGACTCAGTGGACCATCTTGAATGTGCGAAACCATGGTGCGACAGTTTTCCCAAAGTTGCCTTTTCTCGTGTGCTCCGTCGAATCTGCTCCTTTGGCCGCGTTTGTCTTGGTGATTCGTCGTCATGCACCACGACCTGCTACTCTCCAGCTGCGACAAAGCGATCGTCAACTGGGGCTCAGCGTGGTGGGTGCTGCGTAATGTTGCGCTCTCGGCCGGGCTGGATTCCGCTGGCCGATCTAGTTTCGGCTGTAACTCAACGGGCAGCGCGGTGAGGTTGTTTTAAGGCTACGGGTTGGCGAGCGGTCCGCGAAACCCTTCCTAGGTCTCGCGGGCCGTATCCGTTAGTTCACTCTCCAGAGTACCTCTTGACTCTCGCCTGGCAGGCGACGCGGTGCAGCATCAGCCGCGTCGACGCCGACTTACCATCATCAAACCCAAACCGGCAAGGCCCAACAGCCCCATCGTGGCGGGCTCGGGGACGGTTCCGCTGATATCGTCCACCCACATCGTGCCCAACTCGAGTCTGTCGCCCACCTCGTCCCCCGTCACGAAGATCATGTCAAACGACCGATCATCGGGAGCTAGCGGGATACTCGCCATGAACATCTCGAAGTCGCCGGTGCCGCCGCCGCTGAGGGCGCTGCCGTCGGTGAGGAAGACGTGGTCCGTGATGGGGCCGGCCAAGTCGAGACTGACGACGGGGGATTTGGATATCCGGACGGTGGCGCTGAACAAGTCGCCGGCCACTTTGTCCCACTTCCATTTCCAACTCAGATCCAGGACGCGGCTCGAGTTGCCCACGGCCGGGAGGGGCGTCGCAAAGCTGCGGTGTTCTTCATCACCATCGACGCTGCTGTTGGTGTCTGGGAGGTACAGCGAGTGGGTGGGGCTCACGGACATAGGGCCGCCGACCACGCCGCTCCACGCCGCGTTGGCGCTGTGATGCCATGAATCCGGATAGCCATTCGGGTGATCCACGCCGGGAGTCCCGTGGGGGGCGAACCGGCTTTCCAATTCCACGTCGCCATTCCTGACTATACCCAGGTCGCCGGCCGACGCGGTCGATGACGCCATGGCAATGATCGCCACAGCACTCAGACCACAAAAAAACTTCCACCAATTGCACATCATTAGATTCTCCCGTTGTAAAAGTGAAAACGACTACTCCATTTGAACAGAGTTTCGTACCCACCTCGACGACCAGGCACAAAACACTCCTCACAGAACTTCCACCGTCTTTACCTCCTACTCAAAAAGTGAATGGATATCGCCTACGCCTCGATGTTGCTCTTCAGTGTCCGATTTGTTAAAAGCGCGCTCAGGTCAACAATTATCGCACCATTGCGCGTACCCAAATTGTCAAACAATAGGCGAACGAATTCTTCGGCCACGGACTAAGGTGTTTCTCGGGCCGTCCTCAATCTGTGCCATCCGGGCCGGCTGCCAATTCGCACCCGCAATGAATGAGAGCACAACAGTATGCCCAGCGTCAGTGTCATCATTGTCAGGCCAGACGGCTCCGGCACCGTGCTAACTGCGAGCGACCCGGCGCCGGCTCCGCCTTGAAAGTTGCTGAGAAACACGTCGCCATTCAGGTAGTCATAGTTTACGGTGGCCGTCCGACTGCCCAGGAAGGTCACCGAGCCAAACACGCCGACGAGATGCGGGGGAGGCGCCCCGGGAAGGTCGGGAGGCGCATCGATCAACGTCAGCGGCGAGGAGCCGGTATAGGCGTCGAGATTGAGTTCCAGATTTATCCCAGCATACGACCCAGGCACGTTGCCAACGGTTCCATCAAGGTAAGCGGTGCCGGTGAGTTCTGCCGGGAAGGCGATGCTGTTGTCCACCAGGACGATTGGCGTCACGCCCCCCGCATCGGCCGTGAAGGATAAGGTCGCGTCCGCCGGAAATTCGGAACGAAAATCCCGCCGGATGAGGGGATCGTGGCCCGGAGGGGGGCTCAAGTCGGGGTCGTGGCGGCCGACCTCAATCGTTCCGCCCGACCCAATGATCGACAGCTTCGAGGACATCAGCGGCTGCGGATTGGCGACCAATCCGCAGCCGCTGGGAAAAAACTGTGTATCGCAATGCGACAGTACCAGGGCGCCATTCAGTTTCAATCTACCCCCGGGTAGAACGCGAACTTCGCCTTTCGAGCCGAAGACATTTACTATCAGCGAGTTCGCGTTAACCGTGCCCTCGATGATGGCCAGCCCGTCTGCTTCAAGACCCGGCTCAGTAGTGATTGCGATGTATGCCGGACCGTATGCGCCGACTTCCAGATCTTTTCTACGAACAACCTCCGAGAAATTGTTAATAGGGCCCTTTACGTCGACGACGGCCATCGGGCCCACCGAAAGCAGCCCTTTCGTGCGCCTGCCAATCACCGCTCCATTGGTCGTCAAGGTGGAGCTGCCGGTCATGATGACCTCGCCGCCTTTTGTGACGAGGCCAAAACGGGCTCTCCAGAAATCGTAATCACCTTGGTCGATTATCTCGCTCTCGTCGCCGTCGGCGCCGTCACCGGGGTTGAGCACGCTTTGTCCCAGCGTTTTGCGCCAAATGACGTAATCGGCCGCGTCGACAAACCCATTGTTGTTATAGTCGCCTTGCTTGCCTCTAGGGAACCTCTCACGGCCGACCTCGAGGGGTTCGATGGTGTTCAGAGTCGTGAGCGACCCACCCGTCATCCTTAATCGTCCGAATGAATCATTGGAAACCGTCAGCCCGATCACGGAGGTGCTGCCGCTGGAAAACGTTGCGGTCTTGTTGTCCTGAATGATATAGCGGAACCCGGCGCTAGGCACCATGTCGTCAGACCAATTGACCGGGTCATGGAAATCCGTGCCTGTGCCACTTGGGCCACCATCAAAAAATCTTTGCTGTGCCCAACAATCTGGGCTGGCGGCCGAAATCGCCAACAGCAGGCCGAAGCTCGTCGTAAGTGCGGCGGAAAGACGCGAAGTTTTCATCATCGATTGTTCCGGAGTGAGGCGTATCATTGGGCTGTATCGTTGGCGGTGTTCCGAAACTGTTATCATCAATCGCCGCGCCGTCATCGCGCTGGCCGAAACGGACGAAGGTACGGTACCAGCATTTCCGCGTGTTAGTTCTGCGCTGCTGCGTCAATTACCTCCCCGCCGGCCCGCGTCGCCAGGGCGTTGAATAGCACCACGTCGATGTCATAGTTCAGCGTCTGAATCGACCCGTCGGCAAAGATACAGTTGAACCCGCCACTGTGGGCCGATCCGAAATAAGGTATGTCTTTGTCGTGTCCGAAAGGGTCGGCGGGCCCCAGTGACAGAAACTGGAAGCCATCGCCATCCCGGAGGGGTTGGAAGCATGTCGAGCGAATCGCGTCGGGGTCCCAACCTTCGCTCCAACCATGGTCGTCCGAATAGCCTCCACCTTCGTACATGTCAGACCGGACGTACTTCTCGCCAAGCAAAAACGTTTTGCTGGTTCCGTCGGTGATCTTGGCGAACGATGTCGGCCGGGGAACACCCGTTAGAAATCTGCCGAATGGGTTGCCAGCAGTGGAGGCGGGGTCCCTACGCCAGGGGGAGCGGACGATTACCCCGTCGTAGACCTGCTGGTTACCTTGCTGTTTATCGTTCATGTTCTTGCCTCCCCAAATCGACGGCCAATTTACTTCGTAACTGGCCGGGGTAAGGGGCACCGCGTCCCGTGGATTGTACCGAGGGACCGGGTCGGGGCAGCCCACACTGCTGGCCGGGCAATGGACGGTGCATGGTTGCGCAGCGGCGTAGTCGATCAAAAAAACCAGTTTGCCTTCGGCATTCGCAGTGGTCTGGGCCTCCGACACAGTCCGTCGCGAGGGGCACAAGTAGAGCGGTATGGTTGCAGCTTGTAACTGATCCTGCGTGATGAGCCCTCGGAGTGCGCCTTCCTCAAGGTAGGGCAGGATCTGGTAGCACCAGCCGAGCCCTTGTTTGTCAGGACCGAGGGGCTTGCCGTTGGCCACGTAATCCTCAATTCTCGGGTAAATGACTGCTCCGCCGGTAGGAAACACGCGGTGCGTGCTGGCGTGGTTTTGAATGCCCAATCCAATTTGCTTGAGCCGATTCCTGCAGTCAGTTCGACGGGCCGCCTCTCGCGCGGCCTGGATTGCGGGTAGTAAGAGCGCCACCAAAATACCAATGATGGCAATCACCACGAGAAGTTCGACCAAAGTGAAACCATGCCGTGTATCCGTGCGATACCGCGCGAGATTTTCGGCACAATCACGCCTCGAAACCGTATTTTCCATGATTCGCTCAATTCCCGAGCCCAAGCGACCTATCTTCGCTACCTTTAGTCGCCGTAGTAACTCTTCCTTTGTAATCTCGGACACCTGCCGAGTCGGATCACTAAGCGATGCGTGATTGGCCCTCTGAAAGGAATAGTTAGGAGGCCCAAATAGACGTGCAAGAACCGACCGACTCGGTGGTTCCCAAATCCGCTGCCGAGCTGCCACACCCACCCTGGGCGGGCCGAAACCCATTGCGACGCGATATCGCGACACCAACAGATAACAACTTGAGCCGGAATCTTACGGTCATGCCGAGGATTTTCGACTCTTGAATGGAATATAGCCTCGTCCGAAAAATACGTTGCATGGCTCTAATGACTGGTCTGGTAAGGGGTTCTACAATTGGCCGGCCGGCGTCGGCCCCGGCAAAATGCCGCCGCTGGAAAAGGGCCGTGCCCGCCGGCAACCTCGAATCAAGCGGCACCGGCGACCGATATTGCCGACCGCTGCGGCCCACTTTTTTTCTCGGCCGCCGTAAGATAAAGCGTCTTGATGTTCTTTACTATGAGACTAGGGCAAGAGATGTCGAATCAACCGTCCGATCCGGAGGAGCTCGTCGAACTGATGACGCAGTTCCAAGGACGGCTTTACGTGTATATTCTCTCGCTGATAGGCGATGCGAATGCAGCAAACGACGTGCTGCAAGAGACGAATATTGTACTGTGGAAGGAGTCGCACCAATACGTGCCGGGCACCAACTTTAAGGCTTGGGCGTTCCGGATCGCGCATTTCCAGTGCATGGCGTATCGCCAACGGCGACTCCGGGATCGGGTCGTATTCAGCGATGACGTAGTGGCTCGACTGGCGATTGAATCCAAAGACCTGGACGAGGACTACGACCGGCGCGCCGCGGCGCTGGCGCGGTGTTTGGAGCAGATTCAGCCCCGTTCGCGCGAGGCACTCCGTTTGCGGTATGCCGAGGACGCGGCGGTCCAGGAAATGGCAACGAAAATGAATTGCAGTTCCAACGCAGTTTCGCAATTGTTGTTTCGTGCCCGACAGTGGTTGATTGACTGTGTTAAGCGTGACGACGAGATGAAGGTGGCTCAATGAACGAGCAAGTGGACAAACAACACTTCGAAGCGCTGCTCGGTCGGCTCACCGATTCGGGCCTCGGCGACTTGGAGCTTCAGCAGCTCGGACGCCTGATCGATTCCGATCGGGCGCTAAGATGTCAATACTTAGACCACTGTCAGATTCACGGCTTGTTGCGCGCCGAACATGGGCTGTTGGCGTCTTGGGACGTGCCTGAGGCAGAGGCGCCTGGGGCGCGTCCGGCCGATAAGATGCCGTCCGGGCGACGTCGACGCGCCTTGGCGCTTTGGTGCGCGGCCGCGGCCGTGGTGGGAGTAATGGCGATCGGCATCTGGAACTATAACGTCGATAAGAATCCCGTCGCGGTCAAACCCAGCAATCCGTACCGCGGCAAACCGGTCGCCCGCCTCATGAATCAAGTGCGAGCCCAATTCGTCTATGGTCCAAGCGGGGAGACGATTCCGTCAGCGGGAGCTGCCATACCCCAAGGCACGTACGAACTCGAGAGTGGGATTATTGAAATAGAAGCCAACTCAGGGGCAGTACTCACCATTGAAGCGCCTGCGGTGTTCACACTAGCCGATGAACGGAGCATTCGGATCGAAAATGGCCGCCTCGCGGCGTATGTGCCCAAAAGGGCCATTGGCTTTCGCGTGGAAACAGCGAGTGCAACGGTCGTCGATTTGGGAACCGATTTTGCCGTCGAAGCGGTTACGGGAAAGAACTCGGAAGTGCACGTCTTCAATGGCGAAGTTCGGATCAACTTGCACGGCTCGAAGGCATCCAGCGCGCGCCCCTTGCTCCTGACGACGGGCAAGGCGACGCGAATCGATTTTCTGACCGGCATGCCATCGGGGATTGATCTGGACGAGCAGCGTTTCCTGCGGCGGCTGGAGATAGAGCCGCGCAACTACACACATCGGGTGCTGGAGAAGCGGCCAGTGGCCTACTATCCCATGGAGCCGGCAGGCGATGGGACGCTCTTGAGGGATGTCGCCCCCCATGGCGTCGATGCGACAATTAATTTTGGCCGGGCCAGCGAACCAGTATGGGCCCCAGGCAAAGTCGGTTTGGCGTTCGCGCTGGGTGGACCAGCGCAGCAAACTTACGCCTCGGCAGCCGCCTATCCACAAGCCGAGGGCGACCAATTATCCGTGGTCGCATGGGTCACCGCCCGGTCGAGACCGCGATGGGCAAGTATCGCTAAGAACTGGGCTGGCGCCAACAATTGGGGCCAATTTCACTTTGGGCTGTACTTCGACAGCGGCGAGTTGGAAGCGCATATCCAAGACGACAGTGGCAAGGAAATCACGGTCAAGGACACACTTCCCTTACCGCTTAATGTCTGGCACCATGTCGCATTCGTGGCCGATGGATCGATGCTACGACTTTATCGCAACGGGCGCGAGGTAGACTCCACCCCCTACCGACAACTTCGCAGCGATCCCAGGATCAAAGCTCTGGCGATTGGCACCAAGCTGAACTTGCGCGGCGACGCGCCCGAAGAGCGTGATTTCAACATGTGGGATGGCCGCCTCGATGAATTGGCGATATTCAACCACGCTCTAACGGCAGATCAAGTTTTAGAACTCTACGAGCTAGCAAGTGCTGCCGACTGAAACGAGTTAGTGTAATGGTCGCGATCATGGTCTTCAGCATCGTCGCGGCGGCCGTTCTGCGGACTCGTATAGCAAGTTTTAAGAATCGCTGGTGTTTCAAGCGAAGTAGCATGTCGGATTGGTCTAAACGAAAAACCCTACTTGGCAACAAACACATTGCGGTCAGGCTGAGGTGGACCTCATTGGTTCGACAGCCAATAGGGTTGATTAAGGTGTTGTTGGCGCTCTCTCTTTTTTCGCGCGAGAGCGCGGGCCTGTTAACCGGCCGTCCTGTACAAAAAGTTTGCCAACGCCTGGATTGCACCGATGGGAGCACGAAACGCGAGGACGATCGATAGAAACACAACGTCGAGCGGGGCCGAAACCGACGTAAAGCAGCCCGCCAATTGCCAAATTGCAGAATTGGCGTATAGCGCTGGCGCAGTTCTTTGACAACCTAACCCGCACGCTGCCGCGCTCAGGCGGCGCGATAGTAGTGCTTCAACAGGCCGCCGCGGCGCGTCTCGCAGCGGACCTGATCGAGGCTTACAACTGGCAGTGGCTCGTCGCTCTCCGTCGCGCCGATCAACCGGTTGCCAAGTCCTTGATGAGGCCGGCGCTCGTGGTAATAGTCGCAATAGGAAGACACAATCAGGTCGAAGTGCACCAGCCCGAAGACAATGAAATTGTTAAGGGCTTCATGCTTCAAACTTTGTATCCATCTCTCGATGAATGCATTCAAGTTCGGGGCTCGAGGCCCGACCGGCTTTACCTGGATGGATCGGTCCTTGAACAGCTGATCGAATGCTTTGGAAAACTTCCCGTCGTAGCGCGCGTGACGATCGAGCAGGGCAATTACTCCGCGGCAGTATACTCAAGAAAAGCGTGGGCTTGCCGGTCCATCCAGGCGGCCTCCGGCTTGAACGTGCCCGGTGTGATAAACACGCGTCGTGTGGCCAGATGGATGAACGCCATTGCAAAGATCTGCCGTGGACCTTTGAGCGTCCAGATCCGCTTGCTGAAAAAGTCGCACTGCCACAGCGTCTCTGAATGAATTCGCAGGAAGTCGCTCCAGGTGCCCTTGCCACGCTTGGGACCGGGATCGAGGTCGTGTTCGATGAGGATGTTCTTGATCGACTGGCGGCAGATCGGGCCGACATGGAGCTTTTTTACTTCGCCGAGAATGCGGGTGTATCCCCAGCCGGTCTCTTGGGCAATCAGGACGACCAATTCGCGGACGATGGCAGCCAATCGCGGCCGGCCTTTGCGAGAAGACGTGGTTCTGCCTTCCTCTTTACGAACCCAGCGGCGAAAAGTGGAGTAGCTAACAATGGTGATCAGTTGTCGGATGCCGGGTCCGAGCTCTTTGCCCAGCTTCAATAGCTTCTCGCGCTCCGCTGGCTCGAGAAAGATGCGCTTCTTCGGCACTCGCTTGCGGAGCATTTCATTCTCCGCTTTGAGGAATTCAACTTGCCGCTGAAGGTCATCAGCAGTCGATCGGGCCAGCAGAAACAGCAAGGGGTGGAAAATACGTACCATCCTGGTAAAATGCTCCTCGAATTCGGCTAAAACAGCGATGTGGCAATCTATTTGTACACCGCTATGAGCCGGCGAAAACGGCGAACTGCTAACCTAGGCAATCCGACCCTGCCGCGAAAGGTGCCGCTGATGTGGTCCGTTAATCGATCCGTCCTGGTGGTCCGCCCGCGGCAGCCGTATCTGGACTGGGTTCAGTCTCTCGATGACGCGGACAAAAAAGTCACCTTGGACGATTTGCGGCGAGATTGTACCGCTCTGCTGGTGCCGGAGGTGGATGACGAAGATCACCAGGACGAGATTGTGGCGGCGATGTGTAAGGAAGTCTTCGAGCACGAACTCTGGGCCTGGATGCGCAATCTCGCGCCGCAGTGGCGAGGATTTCCCCCGATTGGTAACGTGCTTTATACTGTAGGTAGAGGTGATCTATGAGCCCGTCACGACAACCACAACTGCTCGATATCGTGGCGGTGATGAATAGCGCCGGCGATTCGGACGTCGAGGTCGGGGACGTCGGGACAGTCGTCGAGCTTCTTCCCCCAGATGGCCTCGAAGTCGAGTTTCTCGATCGCGACGGCCGGACCCGCTGCGTCGTCACGCTTACCGTGACGGATGTCCTCGTGCTCAACCGCGAGCGGACCCGCGTTGCTTGAAGTGCGCTGTTAACACGAGAGCGCATTGTTCGCAAACAGTTGCTTTCGGTTGGCACCCACCGAAAGGGACTCGGAATCGCTAACCTCTTGCTCCGCAATCACTTCCAAGTTTCAGAAAACAGAGAATGGTTACGACGAGGGTTTTGTACGGGGAGACCAGCTTGCACACAGTCTTCGACGCTGGATGGGTGAAATTTAGGGTATTGGCCGCAAGGGTTTGGCAGGAAGAGTACTCGCCGCGGCGAGTGGCACCCTAGCGCGGGGTGGCGGAGGGCGCGATGGGCTTGATCCATTCGGCGTCGGCGAGCAGCGGGTCGGCGCGGTGGGCGATGATGTCGGCGCTGGTGCGTTTCGCGTCGTCGCGTTGGGCGTAGCGCTCGGCTGTGCGGAAGCACAGGGCGACGAGCTCGTCGCGTGTCGGCTGGTCGACGTCGCCCAGTCGCGTGGCCAGGCGCTTCATGCCTTGCGGGTTCTTCTCCGCAGTGCGCGAGAAGTTACTCACAAACGTAAGCGTCTCGATAAAGTTGCGGTCGGCCGTTTTGCTGATCCACGGCTGCACCGATTTGGCCACGAGCTCGATTCCCATTTGCTCGATTTTCAGGAACGTGTCGATGCGGACCGTGATGTAGTGCCTGCCATTGGCTTCCTGCACGGCGCCAGAGCGCAGCAGGATGACCGACTGAACCTTGAGCTGTTTGACGAACGGTTTGCCATCATACGTTCCCTCGGCAAAGATGACCGCTGTATTCTGGGCGTTCTTTTTCCAATTGGCGTGAAGAAATCGTACGGTGCCGGCGGTGCCGGCGCCATCGGTGCCGCAGTAGGCTCCATTCGGAAGTTTCTCAAGTCCCACCTGGCTGATCCCCATCACGCGCCACACGTCGATGACAACTTCCGGGTGTTGCAGAAGGAAGGTGAAAATCTCGGGGTCGCAATCGATGACGCGCGTCGGCAATCGGCGGTAAATGCTCGCGTCGCCAACCACGTTCTGCGCGACGCGCCGATACTGCGGCGCGATCTGGCGCCACGGGATCGCGCGCATGGCTTCATTGCGGTCGGCGCGCGACGAGCTAGCCGCGACATCGGCGAATGCAGGAGGCGTAGTGATCGAGAGCGCTGCAATCAGCACGGCGCCCAGTAGACAGAAATGCTGGCGCAGAATGCTGGTAGCACTCGCCGCCCATCGTCGAGCGAGCGTCATAGATTTCCCCCCTGCATGTGGGCGAGTCTCTGGTGAGACTCGAAAATCCGCGTCTTCGCCTCGGCGAATCTTCGATCGGAGAGACGCGGCCACGTGCTCCGCTAGTAGGCCGGTAAACTGTGTCGGTCCGATAGATATTTCGGCCTGCCGGACGCGATAGCGAGAGAAAAAAGTTGCCGCTCTTTCGCCGGTCGGGCCAATCCGCAGCGTCGCCGCGTGCCGATCCTGATAGCGGGGAGCAAGGAGCAAGGAGGAGGGAGTACGGCAACGACAGCAGAATTTGCGAAAGTTTATTCGCAATCTGAACTGATGCAGTTTCAGGTATCGAGCGCTTGCGCACTCCATACTCCTTGCCCCATCCTCCATGCCCCGACTGACCTTGTCGCGACTGAGCCCATCTCGCGAGAATGCGGCACTCGTCCACAAAGCAGGGAGTGCGGAGCCAGGAGCATGGAGTTGGCTCCGGACTTTCTGACTCCAAGCTCCTTGCTCCATGCTCCTTGCTTCCCTCGCCGCCGGAGTTCTAGCGTGTCCGCGCTCTCGAAGCGTCGTTCTATTTCCTATTATTTGTCGCTTCCGATTGTCGTCGCGATTGTGTTTCTGCTGGTGGCCAAGCTGGTCGCCATGCAACGGGCCGACATTATCGCGGAGCTGACCGATCGCGTCGCCCATCGCGAAACGGAAGACGCGGCGGCGGCGGTGCGCGAGTTGGGGGACATGTCGCATCCGCCCGCATCGGTGTTGGTTGCCGCGGCAACGGCATCGGATCGGAAAGTGGCCGGCGAGGCCAAGCAGGCGATTCTCAAGTGGCTGGGCCGGTCGCGGCGACAGATCGAAGCCGGGCGAAGTGTGAAAGCCGTTGCGCGACAATTGGCCGAGTTGGCCGAAGCGCTTGCCACTCAGCGAGACGCATTTTCGGCCGCCGATCAACCTTGGCTCGTCAACACGACGCAGAGAATTCTCCGTCTTGCTAACCAGCTTCCACCAAAGCATACGCCGCTTGTTGCAACGCACTGCGATTTGATCCTGGCATCCGTCCCGGCAACCGTCGTTGCCCAAACGGACGCCGCCAGCGGCGACGGCGCAGCGGCACGCGAAAGCAACGGAGTTAATCAGGCGATGATTCACAGTGAGCATGTCGGCGGTTCGAAATCCCAACAGGAATCGTCCGTCGTCACGGGAGCGACACAAGCCAGCACGCCGGCTGCTGATAGTGAACATCAAGACTCACCTACGGATGATTCGTTCGACGCGTCCTGGCGGTCGGAATGGTCGCGGCCAGTATTTCGAATGATTCCCACGACTCGTGATGCAATGCCGACCGACTCCCATCCGTCACCGTCGGTCCCGTCGTCATTGACGCCGAAACAGTTGCCGGTGGAAGTGGAGCGGATTGATCGGCCTTTGGCTGAGGTAGAGTCGCGCGTGTTGCTGCGTCAATGGCTTGCCGCAACGGGCGCGGACGTTTTTCCGCTTGAGGAGGAGTTGTCGCAGCGCGGTTTCGTCCGGCCCGTGAAGTTGATCGTGCAGAAGTTTTTCTCGAATCGAGCGACAGATCGATTGCAATTGGTGGACGAAGTGGTGACTGCGCCCAGTGTCGACGCGCGGCCGTGGCTCATGCTATTGGCTGAAGACGTGGACGCCGACGTGCGGCTCGCGGCCGTGACGATCATGGCCACGTCGAACGACGCGGCGCTTGTGGAAAAGGCGTGGCACACGGCGATCCGCGATCGCGATCCGCGGATCGCGGGGTTGGCAGGGCGTTTGCGCGAGCGGCGCGCGGCAACGCAACGGCGATGATGCGCTAAGCCGCAAGCGATGAAATGACTTTAGCGACGTCGCCGTGACTTACGATTGCCAGAGCACCGGATTCAGCGGGTCGTCCATCACCTCGCCGATTTGCGTGCTGGGAGTCCACACTTCCCAGTCGAGTTGTTGATTCTTGTTCTTTGGCTTGGCGAGGCGCATGTCGGCGTCCATGTAGATGATCGTGAACACGCGGCGCGGCGTATCGGTGGTGTTCGGGCCGGCGCGGTGGAGCGTCCAGCCGAGGTGGTAGCTCACGTCGCCGAGCGCGAACGGCTCCTGCACTTCGAGAATCTTCTCTTTCTTCACGGCCTCGCGAATCTGCTGCTCGCTCTCGACGCTAATCTCCAAATCGCGGCCGATGTGTTTGCGGTGGCTGCCGCGGCCGAAGCACAGCGGGCCCATTTCGATCGGCACGGGCTGCAGGGGAATCCAAGCGGTGACACTCATCGGGCTGGCCATCGGCCAGTACTGTTGGTCGACGTGCCAGGGCGTGAATCCGCCACTCGATTCTTTATATAACGCCTGATCGTGCCACATCCGCACGCCGCGAGTGCCCATGAGCTCAGCCGCGATGCGCGCCAAACGCTTGCAGCACGCCAGCTCGCGGACGCGTTCGCTGCGCGTCCACAGGTTGTGCACTTGGATGAACGCCTGGTCATAGAGCGAACGCTCTTCGAGCGGGATATCCTTGAGGCGGTTGTATTCGTCGACGAGGCGGTTGATCTCCGGCACGTAGTCGGCCAGTGTTTCGGGGCTCAGAATGCCGCTCAGCCGGATGAAGCCGTCTTCGCGGAAGCGGCGAATTGCGGCGTCGTCGATGGTATATGGCGTGTCTAATTCAGCAGCGGAGATCGTGGACATAGGCATTCTCGGTGAGCAATCGGGTAAGCTTGTGAGTTGATTATAGTTGTAAGATTCTACCACGCTAAGCCGCAATCGGAAGCTGGCGGTTGTCGTTGCGACGGCCAATGCAAGAATAGAATTATGCGATATCTAGTGCGTGGACGCGTGAAGCCGGGCAAAGAGCGGCCGCTCGTCGAAGCTATCGAGCGAGGTACGCTGGGCGTAACAGTTTAGCCGTTTGTAGTTGATCTTGGTGATTTATGGGGACGTGGATTATGACGTTAGGCATTCTGGAATTGCGAGTCTGCCAACGTGATGGCC
>JAKEIB010000288.1 GCA_022614705.1 Planctomycetota bacterium | reverse complement strand
CTCATCTCTCCGCAGACTCCGATGACGTTTTGGAGTCTCAAGCACGCGGTTCGATTCGTGTCGCGGCACGCGGCGTTTCCGCCGTTGGGATTGCTCACGGTGGGGGCCATGCTGCCGAAGTCGTGGAACCTTCGGCTGGTGGATATGGACGTCAGCCGGCTGCGCGACGCTGATCTACAATGGGCCGACTACGTGCTCATCGGCGCGATGATCGTGCACAAGCAGTCGATCGACGAAGAGATCATTCCGCGTTGCAAGCGGTTTGGCCGCACGATCATTGCCGGCGGGCCGCTGTTTACGACGGGCCACGAAGAGTACGCCGGCCTGGTGCACGCGGTGTGCGGCGAGTGCGAAGAGATTATCGACGACGTGGTTCGCGACATGGAGTCGGGCGAGCTCAAGCCCAAGTATGAATCGACGCGCGGCTTTCCGGACGTCACCCAAACGCCCGTGCCGCGGTGGGACCTCATCAACGTGCGCGATTACGCGACAATGCCAGTGCAATTCTCGCGCGGTTGCCCGTTCGATTGCGAGTTCTGCGATATCATCATCATGAACGGCCGCAAGCCGCGCACCAAGTCGCCCGAGCAAATGATCGCCGAGCTCGACGCGCTGTACGCGGCAGGCTGGATCGGCACCGTGTTCTTCGTGGACGACAACTTCATCGGCAATAAGAAGCTGGTGAAGAATTTCTTGCGGGCGCTCATCGAGTGGCGCGAGCGAGTGAAGCCGGAGCTCGACTTCATTACCGAAGCGTCGGTGAACTTGGCCGATGACCAGGAGCTGATGGATTTGATGGTCGCGGCCGCATTCCGGCGCGTGTTCATCGGGATTGAAACGCCGGTACCCGAGAGTTTGCGGGAAGCGCAGAAGTATCAGAACACGCACGGCGACCTGGCGGAAATGGTCAAAACCGTGCAGCGCAGCGGCATGGAAGTGATGGGCGGGTTCATCGTCGGATTCGACAATGACCCGCAGGAGATTTTCCAACTGCAGTACGACTTCATCCAGAAGACGGGCATCGCCGCGGCCATGGTCGGCCTGCTCACGGCCCTACCGAAAACGCAGCTTTACCACCGACTTTTGGGCGAGGGCCGGCTCGACACCAAGAGCACCGGCAACAACACCGAGGCGGTGCTCAACTTCGTTCCCAAGCTGGACCGCGAGTTTTTGATCACCAACTACAAGCGGCTGATGTGGACGCTCTACGAGCCGACGACGTATTACCGTCGCGTGCTGACGTTTCTCAACGAGTACGGCCCGCGCGGTCCGGAATTGAAGCTCACGCTGGACGACTTTCGCGCATTCTTCCGCACGCTGTGGGTGATGGGCGTCGTCCATCGCGGCCGCCGGGCGTTCTGGAAGTATCTGGCCACCGTCATCCGCCGCTACCCGCGCAAGCTGCCGAAAAGCATCGCGCTAGCCGTCCATGGATTTCATTACCGGATGGTGGCACAGCGGTTGTAGGATGTTTCAATATCCGTTAGCGCTCGCCTGCTTGCGTCGATTAGCATAGACTTGAGTAAATGGAGCGCCCTCTATTATGTCAATCGAGCTATCAAACGACCAGAAACATGCTTTGGATATTGCCGGGACGCCACTGAAAGTGGTCGATCCGCGGACGGGCAGCGTTTACGTTCTTGTGGACGATACAGCGTTTCAACTTTTCCAAGCATTGGTCGGTGACAATCTTGCCGACACATATCAAGCCCAAATTGATTCGGCGATGCGGGCCGGATGGGACGATCCGGCCATGGATGATTACAACGATTACGATAAGCACCGCGAATCATGAAGTTTGCGCGCGGCGACATCATCCTGGCCGACTTACCCTATTCCGATCGCACGGGGTCGAAGGTACGGCCGGCGCTTATCGTGCAGAACGACCGGAACAATGCCCGTCTCGACGACGTGATCGTCGCTATGATCACACGAACCACTACTCGAACCATGGAATCCACGCAACTGTTGATCGACGTCACCACAGCATCAGGAACGGCGAGTGGTTTGCTTCACACTTCGGCCGTAAAGTGTGAACATCTTCTTACACTGCATCGAACTTTTATTCAGCGTGCTATCGGGCGTTTATCCGATCCGCTGATGGCCCAGGTCGATGAATGCCTTAAAGCATCGCTAGGCCTGAAATAGACAATTACCCGAGTCATGTCCATCAGACCAACAGCCGTCACGCGTACTCGCCGATGGAGGGAATCAGCTCGACAAGCGGGTCGTTGAAGGGCCCGGCGCCGGTCAGCGAGTATTGCAGCAGGTCGCGGCGCGTGACGACGCCCACGAGCTTGCCGTTCTCGACCACCGGCAGCCGGCGGACTCCATACAAGGCAAACATCGTCGCGGCCGACGCGATGGAATCGTCGGGACCGACCACATACACGTCGCGATTCATGAATTCGGAGACCGGAGCGCAGCGCGCATTCTTATCGAACAAAACGTCCATCAAGCTGGGCTCGGAGATGAAGCCTACGACTTCATCGTCGACGGAGACGACCGGCGCGCTGCTGAGATGGTGTTCGCAGAGGACTCGCACGGCGTCGATCAGCGAGTCGTCGGGGCGAATCGTGACGGCGCAGTTGCTCATGACATCTCGAATGATGGGCATTTTCGGCATCTCCAACTGTAGCCGGCCTCTGTGAGGCCGGCGGGGTTGTTCGTGACTTCTGATCCGGCCGGGGTCGCAGACCCCGGCTACAGCTTCATTCGGCCGGAGTAGACGCTCCCAAAACGAACATCGCCCCGCACTCGTAGCAGCCTTCGTCCACGCGGCGGCAGCGGACAATTTGGATTTGGAATTCTTTCGTCTTGGGGAGCCGGATGCGGCAGCGCTCTTTGGGAAACATTTGGATCGGCGAAAGGAAGCAAAGTCCTTGCCGCGAAGCGTCGACCGTGTAGACACCCAGAAACGTTTCCTTATGGCGTACGATCGCCTTGCCGCGGATGTAAAAGCGCTGGTAGGCGCGTCGGCACCCGTACTGAACCGGTATCGGCCCGGCTCGGTCGAAAAAGTCGCGCAAGTGTTCGGGGAGACAAGTCTTTTGCTCGACTTTGTCCCAGGCCAGCGCGATCACGTTTTGTTCATCGCTGAGACCCAACATTCTACGACCTCACGATCGAAATGTGTTCCTGCAAGCTGTTTCTGATAATCCATCACGGATTCAGGCGTGGCGGACCGTCGGTAGGGCCGCTTGGCCGTCATCGAGTCGAACACGTCGACGACGGCGAGCATCCGCGCCCAGGGATGAATTTCGCGATGCGGAACTCGCACGGGATAGCCGGTGCCGTCCACGCGCTCGTGATGCTGATAAACCATCATGAGCTGGCCGAAGTTGAGATCCGATTGGTCGCACAGCTCTTCATAACCGCGCTGCGGGTGAGCTTCGATAATCTCCCGTTCCTCGGGAGTGAGCCGGCCAGGCTTCGCCAGAATGCTGGCCGGGATGAATCGCTTTCCGAGGTCGTGCAGGATGGCCGCGGAAGCGATCTTTCGCAGCTCCTTTTTGTCGGTGATACCGAGTCGCTCGGCCAACATCACGCTGTAGCTGGCAACGTTGGTGACGTGCGTAAACGTGTTAAAATCGTGGCGTGCAATCTGGAACAACTCGCGTGGCAATACCTCGCCGTCGGACAGCAGTGTGACCACTTCCTGCCCCATTTGTTCCGCCAAGTCGCGAAACTTGCCGCAATCCACCAGCCGCAGCGTGTGATCCATCGCGACCGCTACGGCCAACTGCATGGCGGCAAACTTTTCCGTGGCTGGAATTGTTTCGTTCCGCAGAATCGATTCGAGCGACTCGAGCAACCCGTTGCTAAAGTTGCAAAATTCGGCCGAGCGAACGTACAGGTTCTCGACGCCCGCTTCCTCGAGCTCGACGAATTGCTGCACGTCGGGCCGGCTACCGGCGCGGCAATAGAGCATCGGCGCGCTTTGCGGTTCGTATTGGACGAACAGATCGGCTGCCACTGTGTCGATCGAGCGCAGCGTGTTCACCCGCACTGCCACGTAGTTGGTGAGCGGGTTCACCGTCTGATCGTGATCTACTGCCGTCGTGGGCATAGGTTCATCACGCGGGCGGGTTTCCCCTTCGGCGGAGGGGAAAGGAGTGGCCCCCTTTCGCCGTTAAAAGAGTCTAGGACGCGGGAAAGCCGGACGCTGTCAACAAGGCGGAAAACCGGCTAAGCCAGCGGAAACCTGTGCGCGAACGGCACGGTGCGCGGTGCTCGATTACGGTTGTACCAGTATTGTCGGGCGTACCACCTATAGCGTGCAGAAAGAAGAAAGCGATCCTCGCTTGCACCAAAAAATCAAACCAGTCGTCGGCCCTCCGACGACTGGTTTTGTTTTTCTACGGCCAGTGCTCACGACCGACTACCAACCGTAATGGTCCCAATGGCCCGTCTCGTGGAAATCGTAGTGGCCGGGGACGTAGTGGAAATGGTTGCGGTGCCGCACGAACTCGCCCGGGTGATAATCCCAGTGACTTGTGTCATGCCAAACGTGGCGGCGGCCGTAGTAATGGTCGCCATACCAGCCGTGGCCTCCTCCGTAGTACACGCTCCGAAAGTGCGGTCGTCCAACGTCGAAGTGGTATCCAGGACCGGATATGTGGAAGTCAAAGTCGCTGGCTTGTGCCGGGCTGTTGAAAGTCCCGAACGCTGCGATCACCGCCAACACGCAAATGACAATCATGAACCGTTTCATCGCCCAACCTCCTAGCAAATATGCGGATGACGCGGATTGCGGGAGGGAGTTCAGGCTTGGCCGCGTCGTCCAGGTCTGCCGAAACGGTAAAGTTGCACGCGGTGTGCCAGCGTGATGGCATGTTGCGCTAACTTCAAGTGCGAAAACACTTTAGATGTCGCACGCACAAAATGAGCGCCGGCAAAGTTCGCAAAGAGTGTCGCAATATCGCGACGATAAGCTCAGTTTGATACCGATGACCGTTTTCCTTGCACGGCGGATCACGCTGCGAAGAGCGATCCGACAGCAGAGCGAGCCGGGGCGTCCTCGCCCCCGACGGGGCGGAGGACCGCCCGGCTCGCTACGCCGTTCTTTCCAGGTCGCTCGCCTGGTTGAGCTTGTTGTAGAGCGTCTTGAGACTGATGCCCAGTTCTTCGGCGGCCTTCGGTTTATTGCCGCCGTGGCGCTCCAGCGCCTGGTAGATTGCTTGCATTTCGAGATCGCGCAGCGAGATGGGGCCGGGGTGATTGGCCGCCGCGCCGGTGAGCTGGCGGCGGTCGAATTGCGCCGGCAGATGGACAGAGGTGATCGGGCCGGCGTCGCACAGGATCGTGGCGTGCTCGATCACGTTTGCCAGCTCGCGAACGTTGCCGGGCCAGATGTGCGATTTGAGCGCGGCGATGGCGTCGTCCGCAATCTGCCGGCTACCAGACGACGACTTGCCGCGAAAACGGCTCAGCAGGTGCTCGGCCAGTTCGGGAATGTCGTCCAACCGGTCGCGCAGCGGGGGCAAGAAGATTTCGAAGGTATTGATGCGATACATGAGGTCTTCGCGGAAGTCGCCGGCCGCCACCATTTCGGGCAGATCGCGGTGCGTCGCACACACGACGCGCACGTCGACATTGACGGCCCGGTTCTCGCCGACACGCCGAATCTCGCGGCTTTCCAACACGCGCAGCAACTTGGCCTGCATTGCTTTGGGCAGTTCGCCGATTTCGTCGAGAAAGATCGTACCGCCGTTGGCAACTTCGAACAAACCGACGCGATGCTCGTCGGCGCCGGTGAACGCGCCTTTCTTGTGGCCGAAGAGCTCGCTTTCGATGAGCGTTTCCGGCAGCGCGCCGCAGTTGATGGCCACGAACGGTTCGCCTGCCCGCGGGCTTTGTTCGTGGACCGCGCGTGCGACCAATTCCTTGCCGGTGCCTGTTTCACCGAGGATTAGCACGGTCGATGGCGTCGGGGCCACTTTGGTGATCAGCGTTCGAACACGATCCATTCCACCGGAGGCGCCGATCAGTCGCGGCGTGCCCTCAATGCGTTCCAGCCGCCGCTTGAGCGCGCGGTACTGTTGCGTGAGTTTTCGCTTTTCCTGCACACGGCGCAAGAGGGCTTCAATTTCCACCAATTTGCAGGGCTTAGTGAGATAATCAAACGCGCCGTGGCGCAACGCGGCGATCGCCGTTTCCAGCGACGACTTGCCGGTGAGGACGACCGCTTCGGCATCGGGGCAAAGTTCCTTGGCTTTGGCGATGACGTCGATGCCGTTGAGGCCCGGCATGTCGAGGTCGACCAACAGGCAGTCGAACGTGTCCTTCTCCAGCGCGGCGGCGGCGGTGAGCCCGTCGGGGCACACGGTGACGCGGTGGCCCATCCGCGGAATCTCCAGCTTCATGAGCTCCTGTAGCGAACGTTCGTCGTCGGCAAATAGGAGCGCGAGGCCCTTGAGTTCGTTGCTGGAGTCGGAGCCGGATTGTGATTTGGCGGTCATGGTTGCGAAATGTACGGTGCGGTTTGATGAGGAGATTGCAAATTGCAAATTGGGAATTGAAAATTGGCAAGGCATTCTGCAATTTGCATTTTGCAATTTGCAATTTCTGATTCTTATGCGCTAAGCCGCAAGCGGCTGTTTTTGTCGTCGTGACGCGGGTTGACGCAGCGGCAACGTGACGATGAAGCGTGAGCCTTTGCCGAGGCCGCCGCTATCGGCGACGATCTGGCCGTGGTGTTCTTCGACGATGCGGTACGTAATGGAAAGCCCCAGGCCGGTGCCCTGCCCTCCGCGGCGGCGCGTGAAGAACGGCTCGAATAAATGCTGCACGACGTCCTCGGTCATGCCGCAACCATTGTCTTCCACGACAATTTGGACATCGCTGCCGCGCGCCGAGACGGAAATCGTGACGGTGCCGCCGGGCTCGACGCTATCGAGGCCGTTGGTCACCAGGTTGAGCACGACCTGCTTGACTTCTTGCGGCGAGACTTCGGCGATCACCGGCCCGCCGTCGTGAAGCACTACGTTCTTGTTTTGATACTTGCCGAGATGGCGGAGCATCTCGATCACGCCGGCGGCCAGCTCGCGCAGGTCGGTATTGTGCCGATCCGAGTCGCCCATGCGCGAGAAATCGAGCAGCTTTTCAGTGATCTGCTTGCAGCGAAATGCTTCCTTCTGGATCATTTCCAGATAGCTGCGGACCACTTCTCGCTCGGCCGCGTGTTCGTCGCCAACCTGCTGGAGCAGCCCGCTGAGGCGGCTTTCGAGCGACTCGCTGCACATGGCAATCGACGCCAGCGGGTTGTTGATTTCATGGGCAACGCCGGCGGCCAGGTAGCCGACGCTTGCCAGTTGCTCACTGCGCACGACCTGCTTGGTGCGTTCGCGGACCTGGCAATCGAGGTCGTCGCGAATCTGTCGGAAGCGAGCCGTCATGGCATTCATCGCCACGGCCAGCTCGCCCATTTCGTCGCTCGAATCGAGATGGATGCGATGGTCAAATTTCCCCGCGGCCACTTCGCGCGAACCTTCGACGAGCGTCGCCAGCGGTCGGGCGATCCATTTTCGGAAGAGCTGCACGGCGGCAACGAGCAAAATCGTGGCCAGGCCGGCCATCATCCAGGCCAGCGAAATGGCCCAGCGATACTGCGTGCGCACGTTGGACGAAAGATCGCGAAATCGCTCATGAAGGTGACTCGGCAACTCGGCCGCCAAACTGCGTAGCGTTTCCACGTCCTCGCGTAACTGACTGACTTTCTCCTCGTTGCCGAAAAGCCATTCGGCGGCGTTTTCGTCGTGGTTCTGCTGAATGCGTTTCAGCACGTCGTCGATTTTGTCGAGCGTCTGCTGCTCGTAGGTATCGTCTCCGATGCCGGCCTCGGTGCGAAGCCGATTGTTCTCGAGCTGCGCGCGGTAGCGGTCGAGCGTCTGGCAAAATTGATCGAGCTGTGCACTGTATTTTTGACGCAGCAGGCCCGCATCCCACACAGGTTGTTCCAGTCCGTTGGGCTCGTTAAGAGCGACGAACTTGTCGTCGAGCTGCTGGCGGTCTTGCACCTGGTTGAGAATTTCATGCAAGTCGGCGACGTGGTCGCGCAGCTTGTTGGCGAGCGGCAGCTCGGCCGAGCGAGCGCTGAGACTTTTCACCAGCCCGCGGTAGGCGTACAGACCGTAGTACGCGCTGCCGAACAGCGTCAGCACGGAGACTGCCAACAGTCCCAGCCCGAGCTGCAGCTTGTTTCGGATGGGCCAGTGCGAAAAGAGCACAGTGCGACCTCCTTGTCGCGTGATCGGCCGCCACCTGATCGGCCGACGTGGCACGGCGTGCCGTGGGTTTCGTCCGTGAAACCTTGAGTTCCCGCCGGGACCGGAAGTGTAGCAAGGGTGACCAGAGGGCGGAAGGCGGAGGGCCGACGGCTAAGCGACACGATTGCGCGGTGCTAGCTAGCCAAGCCGACGGCTAGCCGTCGACTTGGATGGATCGATTTAGAGTCTGTCCGAATACGTGCATTGAGTTTTCAGGGAGATTTTGAACGCACGCATCGCTCGATTTCGTCAGACCCTACAAAATCAAGAGCCCGCGTTTG
>JAKEIB010000029.1 GCA_022614705.1 Planctomycetota bacterium | reverse complement strand
GGGCGGTGAGTCATCGTGTGCGGACTGATCGGCAGGATGATCAAGGCCTGCATGTCGTTGCGCAGGATGGGTCCGCCGGCCGACAGGCTGTGGGCCGTCGAGCCGACCGGCGTGCTGACGATCAGGCCGTCGCAACTATAGGTAGTCACCAACTCCCCGTCAACGTAAAGCTCGATGTCGACCATTTTGAACGGCGGCCCTGCTAGCACGGTCGATTCGTTCAATCCGAGTGCATGGTAGAGTGGCTTGCCAGCGCGCGTCGCGGTGCATTCGATCATGAGGTGTTCGACGACTTGATGCCGGCCAGCGGCGATTTCGGGCAGTGCCTTGTCGAGCTGCTCTGGCTGCAAGGCGGCTAGGAAGCCGAGGCGACCCAAATTGACGCCAAGCACTGGGCATTGGTTGAAGCCCATCTGATGGGCAGCGCGAAGAATTGAACCATCACCGCCCAGGACGATCGCGAGGTCGATGTCGTCGCGACTCAACGGCTGGTTAAAGTCAAGCGATACGTCTACTACTTGCAAATGGCGTTCGATCGTCGGCCGCAGTCGATCAACAGCCGCGCGTAATTCGGCTCGCGAGCCATCGGCGAGAATCGTCACGCGCGGTGAATGCTGGACGGCCATTTGGTTGTGAAACGAGATTAGGGACCCAAGCCGGCGACTTGTCGCCGGTTTTGCGACGGCAGGTCTGTCGGCTTGGAATGAGTAACGAGCGAGCGACAGGTGGCGGCAATGCCGGCCGCATCGAGCCCCAAGTCGGCCAGTAATTCGCCGCGCTCGGCATGCTCGATGAACTTATCGAGAATGCCGAGACGACGGACGCGACTTGTATCAAAACCGGCATCCGCGGCCGCTTCCAACACGGCCGAGCCGAATCCGGCCATGAGCGCGGCTTCTTCCACCGTCACCACGAAACCGCAATCACGAACTGCCCGCAATACCACGTCGGTATCAAGCGGCTTGACGAATCGCGCGTTGATCACGCCGACGTTGATACCCTCCTCGCGCAGCAGCCGGGCCGCTTCGAGGCACGCTGGCAGGAGCGCGCCGGCGCAAAGGATCGCACCGTCGTCGCCCCAGCAGAAAATCTCGCTTTTGGCGAACTCCACGGGCGACCGTTTGGTGTCGATCGTCGGCACCGAACCTTTCGGGTAGCGGATCGCGCATGGGCCATGCTGCTTCAGTGCCCAATCGAGCATTTGCGTGAGATCATGCTCATCGGCCGGGGCCATGACGACCATATTCGGCAGCACGCGAAGGTAACCAAAATCGAACGCACCATGATGCGTCGGTCCATCTGGCCCAGCCAGGCCGGCCCGGTCGAGCATGAAAGTCACGGGCAAATTCTGCAGCGCCACTTCCTGGAAAATCTGATCGTACGACCGTTGCAGGAATGTGCTGTAGATGTCGACGATCGGACGCAGGCCGACTTTCGCCTGCCCGGCCGCCATGGCCACTGCGTGGCTCTCGCAGATACCCACATCGAAGAATCGGTCCGGGAACAAATCGCGAGCGCGTTCTAGATTATTGCCCTGGCACATCGCGGCCGTGATGACCGTGACTCGCGGATTGTCGGTCATCTGCTGAAATATCGCACTCGACGCGGCGTGCGTGAACGTGCGCGCCGAACTCTTCTTCATTTGCAGGACTTCGTCGGCGCGTCGCTCGAACTGCGGCGGAGCGTGGAATAGCACAGGGTTTTCGGCGGCTGGCCGAAAGCCGTGGCCTTTTTCCGTGACAACGTGCAACAGAATTGGGCCCTCAGTGTTTCGCACCATACGCAGGTACTTACGCAACAGGCCGATATTGTGGCCGTCGATTGGGCCGAAGTAACGCATGCCGAGGTCTTCGAACAGCATGCCTCCGTGCAGGCCGGCCTTGGCCGCTTCCTTAAGCTGCGCCAAAAACCGTTCGGCCGGATCGCCCAACAGCGGCACCTTGCCGAGCACTTTCACAACTTCTTCTTTGAGGCCGGAGTACATGCGGTTCATCCGCAGCCGGTCCAGATAATCGGCCATGCCACCCACACGCGGGCAGATCGACATCTTGTTGTCGTTCAGCACGACAAGTAGCCGTCGGCTCGCGCGGCCGACGTTGTTGAGCGCCTCGTAAACAATACCGGAGGGGAACGCGCCGTCGCCGATCACGGCGACCACCCAGCGCTGTTCGTCGGGACGCACCAGCTCGTCGCCGACGGCCAAACCGAGCGCAGTCGACACGCTTGCCCCCGCGTGGCCCGTCATGAAAAGGTCGTAATCGCTTTCCTCCGGGTTGGGATAACCCATCAGGCCGCCCTTGGTCCGCATTGTGTCGAACTGCGGAAAGCGGCCGGTGATTAACTTATGCGGATAGATTTGATGGCCCGTGTCCCAAATGAGCCGGTCGCGCTGGAAGTCGAACGTCTGGTGCAGCGCAAGGCACAATTCGACCACGCCCAAGTTCGACGCAAAGTGCGCACTGCGGCAGCTCACAAGGTTGCACAGCACCTCGCGCATCTCGCCGGCCAACCGCTCAAGCTGCGGGAGCGTGAGCTCGCGAAGATCGTGGGGCGATTGAATCGAAGGTAAGATTGGAGCCTTGGTCATTGTCTCATGAAAAGAAAGTATAAATAGCCGCGACGCCGACCACGCGGCCGTGGTGCCCGGTCGCAGGTCCGGGTCGCCGCAGCGACCGTAGCAACGCCACTACGTCATTATTTTTCACGCGAGCAGACAAATCGAGCCAGCGCCACCAGCGGCTCCGCCTTGGGTCCCAATTCATCAATTATAGCGCAAGCGTCGTCGACGAGCTCGGCGGCCCTTCGACGGCTCTCATCAATTCCCAGCACATTGGGGAACGTCAGCTTGCCGTTCGCCGAGTCCTTGGCTACGCGTTTACCGACGGCCATCGGGTCGCCGGCAACATCAAGTAAATCGTCGGTGATTTGGAACGCCAGACCAACTTTCTGACCGTAAGCGACGAGTGCGGCAAGTTGGGCCGGAGTGGCCCCGGCGACGATGCCGCCAAGCTCCAGCGCGGCGACGAATAACGCGCCTGTCTTTCGATCGTGAATCGATTGCAGCTCGTGCAAGTCGCCGGCTAAATCAGCGGCGCGTTCGGCAAATTGCAAATCGGCGGCTTGGCCGCCGACGAGCGCGGTGGCGCCAGCGGCCCGACCTAACACGGCGCAACATCGAGCGGCGACCGTTGGCGGTTGAATCTCGCTGGCCATCACCTCAAAAGCGCGAGCCAGCAGGGCGTCGCCGACCAGAATCGCGACCGCTTCGCCGAAGCGTTTGTGACACGTGGGCCGGTCGCGGCGCAAGTCGTCGTCATCCATCGCCGGCAGGTCGTCGTGAACCAGCGAATACGCGTGGACCATTTCGACGGCACAAGCGGCCGGCAACGCGGCATCCACTGATCCGCCGCAGGCTTCCGTCGCCATCAGCAGAAGCTGTGGGCGAAGCCGCTTTCCAGGGCTCAAAAACGCGTAGCGGATCGCCTCGGCGAGGTGCGACGGACAATCGTCGTCGTACTGCGAATAATGAGCAAGTGCCGCGTCGATCCGCGGCCGCAACCGGTCGAATAGGCCGGCGGGCGGTTTGTCGGCTGTGGAAAGATTCACCGGCTTTGCGACTGTCGAAAGGAGAGGCGAGACGGCGGCGCGGGCGCGCTCGCCGCAACAAATCCATTCTAAAACAGCCGGCCCGGATCGTCTATGTCGTTGTCTCGCATGGTGACTCTCACCGTCGACGCCTTGGTGACCGTCGTGCGACGTTGACCGCGCGCCGCCGCCTTCGCTTCCAGCGATTCGACTTCGACTTCCTCGAACGGCTGCGCGATCGGGTTGCCGTCGGCATCGACGCCGCTGAGCAACTCGATCTTTCGCTCAGCCCGTTCGAGCAGTTGTTGACAGCTTTTGAGATGCTTGACGCCCTGCTCGTAACGCGCGAGCGCATCGGACAGACCGAGTTTGCCGCCTTCGAGCTCGGCAACGATTTTTTCGAGCTCCTCGAGCGACTCCTCGAACGAGGCGACGCATTCGTCACGCGGCGTGGGCTTTTTCTTGGCCATGGTGCTGTTCGATGATCGCGATTTTGTTTCGTCCTGCGGTGGGACGACGTGTGCTTCGCCGCTTGCGGTTTAGCTAAGCCGCAAGCGGTGAAGCAGGCGTTATTCTTGTTCGGATTCGATCGATTCGACTTGGCTAGTCGCTTCGCCGCTCGCAAAACGGGTGACAATCGATTGCCCGACGCGCAGTTGCGATGCCGTGCGGACGGCGATGCGCGACTTGGCATCCTGCGTAATCGTATAGCCTCGGGCCAGAACGGCCAACGGGCTGAGCGAATCGATTTTTCCCGCGATGGTGGCGATTTGGCTCGCGTAGTCGCGAAACATCCGGCGCACCATCGCGTTGCCGTGTGTCGACAACTCGTCAAGTCGGCGGCTCCGCTCATGGATTAGCTCGAACGGCCGGCGAAATAACCGTTGGTTGGCCACGCCTTCGTAGCGGGAGCGAAGCAACATCACACGCCGATTGGCCGCGTGCCGGAGCCGTTGTTGATAGGCGCGCATGCGACCGCTAATTTCTTCGACGGCCGGCACGACTCGCTCGGCCGCCTCGCTCGGCGTCAGTGCGCGGACATCCGCGGCGAGGTCGGAGAGCGTCACGTCGATCTCATGGCCAACCGCGGACACGGTTGGAATCCGCGACGCAGCGATCGCACGTACGACCGGCTCTTCGTTAAACGCCCAAAGATCCTCGAGGCTTCCGCCGCCGCGGCCAACGACGAGCACATCCGGTCGCGGCGAGATTCGATTTGCCAGACGAATGCCGGCGACAATCTCCTGCGCCGCACCGTCGCCCTGCACACGGGCCGGGATGATGAGCACATCCACACCGCGCCAACGCCGCCGCAACACTTCCAGAAAATCGCGCACAGCGGCGCCTGTGGGACTGGTGACAAACGCCAGCCGCCGCGGAAACGGCGGCAATTTGCGTTTCTTGGCAGGATCGAACAGCCCCTCGGCCGCGAGCTTTTCGCGCAGTTTCCGCAGCGCTAGCTCGAGCGCGCCGACGCCCTTCGGCTGCAACTGGTCAATCACCAATTGGTAGCTGCCGCGCGGTGCGTATACGTCCACGTGGCCGTGACAGATTACATCAAGTCCATCCGCCAGCTCGAACTTGAGTCGGGACGCTGCTGAGCGCCACATCACGGCCCGAATCTGCGCCTGATCGTCCTTGAGCGTGAAATACGAATGCCCAGATTGCGGGCGCGAATAATTCGAGATCTCGCCGGCGACCCACACGCTGGGGAATTCGCCTTCCAGCGCGTCCTTAATCTGGGCCGTCAATTGGGATACGGTGAGAGTCTGCTGTGCTGTCGAGGACGTGGCGTTGGGCATCACACTCAGAGAATAATGAACGAAGCCCGTCATCGAAAGGGCAGGGGATGGCACGTCAGCCCGTCGTGGCGAGGAATGTACCCCGATCGGCGAGTATTTTCTTGCTTTGCGTCGTGGGCGAAGACTACAATCGGAGGCACGCGGCATTCGGCCCGCAATGCCGTCCGGCGGCTTGCTCATAAGTCTCCGGCGGCGAAAGGGAGGTCCGATGAAACTTCGCGCCGCGCTCGTTGGCGCCTCGTCCGCTGCGAAAGTCGTACCGGCACGAACAAAGCTGGTGGCACACTTCTGTCGATGGCTGCTGTTCACAATCTGCGCCGCGATCACCGTCGCCAATGCCAGCGCAACAGACTTCTCCTGGGACGAACCAGCGGGGGCAGCTTTGAAAATCCCGGCAATTGGACGCCGTTCAATTTATTCGCGGGGATCTTCGGCCCTCCCGGCTCCGATGAGATGGCGACATTCGCCGTGGGTAACAGCAGCTACACCGTCACGTTCAGCCAAGACCACACCAATTCGCGCCTCCGCATCGGCGACGACCATGTCGTCTTCAACCTCAACGGACACACGTACACGCACACGTCCGTCAACGACATACCCATCATTGTGGCGGGCGTTGGTTTTACGGACGACGCCCAGCTCACTTTGACCAACGGCACGCTCGCTGGCGTCAACGCGACCATCGCACCGTCGAACTTCTCGGTCGGCGCCCAGTTGATCGTCGGCTCGGGCGCGAATCTCGACATCGACCAAGTTCTCAGCGTCGGAGAGCGCGACACAGGTTCGCTGATCATACAGAGTGGTGGCGATGTCTTCAGTTCCACCGGCATTCTTGGTAAGACCGTCGATATGTCTGGCGCTTTTGGCAACGGCACCGTTACGGTCACCGGCAATGGATCATCTTGGTATGTCGACAGTCAACTGATCGTAGGCGCAGGGGGTTCCGGCTCGCTCACCATCGACAATGGCGGTGCCGTGACCGGTTTCCCTTTACCTAGTCCCTTTGCCTACGACATCATTGGTTCCTCGCCCGGTGTCGTAGGCACAGTAAACGTCACAGGCGACGGATCCTTGTTCGTTTGGGGCGGAGGGCTTCACGTCGGCGAGCACGGCGAGGGACACCTGACCGTTGCCGACGGGGCCACCGCATCTCCCACCGGCTCCGGTGAAATTGGCGGGCTCTTCCTTGGCAGCGAGGTCGGCGCCGCCGGCGCGGTTCTGGTCACGGGAGCAGGAACCTACCTCGGTGGCGGCACCACTCTACTCGTCGGCCGCTTTGGCTCCGGCGAACTGGCCGTCGACGCCGGAGCTGATCTCTTTGCGCACAACTTCCATATTGCCGCGGGAGCCGGCTCGATTGGCGAGGTGGTCATCGACGGGCCGGGGTCAACGCTCACGAGCACGACCGACTTCACCATCGGTGGCGGGAACTCTTCCACTGGCGGCAACGGTACGCTCGTCGTGTCCAACGGCGCCTCTGTGAACCATGCCGGTGAAAACATGCCCGACATCAGCCTGGGAAACACGAGCAGCATCTTCTTGGACGGCGGATCGATCACGGCACCGGCGCTCACCGTCCACGGCACGTTGGCCGGCAATGGAACTATCACTGCCGACGTCGGCAGCGACGGCAACGTTGAGCCCGGTTTGTCCGCCGGCATCCTCCAGATCGCCGGAAACTATTCCCAGCAGGCGTCTGGGACGCTTGAGATTGAAATTGGCGGCACTGCGCCCAGCCTAGAGTACGATCAACTCCTCGTCACCGGAGTCGGCATGCTCGCCGGCACGCTCACGGTGAACCTCATCGACGGCTTCACGCCGAGCGTGGGCCAGACGTTTACCATTCTCACGGCCAACGATGTCGATGGCACGTTTACCACGGAACTTTTGCCGTCGATCCTCAACCTCGAATTTGACGTCGTCTACAACGCCCAGAGCGTCGTCGTCGCGGTCTTGTCCGCGCTTCCGGGTGACTACAACGGCGACGGCACCGTCGACGCCGCCGATTACGTCGTCTGGCGAAAGAACGATGGCACGCCGGCAGGATACGACACGTGGCGGGCGCACTTCGGCGAAACGGCCGGTGCCGGTGGCACGAGCGGCTTGGCAGAAGCCTCGCCCGCGCGAGCGGGCGTGCCGGAGCCAGGTAGCATAGTTCTGTTATGTTTCAGCGGCGTCGGTGCACTGTTCGTCAAGCGGCGCGGGCGGGGGCGTTCTTAGTATCGCCTCGCGGCGATTCGCTCGATGGCACTGTCGACGGCAACACGCTAGCGCGCTGCGGCTCGATCACAACCTCGCCGGCCTTGGGCGTGCCGGCCGTGGCCCAGGCTTCGGCTTCGCACGTGAAGCTGTTCAGCAACCGTTCGGCGCGGAGGCGGCAGCACTCCAGACCTTCGCGACCCAAGTCGGGTGGCAGCATCATCGGCGGACCGATGACGGCCCGCGCCCGCGAAAACGGCCGCGGAATGGCGAAACGGTCCCAACTGCTGGCTCGCCACGGCCGATCGTATCCGAAGCCCATCACCACGAGCGGCAATTGCAGCCGCGACGCCAAGTAGATTGGCCCCTGTGCCATTTGGCGACGCGGGCCGCGCGGGCCGTCCGGCGTGATCGTCAAATGTTGCCGCCGACTTCGCTCGGTAAGCTCCCAAATCGCCCGCGCCGCGCCGCGATACGTCGATCCGCGAACGCAATCGAAACCGAAGTTACGGGCAACACGCGCTAAAACATCCGCGTCGCCATGCTGACTTAGAAGCATCGCCAAATTGCAATGGCCGCGGAGATAGAGCGGGATAAGAATGTTCTCATGCCAGAAAACATAGATTCTCGAACCGCCGATGTTTAATGCCGGATCGATTGAGCGATCGTAGAACACCGCGCGATAGTCGAGCGTGCGCATCCAAGCGCGAACGCCCGCGGAAGCGAGGTCGCCGCCGAAGTTCATCACGAAGGCTGGCACGAGCGGCTTGTGTTTTTTCTTACGTCTCACTATTGCGCATCCGTACGTACGTTAGCCTTTCCAGGCTGTTATCTCCATCAGGTCAGGCTGGAAAGCCTAACCTACCCGCGCCATTCGCCGCTGAAAACTTCCACGGCGGGCCCGGTCATGTAAACGCGATTGTTCGAATTCATCCATTCAATTGAGAGGTCGCCGCCGCGCAAGTGAATCTTCACGTCGCGCCCCGTGCGCCCCGTTAGTACACCGGCGACACACACGGCACACGCGCCCGTGCCGCAGGCGAGCGTCTCGCCCGAACCGCGCTCCCACGTGCGTTGCACGAGCTCGCGACCGTTTAGCACCTTGACGAACTCGACGTTGACCTTTTTCGGGAAGTGCGGATCGACTTCCAACTTTGGACCGACGCCAAGCACCCAATCATCCGTCGGTTCGTCAACGAACGTCACGCAGTGCGGATTGCCCATCGAAACGCATGTAACACGAACTTCGCGCCCGCCGACTGAGAGCGGCAGATCCACGACCGGCTGCTCCGGGCTTTTTGGCGAGCGAAGTGTCGTCGGAATCTCGTCGGGGATCAAGATCGGCTCGCCCATGTCCACGCGTACCTGCTTTACCATGCCGTGAACCGTTTCCAGCTCCAACGACAGTATCCGGCCGGCGGACTCAATTTGCAGCGTTTTGCTGCGGCGGATGCCGTGATCGTACAGGTATTTTGCGACGCAGCGGATGCCGTTGCCGCACATCTCGGCCGGCGAGCCGTCGGCATTGAACATGCGCATCTCGGCGTCGGCCCGCTCCGAGGGGCATATCAAGATGAGCCCGTCGGAGCCGACGCCAAAGCGGCGGTCCGAAATCCTTCGCGCAAGCTCGGGGATGTTCGCAGGCACCGGTTCGGCAAAGCAATCGACGTAGATGTAATCGTTGCCGGCGCCTTGCATCTTGGTAAAGTGCATTGTTGGTATTGTAGCCCGCAGCGCAAGCAAGGGAATGACGTGTGTTCCCTTGCTTGCGCTGCGGGCTCGATGTTTCTTTATCCCGTGAGATCCAGTTGCGTCCCGGATTGTCCCGTCGCATCCTTGCTTTGACGGACGGTCGATTCGACGACCTCGGTATCCTGTCGCTCTTTTCCCGCCTTGGCGGGCGATTCCCAAAGTCGTCGGCCATCGGCGTCACGCTCGGAACTCTCCTGATCTTGTTCAGTCTGTCCAATTCCGGCGGCCAGCTCGGCCTTCTGATTGGCGTCGACTTGCCGACTTTGGGCCAGCGACTCCTTCTGCGCGCGTTCCGTTTCGCTGCCCGCGGTTTGCGACAGGGGCGCTCCCGCCGCGCTGCTAATGATTCCACCGAGTGATCCCACGCTCATGATCACATTCCTTATTCATCTTCATCACGGCGCCGCAATGCCACTCGTCGCCGCTGTTGGCGCCACGCTAGTCGCGCCTTGAATTTCCGTTTGTATCTGCTGAATCACCTGGTTGACGCCGGGTAGCGTTTCGGGTCACACTTCCGGATCGTCCCAAGTGCCAACGACGTTCAATTGCAGCGTCTGCTGGCTAACCTGTCCGGCGATCGTCTTCCACAGCGGAATCGGCATGACCGGCTCGAGCAACGTGTAGAACACCAAATCCAGACGGCGATCGAAACCCGACTGGCCCTTGCCGTATAGGCTCACCGTATCGCCCAGCAGATTGAGCTGCTCGAAATACATGCGGTCGCCCTGGACCGTGAATTTCATATCGCAGCGATTGAAGGCGGTTGTATCCGGCGTTCGGTTGCGCAGGTTGGGGACTTTTAGCATCGAGACGAGCAAGGGCAGCTTGTAAATGTTGGCGTCGACGACGTGCAGCTCGCCGCCGCCGTTGAGCAATTGCAGCGACGGACCGGAGCCGGAAAGCGCGAGTCGGCCGGATACGGTGCCATTCATGTCCGTCGGCCCACCTAGCCGTTCATTGGCAAAGCGCGCCAAGTCGGCGGCGCCGAGCGCGAGGTCGAGTTGGTAGCTGGGACCATTGTCGTGGCGTATGGCAATGTTCGCGGCGAGACTGCCGCCGTAGGCGTCGGCCGTGATTCGACGCGCGGGCTGGCCCAATTTCTGCGTCGCCTGTTCGCCTAACAGGCAAAACGAATTATCGACCCAGAACGGGCCATGCACGTTTGTAAGTTGCACGTCTTTCCAGACGATCGAGTCGAGATCGAGCTCGCCGGCCGAATAGGCTAGCTGCGCGTCGTCGCGACCAAACAACCGGACGCCGCCTGTCACGCTTTGCAGCGGCAAGCCACCGCGAAAAACCGCCTGGTGGCAATCGAGATTCACGTCCCAAGCGGCGGCAACTCGCTCGGAGCTCGGCGATTTTGCGAAACTCACGCTGCTATTGTAGATGCCGAATGAGCCTTCCGGCTGCAGCCGCTCGAGTATCTTCTGTAACCGGGGCGGAAGCGCACCGATCAACTCGCGGTGCGGCGAGATTCGGTCCACATTGCAGCCTTTCAAGCCAATTTGCCAAGCGCCGTCCGACGCAGCGGTCCAAACGCCACTTTCTGCCGAGAACACTTCGCGATCGTGTCGTGCCAACACGTTGCGAAACTCGACTCGCCCCGGCTTATACGTTGCCTCGCCTTCGACCTTTTCCAGCCGATAGGGAAATCGGGTCAAGTGCAATGAAACCGATCGATCGCGCGGACGTAGCGACACTTCCACGGCCGGTTGCGGCTGCTGAGTTTCGTGAATGACGTGGGCTGTTACATCGATTCGACCCTGTGGGCGAAGCTCTTCCCACGCACTCTGTCCCGAAGGCGACAGGGCCGACTTCAGATTCCCATCGAGGGGCAGGTTTTGACCGACGAAATTCAGCTCTGCATGCCAACCGCCAACCATCGGCACGACGTCGCCGCTGCAACGAATGATTGCGGCATCGTCGGCGCCAAAACCGGCGACGTTTTGAAGTTTCCAACGCCAGTCTCGCGCAGACACCAAGCCTTTGACGCCGCGCAGCGGAAGTGGAAACCGTTCGTACTTGATTGCGCAATCCTTGAGTCCTATGTCCAGGGTCACATCGGCACGCGGCTGGGACAATTCCTTCCACTCGGCGCGAAACGTGAAATCGACTGCCCCCTGGGCCTGCAACGACCGCACGAACGGCTGGCCACTCGGTGGAATGGCGGAAATCAATTGTTCATGCAAAGGGACGTCGGTACCGGTAATTTTGACCCAACCGGTCGGATGCGGCCGCGGCGGCGGTCTTCGCAAAGCAGGCTGGCCACGATAACCGGCAACGCGTGGACGGCCTGGTGGCGCCCGTTCGTCGATCGCTACGTCCGTATCCGTTGTCACGCCGTCCGGCTCGCGCGGAGTAAGGTGCCTGAGGTCAGCCTCGATTCGCACCGGCCGGCCGCCACCGTAGCCGGTGAGGTCGAGCGTCAACTGATCCGGGCCGGCCGCGTTCGACGGATTGTAAACCACCCTGCCGGTCGTTTGCTCAAGCATGTAGGGAAACTTTGCTTTGTCGGTGAGTGAGATGCCGCGGCACGCCGCGGTCAACTGGGGTCGCCACTCGCTGCCGTCAAATTGCAGGCGAAGCTCGGCATCGACGGGGCCGATTGGTTGGAAGCGATTCCAAATGCGGGCCATCGATCCTGGCATTTGGGACGGCATGCGATCGTCGAGCTGTAGCCCCACCACCTTGGCCGCCAGGGCGATAGTCGACTCGCGCGACCAGCCGAATCGCTCCGCCGCGAGCACAATCGTGGCCGTGCCACATTTTGCATCGAGGCGTTTGATGGTGAGCCGATCGGGCATCGCTCGCGCGACGACCCTCATTTCGGTGAGCGGCTCCGGCAACGTGGCATGCTTGAGGCGAGCGCGATCAAGCGTCACGTCGGCGGACCACAATAGCGGCACATCCACACCGGTGCGAGTGAGCTGGATCGTGCCGTCCGCGCGGCCCGACATCTCAGCCCCAGCCATGGCGTTGCCGGGCACTCCGGGCAGTGCGGCCAACATTTCCGACGAAATCTCCAGGCCGGCTACCGTCACGGTTACGTTCAACACGCCATCGTCCGTCCCCAGCTCGCCGACGAATCGCAACTCGCGGGCCGGCACGCCGCGGGCGGAACCTTCGACGCGAAACTGCTTTGCCCCTGCGGCGACGAGCGTATCGCTGGTGACCGGCGTGAGAACAAGGTCGACCCCTTGAATCGTCTGCACCACGGCCGGGCGCGTCGCGTCCTGCACGACGAGCGTTGCATCCTCGACTTTGACAATCGGCGATCGGGCGCCAATCTGCGGCAGCGGCACGAGCGTTTTGAGGTTCCATTCGCCGTTGGCTTGGCACACTGCACGCAAGTCCGCGCGGCGGACGACGATCTCGCTGATTGCAAGATCGTTCGTAACAAGGTCTTCCATCCGCACTTTGCCGGCCAGGTACATCTCACCAATTGACAGCATCGGCTGAGAGTTTGAATCGGGCTGTTCATCGGCGATCGCGATGTCGAAGATCGCGATTCCGCGGTCCTGTTCGAATCGTGCCCGGCCGACATGCACACTCATGCCTGTGTAGTGCTCCGCGATCCGCCGCTCGACGCTTCGCCGTATCTCGTCGTCGAGCCGCAGGTATAGATAGCCGCACAGCAAAACGCCCGCCACTAGCGCGAGCGCCAGGCACCATTTGAAGAGCGACCAACAGAAGTTGACTAACTGAGTGAGAATCGGCGGGTTCCTCAGTCGGTGACGAATACGCACGCGCGCAGGCGCGACGACTCGCGCAACGGCGGGGCAAGGCACGCGTTCGTAAATTGCTGCAACTGCGCAGTTTAGGGCGGCGTATGGTAGAGGCGTTGCGGGAACGTCGTCAAGGTAAGCCGCCCTTGTGCAGGATGAGGGTGTTCCCCTCGCGACGGGTACGCACGTCACCCGGGAGATTCAGAGGCGTCAGGGCAGGTTCGCAGCGGACAATCTCTGCTAGCTGCTGCCATTGGTCGAATCTCATCGCCTGCAGCGGCCAGTCCGCTTCGTGCCACGCTGCTTTGCACACTTCGCGCACGATGAGCGCAGGCTGGTCCGCGAGTTGGCGAACGTCGATCCGAACGCAGAACGTTCGTCGAGCATCGTCGGCGCCTTGTCCGGGAGCAAATTCATGCGTCACGCACTGGTCGGCCAATTTGGCGGCTAATCCGGCAATCAAGTCCTGCGATTCAGCTGCCTGTGCGGCGAGCCGCAACAGCGCTGCATCCACGTCGGCATTGAAATATTCGCGAAGCGCGGGCAGCAATTCGTGCCGCAGGCGATTGCGAGTCCAGCGCGGGTCGGCGTTGGACACATCGCTGCGAAAGTCCTGGTCGATTGCCGTCAGATAGTCGAGCACTTCGCTTCGTCGCATGGTGAGCAGCGGTCGTACGATCGAAACGCTCGCCGAGAGCGGACGAGCCGCGGGAATGCCACGCAAGCCAGCGATCCCCGCTCCCCGCAAGATCCGATGCAGCACCGTTTCGACCTGGTCGTCGGCCGTGTGGGCGACGGTGACGAATCGTGCCCCGAGCTTTTCGGCCGTGTGTCGGAGGAAATCGTAGCGGGCCATGCGCGCGGCCGCTTCCCAGCCGTCACCCTGCCGATCCGCGATCGCCGACACGTCTGTTTTGCCAATTTCGAGCGGACTACCTAGTTTCCCGCACAACATTTTTAGCCATTCGGCGTCGGCATCTGACTCTTCGCCACGCAAACCATGGTTCAAATGCGCGACGTACAACCGGCCGTTCCCGCCGCAGCGTTCCTTAATTGCAAGTGCGGCCCGCAGCATGGCGACGCTATCCGCCCCGCCCGAAACGGCCAGCACGACGTGTGAATCACACCAGGCGCGCGACGGCCAGGCTCGGCCAAAACCGGATTCGAATGGGTGTGGAATGGGCAACGCCATGGCGAATCTTAGATCGTGCAAGTCATCGCGGCCGCGCCGCCCTGGGGAAGCGCGCAAGACAGTCAAACCCTGCCGATTGAGCAGGGCTGGGGCGCGCTTCGCGCTAATTTCCAACGCGTTCTACCCCACGTCCGGGTTGCGGCGTCCTAAACATTTGTTAACATAACCGTTAGCTCTTCGCCGTGGCCAACCACCGCGGCGGTTTGCCGGGGTGCCGACTCGCTGTAGCTGGCCTCTGTGAGGCCGGCTTGCTTGCGGCAGCTGGGGGTCATAGAGCTGGGGTCACAGACCCCAGCTACAGGTTTTGAAACCGGATTCTAAACTTAACTTTGGAATTGAATGTGTTTGGACGGCGGCGCCACGGCGCAGCCGGGCAGAACGCAACGCTTGATAAGTTCGTTTGTGTATGAGTTCAAGTCAGTCGTTGACCACTACTGAAATGCTCGGGTTTCGTACCCTGATTGTGGTTTTCACTCGGGTCATCGCGCTCGTGCGGTGGTTTCGGGATAGGGTGCGGGACGTGAGGCGTGGTGACAGATGTCCATCCCACGGATTGTTTGGCCCAGGTTGCTGGGCCTTCGCGCCGTTAGGTGGGCAACCTTGTTCACCCATCGTACCGGTGCTTTGGCATGACACGTCAGGGGGGCGCGACGGCCCCTTGGTCCGTCCGCAGCCATCGCCGGTCTTTCTCTCCACGCAACCCTGTCGTCAACGCCCCCCTGGCGCGACAAGCGGTCGAACGGGGCGGCACCGGCCGGTTGTGGACTTGAACTAAATCGCAAGCGACCGAGTCGCGTCGCGTCAGGCCGGCAACGGTTTTCATTCGTTGCCGCGTTGGACTGGCTTACACGACCACGTGACGTGCCATCCCGCCTGTCTTCTGCCCGGGTAGCTCGCATCCGGCTGCCGTTCCGCACGCCGACTTCGGTTCGATTTGTCGCGCGCGTCGTCGCCGTTGCGATCAAACCAAGGTTCGGGATTGCCCCAGGGGCTATCGGTGAAAGGAGACGCGGCTGTGTTGCCGAGCGAATCTTTAATTGTGCTTGCTCAGGCGGACAATCCCGTGCTGATCATTTTAGTCGCACTGGGCGCGGCGCTGATGGGCATGGGCGTCATCAAGGTGCTTGGCTATCTGCGAAAGCACGATGCAGAGAAGGAAGCGCGGCAGATCATCGAAAAGGCCGAGATTCAAGCCGGCGCCCGCCGAAAGGAGGCCGAGGTCGAAGCCAAAGAACTGGCCCTGCGAGAAAAGGCGCGGATCGAAGAGCAGCTCAACGACGCACGGCAAAAACTGTTCGAGCGCGAACGTCATCTCGATAAGCAGCAGGACATGATCGAGCAGCGCGCCGAGCAGCTCCAGAAACAGGAGAAAATGGTTGAAAACAACCAGCGAAAGCTCACGGAAAAACTGGAAGACGCCAATCGCCGGCAATCGGAGCTCGACAACCTGCTCGACATCCAGCGGCAAACGCTGCATCAAATCAGCGGGCTAGGACCGGAGGAAGCCAAACGCCGGTTGCTCGAGCGGCTCGACCAGGAATTGGCTCACGAGCAGGGGGCGCTAATTCTCAAGCAAGAGAAAGAGATGGCCGCGATCTGCGATGACAAGGCAAAGGAGATGCTGCTCACCTCGATCCAACGCTTTGCCGCCTCGCACACGGCCGAGGCCACGACGAGCACGGTCGACATCCCGAGCGACGAAATGAAGGGACGAATCATCGGCCGCGAGGGGCGAAACATCCGCTCGTTCGAAAAAGCCACGGGCGTCGACGTGATTATCGACGACACGCCCGGCGTCGTCATCGTCAGCGCATTCGATCCCGTGCGGCGCGAGATCGCACGCAGCGCGCTCAACAAACTCATTGCCGACGGACGCATTCATCCCTCGCGGATCGAAGAGCTCGTCGCCGAAACGCAGCAAGAGATCGAAGCGCAGATTCGTCGATACGGCGAGGAGGCCATACAGGAAACCCAGATTCGTGGCCTAAACGAGCGCGTCGTCAACCTGCTCGGCCGGCTGCATTATCGCACGAGCTACAGCCAGAACGTGTTGCGGCATTCGATCGAGGTGGCGTTCGTGGCCGGAATGATCGCCGAAGAGATGGGAATGAACGCCGACCTGGCTCGCCGCGCCGGCTTGTTGCATGACATCGGCAAAGCGGCCGACCACGACATGGAAGGCGGCCACCCGCGAATTGGCGCCGACTTGCTGAAGCGATACGGCGAGGGCGCGGAAGTCGTCCATGCCGCGCTCGGCCACCACGACGACATTCGCGCCGACATGCCGTACACCGTGCTCGTGGCTGCAGCCGACGCCTGCAGCGCTTCCCGCCCTGGCGCCCGCCGCGAGACGCTCGACCGCTACATCAAGCGGATGCAGGAACTCGAAACGATCGCCACTGGCTTCCAGGGCGTCGAACAGGCGTTCGCCATCCAGGCCGGCCGCGAGGTGCGCGTCATCGCCAGCACAAAGCTTACGACCGACGAGTCGGCCGCCAAGATTTGCCGCGATATCGCCAACGCGTTCGAGCAACAGCTGACCTACCCGGGCGAGATTCGCGTGACGATGATTCGCGAAATGAGGTTTACGGAAACTGCAAAGTGAAATTCTGTACCTGGGGCAATAATTTCTTGTTTTTATGAACAGGAGGTAACAGAGGAAACAGAGAAAGGCAATCCACTGACTGATCTTCTCTGTTATCCCTGTTACCTCCTGTTCAAGAAATTTTGTGTTTCGAGTCACCAACACATCTTTCAGCCGTTTCGCGTCAATCATTGCACGCATCGCGGATCGATGACAAAGGACCAGTCGTGCGTATTCTTTTTATCGGCGACATCGTGGGTAAGCCCGGCCGCGACATCGTTTGTCGGTCGATCGCCGGTCTCGTAGACAAGCACCAGCTCGATTTGGTCGTCGCCAATGCAGAGAACGCCGCGGGTGGCTCGGGACTCACGCCGGCTATTTACCGCGAATTGATTCGCGCCGGCGTCGACGCCATCACGCTCGGCGACCATGTCTATCGCCGCAAAGAAATTTATTCGGTGCTGGAGAACGAATCGAACATCGTGAAGCCCGCCAACCTGCCACCGGAGTCAATTGGTCGCGATTGGGCCGTGGTAAACGCCCACAACGGCGTGCCAGTGGCGATTGCCTGCATGTTGGGCCGGTTGTTCATGAAGCCGGTCGACAATCCTTGGCAGGCTGCCGACCGGGTGCTAGCCGCGCTGCCCGCCGACGTGCGTGTGCGCTTGATCGATTTCCACGCCGAGGCCACAAGCGACATGCAGCTCATGGGCCGGTACCTCGATGGTCGCGTCACTGCCGTGCTGGGCACGCACACGCACGTGCCGACCGCCGACGAATGCGTTTTCCCCGGCGGCACCGCCTTTCAATGCGACGTCGGCATGACCGGCCCGTTCGAAAGCATTATTGGTCGGCGGATCGACCGGGTCATGGAAACCACGCTCACCGGCCTGCCGACCGAGTTCGACGTGGCCACCGGCGACGTGCGTCTGTGCGGCACGATAGTTACGGCCAATGCCGAATCCGGCCGGGCGACCGGTATCGAACGGCTGTGCGTCACCCCAGAGGATCTGGAATCCTTGCCAACGGCCGAAAAAACTGCCTGATTTTCGCGTGCCCGTCCTTAGCTTGCACAACCAGCAAAATCGGCCCGGGTTGCAATTTCTTGACATTTTCGCGCCCGAACCTCATGCTGGATGTGTTTGCCGGAGGCAGTTTCGGCGACGATCTTGGCGGAGTGCGCTAATTCCAATCAACAGCGGCGCGGCTGCGTTCTGCATTCTACGTGCGGATGTCGCCTATCGCCCAGCTTCTTTAATTCATGCTGGGCGAATCCATTCGCGTCGCGGCGTCAGTCGCTTGGCAGTTAATTTGTCGTTTTTTGATCAGACTAACTTAGATGCGGAACCCGAATATGAATCGCAACTTGACTTTGATGATTGTGGCAATCGTGGCTTTGTCCGGATACGGTGCGCGAGCCGACGTCGTAACCGATTGGAATTTGACACTCAATGACGCAATTATTGCGACGCCAAGCAAGCACAACCCGGGCAACTCGACCCGTGCTATGGCGATGATGAATGCGGCGATCTACGACGTGTTCCAGGCCATTGATCGCACACACGCGCCCTTCAAGATCAATACGCATGTGCCCGGCGCAAACATGGATGCAGCAGTGGCGCAAGCCGCGTACCGCGTAATCTCCGATACATTCGGCGAATATCAGGCCACATTGGACGGCGTTCTGGCGACGCGGCTGGGTGCGATTGCCGACAGCCAAGCAAAGACGGACGGCATTGCGCTGGGGAATTACATCGGCCAGCATTACGTCGACTCGCACGCCAACGACGGACACGATTTGCCGGATGCGTACACGCCGACCATTGCGCCAGGTCATTGGAGTCCAGATCCCCTAGTTACACCGGAGCAAAAAGGTTGGGGTTCGGACTGGGGCTTCGTGACCCCCTGGGCGATGCCCAATCCCGACCACTTCGATGCGCTAATTGGCGTTCCAGGCTTTAACGACCAAGAATACGTTGATGCGTTCAATCAGGTAAAGGCCTATGGCGAGCGCAATAGCGCGGTACGCACTGCCAATCAGACCGAGATCGCCTTGTTCTGGGCCTATGACCGGCCAAACCTTCCGGGCGCGCCGGGTGTCGGGCCGCCGCCGGTGCTGTTTGTGGAAAACATGATCGACATCGCGGAGCAGGCGGGCAATACGCCGGCCGACAATGCTCGGTTGTTCGCCATGGCGTCGGTGGCCCAGGCGGACGCTGCGATCGCGGCCTGGGACGTCAAGTATGAAGAAGACTTTTGGCGGCCAATCACGGCGATCCGCGCCGATGCTACGCACGACGACGACAACCCGGCCACCGTCGAGGATCCAACCTGGGTGTACCTGGGCGCACCGGGCAGCGATCATGCGGGCTCAGCCGACGATTTCACACCGCCGTTCCCTGCGTACACGTCCGGTCACGCCACGATGGGTGGCGCTATCTTCAAGGCCTTGGAGTTGTTCTACGGGACAAATGACTTCAGCGTAGCGGATGCCTTGATAGGCGCCGATCCAGTCACAGCGAACTACATGTTGCACTCGAACGAAACAGGCAGTGGAGGCACGCGCAACTTTGTCCGATTCACCCAAGTTGGCCCATTGGCCCCCGGCATGGAGGACTCGCCCGAAGGCGAAAACGGCATGAGCCGCATTTATCTCGGTATCCACTGGCTGTTCGACCAGGAAGACGGCATCGCGCTGGGCAATGCGATTGCCGAATACGCGGCGGGCCATTACTTCTACGCCGTGCCGGAACCGGGCAGCGTCGTCATGACCCTGATGGCAATTGGCCTCGTCGGACTAAGGCCGCGCCGTCGCCGCGCTTCAACATAAAGCCGGCGATGTCATCGCCGGTTTGTTGATTGGCGCGCCTGTAGAATGGTGGCGCTACGACTTCGCCAATTGCCCGACGTACCCCGCCCCCGTCAGCACCGACTCTTTCAGCGGGTCGGTCAGCTTCAGCATGTGAATCGCGTCGAACGCGAGCACGATGAACCGCGTCCCGACGGCATCGGGGTTCGTGCGCTCCAGTAGCAGCGTGTCGCCCTTGAGCAAAAAGCTTTTGAAGGGAACCGTTTCGTTCAGCGTGCTCACAATCGAGCCCCGACGCGGAATCGCCGCCGGCCAATTGGTGAACACGTCTCGCCAGATTTCATGCGTAGTCGCGGCCATATCAATGCCCCAATTGCGTTCGCTCGCGCCGGCTTGCGGCTTTCAGGTTTAGCATTTCCACCATGATGCTGAACCCCATCGCGAAATAAACGTACCCTCGCGGAATGTGCTGGTGCAGCCCGTCGGCCACCAGGATCATGCCGATCAACAGCAGGAACGCCAGCGCCAGCATTTTTACGGTCGGGTGACGTTCGATGAAGTTGGAAACGGGCGTGATAAAAAACAACATCACGGCCACCGCGGCCAACACGGCGGCGCTCATGATCGTCATCGCCGGCCAGGGCACAGTCGTGTAGGGTAGAGGGGCCGACTTAAAGCTTTGCGGCTCAACCATCCCCACGGCCGTGAGCACTGAGTCGATGGAAAACACCAGGTCCAACATGAGAATCTGCCCGATTACACTGCCGACGCTCACCTGCTTAGCAGCTGCACCGGCATCGGCGTGGTGAATCTCGCCTTCGAGCGTATGGTGAATCTCCCACGTCGCCTTCGCCAGCAGGAATAAGCCGCCCGCGATCAAGATCAGGTCGCGGATAGAAATTTTGAGATCGAGGCCCAACCAATCGATGCGGAACAACTCCGACTCTTCAAGCGTGATGACCCACGACGCGGCAAACAGCAGCACGATCCGCCCGATGGCTGCCATCGCCAGACCCAGCCGGCGCGCAAACGCGCGCCGCTCCGGCGGCAATCGGCCCGTGAGAATCGCGATGAACACCAAATTGTCGACGCCCAGCACGATTTCCAATGCCGTAAGGGCCACCAACGCCAACAGCGAATTCGGAGCAAGTAACTCTTCCATGGGCCACAGTTTGGCGTCCGAGGACCAAATCGGCAATGGGAGTTCGCCACCGCGGAAATGCAGACGTGGTCGAGCTCGCGCGGCCAGCCCCAGGACATCAGCCCCGCCAATCGCTTGACACCACAAATTGCTAACCAAACAATGCGCTCGTCGTTGGTCTGCCCGGAAAACCGAATCCTGACGAACCAGATCGGAGTTTGATCGTGTCACCTCAGTCGAATATTCGCGCCCTTAGTTCCGCGAGTTCGCGGCGATGGCTGGTCGTAGTTTCTCTATGTTTCATGCTCGGCAGCTTGCTGGCCGCGAACTGGCCGCAGTGGCGCGGGCCGGAGCGCGACGGCATTTCCAAAGAGACCGGGCTACTCAAGCAATGGCCGGAGGCGGGGCCGCAGCTCGTCTGGCAGGTTGACGGGCTGGGCGACGGCTTCTCGACGCCCGCCATCGTGGGGGATCGGGTTTACTTGATCAGTAACGAGGGTCTCGAAAATGAGTTTGTGCAGGCGCTCGACACAAAGAACGGTCAACAGATTTGGTCGAAACGTATCGGAAAAGTCGGCGAGCCAGATCAGAAGCCGTCGTATCCCGGCGCCCGCTCGACACCGACCGTCGACGGAGACGTGCTCTACGCGCTCGGCTCGGCCGGCGACCTGGCGTGTATCGATCGCCATTCGGGCGACATCCGTTGGCAGAAAAACTTGCCAACCGATTTCGCCGGCAAGCCGGGCGAGTGGGCCTATTCGGAGTCGCCGCTTATCGACGGCGACGTCGTGGTCGTCACGCCCGGCGGCGAAACAGCAACGCTCGTCGCACTCAACAAGCAAACCGGCGAAGAGGTTTGGAAGTCTCAGGTCGAAGGCAGCGACGAAGCGGCCTACGCCTCGATCGTGATCCTGGAAGTGGGCAGCGTGAAGCAATATGGCCCATCGCAATAAATCTGCAACATTGGCCTGGACAAGTACATAATATCATGGGACAAGGCGCGCGCCATGAGCGTAGGCGCCTATTCGACGT
>JAKEIB010000287.1 GCA_022614705.1 Planctomycetota bacterium | reverse complement strand
CCCGGCCACACCATGCGGGTCGGGTGCACCGTACGTTGGATGCTGATGCTCTGTGCTGGAAATCGGTATCCTTTTGTGCCAGAGATCATGAAACATTGACAATGCATTCCGGCATCTCGAATGAACTCACTTGAGTTGATAGATTCAACCGATCGCCTACCGTGACGGATGGCACAGATTGAGGGCGATATGAACGAACCGAGTGAGCAGCCAATAATGCCAGTCGACCGGCGCACACTAGACGGTGTCGCCGTGCTTAAGGGACTGCCGGCTACGGAGCGCGCCGAGCTCGAAGCCGCATGTATCTGGCGCCGCTATCGGCACGGGGAACGTCTGTTCGAGCGAGGCAGCTCCAGCAACGAGGTATTCTTCATTGTCGAAGGATTGGTTAGCATCGTCAGCTCCTCCGCCACCGGTCGTGACGTGAGCTTTGCGCGGGCCGGTGCCGGCGAGGTGATCGGCGAAATGGCCGCGATCGATGGGCTGCCGCGCTCGGCGAGCGTCGCTGCGGCGGAAGACTCGCTGGTGGCCGTGCTGCCCGCAACACGGTTTGTCGCTCTCCTTAAGCAGAATGGCGAAATTGCGGTTGAGCTTCTGCGCCGGCTATCCGCCATGGTGCGCCACGCCGGCGCGCGCGTCGTGGAATTGTCAAGCCTAGACGCCACGAACAGGGTTTATGCTGAGCTTCTGCGGCTCGCAAAACAGGATGCGGCGAGCCCCGACCTCTGGACAGTGAAGCCACTACCGCCGCTTCGCGAACTCGCAGAAAACGCAGGCACTACGCGGGAACTAGTCAACAGTGCACTTAACACGCTCTATCCAAAGGGCCTCATCCGCCGCCGTGGAAACACGCTGTACCTTCTGGACAAGTCGGCCCTTGAATCAGTTGTGAGGGCCACCCAAGACAAAAAGGCCTAGACCCCATTCAACCAAACGAGAGCGACTTGGCTGAATGAGTTGGGCTTCTTGCAGGCGTGCTATCCAAACGGTCTTAGTGCAGGTGCCCGTTGCGGATCGTACACAGTAGGGCAATACCTTCGGCCAATAATGCCCGCCACTCTGCCGTGTCGACCATGCCGGCTGCGAGCAACAGTTCGGAATCGACGCGGACTGGCGCGAGTGAGTTTGGATCGCCACACCCAAAGCGGACGCTCCGCATGATTTCGATCTGGCGTAGGCGATGCCGGGCGTCCAGAGCATTGCGTACCGTGTCGGCGTCCATGAACGCGTGCCGCGCGAGCGCGGCAAGTGCTTTTGGGACGGAGGGTGTCAGCACCTCGGAATTCGCTATGACATGCCGCACTTGAAGGGCGCGGACCGTTTCGTCCAGTGTTCTTCGAATTTGGGCGCAGAGGGAAAAGTCATTTGTCGCTTTTGCATTCCCGAGCGCCTCGAGTTCGCTGACGCGTGCCCGCGCATGCGCAATAAGCGTCTCGGACGCCACACGTGACGTCAATAGGTCCCGCATCGCGCCGTCAATTCGCGACCGGAGTTCGGGCGGGCCGAAGATCACGCGCAGTTCCGTCATTGCGATCAATTGCTCCGCGGATGCGCTGTCACGGACATGCCCGACAAACGCATCCAGTGGCGTCACAAGAGGGCCAGGAGCGCCCCAAAGCTCTTTCGTCGTCTCCACGTCGCATAAGTGCCCGTTCGCCGACCGTGCGGCGCAGAGTGCTACCATGCGGCGTGCCAATCTGTACGAGGATGGCTCCGCGCCGCTGGCGTCCTGATGGATGAACAGGAGTTCGACGGGAGCGGCCGGCGTCAAGTCACGGCTGCCCCAGGCGCCGATCGCCACGGCAGCCATTCGGCCAGGTGGCGAATCCTGCTCGTCTCGGATGCGATCGGCTACGAGGGTACCCACCTGCTCGACTACGGCATCGGCGAGATCGCTCAGCGTCAGTCCGGCATCGTGTGCATCGATTCTGTGTCGCAGCAAGTTAACCGCTACCTGAAACCGGTAGTCATGTACCCAAGAGTCGATGCGTTCGATTGCCTCCTGCACGTCCTCGGCTTCCCGCACAATATCCGCGCACTCGGCCCGCATGACGCGGCTGTCGGGTAGCAGGTCGAAGAATCCGGGGGCAATGGCCATTTGCAGGCGCTCGCTGTGGCGGGTCAGTTCCCCCGCCAACACGGGAGCAAGCGTGACGATCTCGAAAACAAGTCCAAGTAATGACGGGTGGGCCGAAATCGTTGAGAGAAATCTGAGTCCCGAGGGCAGACGCGAAAAAAACGTCTCCAGCGCTTCGAGAGCGGCGTTCGGATCGGACGAACGCGCTGCAACCTGCGCGATATCCGGAATCAACTGCCGGAGCATATCTTGCGCCCGCTCGTCTTGGCTCAGCCGAAACCCGAGGCGATGCCATTGCCTTAGGCGTCGATATGTCTCGGCGACATCCGCGAAACCCAATGTCGCGATTGCCGCTGCTGTCCGATCATCGGGCGTTTCCGATGCGAACGCCCAATCGGCGGTTCGCACATCATCGCCTGGTGCATTTTCGAACAGCCGGTCGTAATGCAACTCGACGCAGGCGAGGCTCTCCAGAAGTGTCGTCGTGAAAGCATCAACATCGTCAAACGCCATGAGCCGGGCCACTCGCCGAATTCTCTCATTGTCGACGGGCATGGTCTGAGTCTGCTGATCGTCGATCATTTGCAAGCGGTGCTCGAGACGCCGGAGGAATTCGTACGACTCGGTCAAGTCGTCCGCGACCTTTTCATTGATATGGCCGGCCTCGGCAAGCGTCGTCAGCGCTTCAACTGTACGCGCGCAGCGCAGATAAGGATCCAGTCCGCCGTAGATCAACTGCTGGGTCTGCGCGTAGAACTCGACCTCGCGGATGCCGCCGCGGCCCAGTTTGACATTGTGGCCCGCGGCCGCGATTTCGCCGCCGCCCTTATGTGCATTAATACGCCGCTTCATGGCGCGCATGTCCTGCAGCAACCAGAAATCCATCGCTTCGCGCCAGATGAACGGCGCGAGATCATCCAGAAACTGCCGCCCGAGACCCAGGTCTCCAGCCGCCGGCCGGGCCTTTATCATTGCCGCTCGCTCCCAGTTCTCACCCCTGTGCCGGTAGTAAGTCTGCGCCGCGGCGATCGAGACTGCGAGGGGTGTGGCCCCCGGGTCGGGCCGAAGATTGAGGTCGACCCTGCAGACATATCCGTCGGCCGTCATCTCCTGCATGATGGCGATCAGGTGCCGGGTTAGGCGCTGAACGAATTGTTGGTGACTGCGCCCGCCGCGGTAGTTGATCTGGGCGGGCTCGTAGATGATGATCAGATCGATGTCCGAGGAATAGTTGAGCTCACGCCCGCCATGCTTGCCCATGGCAAGCGCGACATAGCCGCACTGGTCCTCAGGAAAATGCGGATCCGCGAGAATGATCTCACCCGCATCTGCGGCCTGCAGGAGGAGGTGGGAAATTGTCGCGGAGAGTGCACCATCGGCGAAGTCGCTGAGGGCGTGTGTAACTTTGTCCAGCGGCCAGTGCCCGGCGATATCGGCAACGCCGGTCAGAAGCGCGACTCGCCGGCGCGTAATGCGAAGCTCGCGCATCAACAGATCCCGGTCGCGGACCTGGGCGAGCTCATCCTTCATGCGGGCGGCAAGGCGAGTGAAACAGGTGTCGGGACCTTGCTCCAGAATGTCCCTCAAGAACGCCAAGTCGCGCAGGGTACAATGGGACAGAAACGGGCTATGGCTGAACACAAAGCCAACGAATTCAAGAAGTCGCTGATCCGCTGCCGCCGTCTCCACCCAGGTCCTTAAAGCGGTATCGTCAAGGTCGGCGGCGCGCGTGCGGAGCTGCTCCGCGGCATCCTCGAGCCACTGTGGGTCCCGTTGCTCCGGCAGGGCGATCAATGCCGAGTTGAGAGAAAATTCAGACAACGTCGCACCGCCTCGTCCTGTGCGACCGCGCGGCCAGGCAGACGGTCAGCGTCCGCCCGTACCGGGCGGCCTCTTAGATCTCGCCGGGACCGCTCTTGCCCGTCGCCAAGGTGATGCAATCGGCGAGATTCGTGACGAATATCTTTCCGAAGCCTCCGCTAGCACGTCCGCCTTGCGATATTGCGTCGACAAGCCGCTGCAGGGACTCGTCGTTGACGGCGATCTCGACGCGGACCTTCTGAAACAGCGAAATTTCCTGTCCGACGCCGCGAAACTTGTGGTGCTCTTCGACGTTGGGGATGGTGCCTAGGATATTGGTGCAGGTCATGTTCTCAAATTCGGAGGCCTTTAGGGCGTCCTTTATGGCAGGCAGTTGTTGCGGCTGAATGATGGCGACGACAAGCTTCATGACGTCATCTCCCGAACATCCGCGTTCAATCAGTAATAAAAATCTGGAAACCGCTGTAGGATTCCATTCCGTGTTCCCTCACATCGAGCCCGCGCAGTTCTGCCTCCCTTGAGACGCGCAGGCCGAACGCAAGATCGATCGCCTTAAAGACGACTGTCATGCAAACGATGACAAACGCGATACAGGACACGGTGCCGATTGCCTGTACGCCAAGCGCTGCAAGGCCGCCGCCGTAAAGCAACCCATCGGCGTTGGCGCCGAGTGCGGCTTGCCCGAACAGTCCGACGGCAAGCGTGCCCCAAACGCCGCAGAAGCCGTGCACCGATACCGCGCCGACCGGATCGTCAAGTCGGCACCTATCCAGCACCACAATACCGTAGACAACGATCACGCCGGATACTGCACCGATTGCGACCGCGGCGAGCGGCGAAACGGCAGCACAAGGTGCGGTGACACCGACCAACCCAGCTAGCGCACCGTTCAGGGCGAGCGCCAAATCCGGCTTTCCGAATTTCAGCCACGCCACGGACATTGCAACGATGGCGCTGGTAGCCGCGGCAAGATTGGTGTTGACGGCGATCAGGGCGATTTGACCCGGATCTTCGAATCCCAGTGTCGAGCCCGCATTGAAGCCGAACCAGCCCAGCCAAAGGATAAACACTCCGAGCGCGGCCAGGGGCAGATTATGGCCGCCGATGACGCGTGGACTGCCGTCAGCGCCGAACTTGCCGATCCGGGGTCCGATCATCCAGGTGGCAACTAGAGCCGAGAACCCGCCGACCGTATGAACCACGGTCGAGCCTGCGAAATCGTAGAAGCCGAGATCGGCAAGCCACCCACCACCCCATATCCAGTGACCGACGATCGGATAGACCAGCGCCGATATGATGAAAGAATAGGCCAAGTAGGAGATGAACCGCATCCGTTCGGCCACACCGCCGGCAACGATCGTCGCCGCCGCCCCAACGAAAACCGCCT
>JAKEIB010000028.1 GCA_022614705.1 Planctomycetota bacterium | reverse complement strand
CTTGGTTCTGGCCAAGCCTAAATATCGCAGCCGTTTCAGTCCGCCGAGCTGCTCGATCCCGCCATCTGAAACGCTGGTTCGGTTCAGGCTGAGGGTATTTACGCGCTTGAGCTCGCCAATAAGCCGCAAATCGTTGTTGTTGACTTCCGTCTCGTCGAGCTGAACCCAGACCACATCCTGTAAGAATTCGGGGCCGATGAGGCGACGGAGCCAGGGCCAACCTGGCGGCTCAGGATTTTTAAGAAGAAGGTTGCCTCCCGCTTCGCCATTCTCAAATTGAAAGTCGTACACGACTGTACCGCCCAGCTCGCGAATACGCCCGACCGCCGCCCGTTGATCGTGGGCTCGCTTCGAAAGATATCCAAGCCAGACCGCGCACACCGTCGTTAATACGAACAGCGTCCGCAAGCTGATCCGGAGCCGTCGTGTCATGTTCATTCGTGCCTCAGCGACCGATTGTCGCGCCGCGTACCAACGCTGGCAAGCTGACGAGTCTTACGCTGGCTTTAGCCGACAATCGGGGCCAGGACTGCCCTTGGCACCGTGCGGGCAAACGGCGTTTGATTGACACTTCCTAGCGTGATCGTTAGTCTAAGAGATATCACGAGTTAGCACTTTTCCGAGGGGTCTGGCGTAGGGTAGGTGTTGCGAGCCGAGCGGCGTCGTAGTAAGGGTCCGGCTCGGTTCGCCGGACCCTACTGGCCGATCGCAACATTCGAGCGCGATCAACGCGAAGAGAATAATTGGAATAGCCGAGAACCGGATAGTTCACACATGGCAGACCTTGGCAAATATCTCGTGGGGCGGGGGATTGTTGGGCCGGAGCAGTTGGCCGAGGCTCAGACTATTGCCAAGAACAACGGCGGCAAGGTCCATGAGATTCTCATCAAGCAGGGCTACGCGTCGAGCGAACAGGTCATGCAGGCGATGGCCGACATGCATGGCTACGAGTTCTTCGACCTGCGCGACGTGCCGATTCCTCCGTCGGTGGTGGAATTAGTGCCGGAGTCCGTGGCCCGCGAAAATGCGGTCATTCCGCTTGCGGAAGAGGACGGGGCGCTCAAGGTGCTGGTGAGCGATCCGTTCGATTACGAGACGTTCGAAAAATTGCAATTCATTCTCAATCGCAAGGTGAATATTGCGCTTGCCACGCGAGAAAGCATTCTTGAGGCGATCAATCGTAATTACGGCCAGATGGGCGATGAAAGCGCCGACTCGATGCTGCAGGAATTCACCGATACCGCCATCGACTTCACCGAGACGGAAGAAGAGGGCGGTGGCGATGGCGGCGAGGACGTGGACGAAACGAGCGCGCCGATCGTGCGGCTGGTGCAGCTGATGATCAGCGAGGCCGTGCAGCTCCGGGCGTCGGACATTCACATTGAGCCGTTCGAGGATCGGGTGCGAATCCGCTACCGGATCGACGGCGTACTGGTCGAGCGCGACAGCCCGCCGCGGCGGCTGTTGGGGGCGCTGCTCTCGCGCATCAAGATTCTGGCCAAGATGGACATCGCCGAACGGCGCCGTTGCCAGGACGGCCGAATCAAAATCACGGCCGGCGGCAAGGAGCTGGATTTGCGTGTCAGCATGTTGCCCACGAACCACGGCCAGTCATGTGTGATGCGCCTGTTGGACAAGGAGAACATCAAGGTCGGCGTGCGGCAGTTGGGCTTATCGGAAAAGGACTTCAAGAAGTTTCGCGGCTTGATCCGACGGCCCAACGGGATCGTGCTGGTGACGGGACCAACCGGCTCCGGCAAAACGACTACCCTCTACGCCGCCCTAAACGAGCTAAATCGCCCAGATCGCAAAATCATCACAGCCGAGGATCCAGTGGAATACTACCTCCCCGGCATCAACCAAGTGGAGGTAAAACACAGTATCGGCCTGGACTTCGCCCTCATCATTCGCGCTATGCTGCGCCAAGCCCCCAATATTATTTTGGTTGGCGAAATGCGGGATTACGAAACGGCATCCATGGGAATTCAGGCTTCCTTAACTGGACACCTGGTTTTCAGTACGCTACACACGAACGATGCGCCCGGTGCTGTTACGCGAATGATCGACATGGGCGTTCCATCTTACCTGGTCGCGGGGAGCGTCATCGGTATCCTGGCACAGCGCCTGGTTCGCGTAGTTTGCTCAAAATGTAAACAGCCGCACACTCCACGCGAGTCCGAATTGCAGGCGGCGGGTATCACTCCAGAGCAGGCGGCGTCGGCATCGTTCATGAAAGGGCGAGGGTGCAACAACTGCGGACACAGCGGATACCGGGGCCGACTCGGTATCTTCGAGCTGATGTTGATGACCTCGAAAATCCGCGAGTTGGCCTTTCAGGGCGCCTCCACCCAGGACATCCGCAGAGACGCCATAAAGGGTGGCATGTCAACGCTTTACGACGATGGAATTCGTAAGGTCTTAGAGGGAATCACGACCATCGACGAGGTCTTCCGAGTCGCCAAAAAGAGCGAGTAACGGCCGGCCGAACGGCGTTTTTCGAGCGGCCTTGCTAATTACAATTGGGTTAGGACGCGGCCCGCGGTGAACGCGAGGCAGCGGCCGCCGATCCGGCTCCTGGAACAGGCGCTGAATAGGGCGCTGCCGGCGACTGACGAAGCGCTAGCGCCGTCGAGCTCCCAATCCTCGCCGTGTCACCCTAACTCGAGAATCCTTGAGTTTGCTATCATTGGAACGAATAATCCATTGTCCGCCGCACGCGGTTTACGCGACAGACTGCCGCTGCGGCGCCAGATGGCCTCCTCTGTTCATGCTATCCGGCGCCGCTCGAGCAGGGCGACGGACGTACCTTCGCACATCAGCCCACTCTGGGGCGGGCTCGGATGAGGCGAAGCGTTTGAGGGGAAGAGGCTTCCCTGGCCAATGCGGCACAGGGCTAAACGCGCGGGTGCAACGACCACGCGGAATTGCCCAGTGCTCGGAGCCGGCGGACAAATGGAATTTTTCGTTAGACCACAGACCGGCGGGCCGCCGCTCGTGTGGTCGTCGAAACTCGACGTTTGTGCGTAGGCCCTAAGCGCAAGGGAATTGTCAGAACATGGGAACGATTCTAATCGACAAGCTGCTCTCGGCGTGCGTCAAGCAGGGAGCGAGCGATCTTCACATCACCGTCGGCCAGCCGCCCGTGCTGCGCATCAGCGGCCGGATGCAGCGACTCAAGACCAAGGTGCTTGAGTCGCCCGATACGCAGGCACTCATGAAGAGCATCACGCCCGATCGCTGCCAGCAGGAATTTCAAGAGACGGGCAGCACGGACTTCGGCTTCTCGTTCGGCGACGCGGCCCGCTTCCGCGTTTCGGTGTTCCGCCAGCGCGGCAACGTGGCGATGGTGTTGCGGCAAATCCCGGTGAAGATGTGGTCCATGGAAGAGCTTGGGGTGCCGCTGGTGTTTAAGAGCCTGATCACTCGGCCGCGCGGCTTGGTCATCGTGACGGGGCCGACCGGCTCCGGGAAGACGACGTCGCTGGCGGCGATGGTGGACTATCTGAACGATAACTTTGACCACCACATCATTACCATCGAGGATCCGATCGAATTCCAGCACGAGCACAAGAAGTGCACGATCAACCAGCGCGAGGTCGGCGTGGACGTGACGTCGTTCGCCGAAGCCATTCGCCGGGCATTGCGGCAGGACCCGGACATAGTCCTGGTCGGCGAAATGCGCGACCTGGCCACGATCGAAGCGGCGATCACGGCGGCCGAAACGGGCCACATTGTGTTCGCCACACTTCACACCGCGAGCGCGGCCGGCACGATCAACCGCATCATCGACGTGTTCCCGACCAATCAGCAGGAGCAAATTCGCACGCAGCTCGCGTCGGCGGTGATTGGCATCCTCTGCCAGCAGCTCTTGAAAAAAGTCGGCGGCGGGCGCGTGGCCGCGTTCGAAACGCTGGTCGTAACGCCCGGCATCGCCAACCTGATTCGCGAGAACAAGATTTTTCGCATTACATCATCGATTCAAACCGGTGCCCGGCACGGCATGATGCTGCTGGACGACAATATTTTCAACTTGTGGCGCGAGGGCAAGATTACGAAAGAGGCCGGTCTCGAGAAGTGCAACAACGCCGAGGAGTTGGCGAAACGTTTCGCCCAGGCGGAACGCGGCATTTTCGACGATCAACCCGCGGAAATGGAGCCCGAGCACGTTTGAGAATCGGAAAATGTTCAATGCAAAATGTTCGATGCAAAGTGCAAAATAGCAATCTCAGAGCGAACGATGCAGTCATCTCGATTCGAGGTTGGGCATTTTTCGTTTTGCATTTCTCATTTTGCATTTGGCATTCTCTTCCCCTAACCCCTGCATCCTGAATCCTGCATCCTCCGCACATGGCACATCGGCGCATCGGACAAGTCTTCGTCGACATGGGCTTCATCACCGACGAGCAGCAAGAGCTGCTGGTGGATGAACAGCGCGAGCACCCGGGCCAATTGCTGGGCAAAGTGGCCATCGACATGGGTCTCATCAACGAGGACCAGCTCTCCCAAGCGCTGGCCGAGCAGCTTTCGCTACAGACCGTGTCGGTCGCGGACGTGACGATCAAGAAAGACGTGCTGGCGATGGTCACCTCGCCGATGGCGCAGATGTATCGCGTCGTTCCCATCGAGTTCGACGGCGACACGCTGAGCGTGGCCATGTGCGACCCGCAGAATTTGAGCGTGCAAGACGAGCTGCGGACGTTCCTGGGATTCAATATCCGCGTGCTGGTGACGACCGAATCGCAGATGACCTCGGCCCTGGAGCGATACTACGGTGAGAGCACCGACAGCGTGGAGAGCATCGTGCTCGCGCTGGAGGACGATGCCGAGCTGGCCGCGGCCGCCGCCGGCATCAGCGCCGACGGGCCGATCAACCTCGACGACGTGACGGCCCTGGCCGACAGCGCCCCGGTCCGCAAGCTGCTCAACATGGTGCTGCTGATGGCAATCCGCGAGCACGCCAGCGACTTGCACTTCGAGCCGTTCGAGGACGAGTTCAAAATCCGTATCAAGGCCGACGGCGTGCTGTACGAAATGGTTCCGCCGCCGCGGCACCTGGCGTTCGCGATCACGACGCGCATCAAGGTCATGGCAAACCTGGACATCGCCGAGCGCCGGCTACCGCAGGACGGCCGCATCGAGCTCACCGTCGGCGGTCATCCGGTCGACCTGCGCATCAGCGTGCTGCCAACGATGTTCGGCGAGAGCGTGGTCATGCGGGTGCTCGATCGCTCGGTGACGTCGCTCAACCTGGCGTCGGTGGGAATGGACGCTCCGACGCTGAAAAAATTCCGCGACGTGATCTCGAAGCCCAACGGCATCGTGCTCGTCACCGGCCCCACCGGATCGGGCAAAACGACGACGCTCTACTCGGCGCTCAACGAGCTGAACAAGATCGAGGACAAGCTGATCACCACCGAGGATCCGGTGGAGTACGACATGGAAGGCATCATCCAGGTGCCTATCGACCCGGACATCGGCAATACGTTCGCGCACATTCTGCGATCCATCCTTCGGCAGGATCCGGACAAGATTTTGGTGGGCGAGATTCGCGATCTGGAAACGGCCGAGATCGCGGTGCAGGCGTCACTGACCGGGCATCTGGTGTTTAGCACGCTGCACACGAACGACGCGCCGAGCACGATCACGCGGCTCAAGGACATGGGCGTGCCGACGTTTTTGATCACGGCCACGGTCGAGGCGATCCTGGCCCAGCGGCTGGTGCGCAAAGTGTGCACGCAATGCCGCGAGGAGTACACGCCGCCGCGCGAAATCCTGGAGGACCTGGAGCTCACGTCGGAGCAGGTGCGCGGCAAGCGGTTTTATCGCGGCGCCGGGTGCGAGGTGTGCAACAACACGGGCTACAAGGGCCGGGTGGGCCTGTTCGAGCTGATGATCATGAGCAACGACCTGCGCGACAAGATCATGGGCAACGCCCAGGCCGACGAGCTCCGCCAACTGGCCACGAAGCAGGGCATGGTGCCGCTGCGACAAGCGGGCATCAAGTGTTGCTTCGAAGGAATAACGACGCCGGACGAAGTAGTAAGAGAGACGATTTTGGAAGCATAGGGGCTGTCGGCTCTCGGCTTTTGGCTATCGGCCAGAGGCTGAGTGCCGAGCCGAAAGCCGATAGCTGACAGCCGACAGCGTTTCCGAAGGAAACACACATGCCAACATTTCAATTCGAGGCGATGGACGCGACGGGCGCCGAGATCAAGGACGTGATCGAAGCGCCGACCGAAGAAGAAGCCCAAGCGACGATTCGCCAGATGGGCTACTTTGTCACCAAGATCACGGCGAAGAAGGCCCGCAAGAAGACTGAGGCGGCCGGCGGCAGGAAAAAGCGCGGCTTCGTGTTTGGCGGCGTCAAGTCGCGCGATCTCACCACGTTCACGCGGCAGCTTTCGATCCTGCAAGACGCCGGACTGCCGATTCTGCGTAGCCTGCGGATTCTGGCCGGGCAGGCCAAACCGGGCCGGCTCAAGTACTCGCTCGAAGACACCTGCGACGAAATCGAGGCCGGCTCCACGCTCTCCGAAGGCATGGCCAAAAGCCCCAAGTGCTTCAACCGGCTGTACGTGAACATGATCAAGGCCGGCGAAGCGGGCGGCGCGCTGGAGCTCATTCTGCAGCGCCTCGCCGACTTCCAGGAACGCGCCGAATCGCTCAAACGAAAAGTCAAAGGCGCGATGATCTACCCGGTCGTTGTCGTCACCGTGGCGGTCGGCATCTTGACGTTCATCATGATCAAGATCGTGCCCGAGTTCCGCAAAATTTTCGACGAGTTCGAGCTGGAACTGCCGGTCATGACGGAGCTACTGGTTTCGATCTCCGAGTGGTGCGTCACCTACTGGTATCTGATCCCGGGCATCCCGATCACGATCTGGCTCTCGATCAAACTCATCCGCAAGTTCCGGCACGGCCGCATCGGCTGGGACCAGTTCATCATCAAGGTGCCGATCTTCGGCAACCTGATCGAGAAGAACATCCTGGCCCGCACGACGCGCACGCTGGGCACGCTCGTGGCCAGCGGCGTGCCGATTCTCGAAGCACTCAATATTACGCGCGACACGTCCGGCAACGCCATGTTCGAGCGGATGTACACGAAGATCTCCGAGGCGATTCGCGAGGGCGAGGCCATCGCCAAGCCGATGAAAGAGCACTCGGTTCCCGGTTTTCATCCGATGGCACTGTTCTTCTGGTTCTTTTTTATCCCCGTCTTCGGCCCACTACTGTACTTGCTGAAGTACAAGCAGCGCATCGTGGACGACATCGTGGTGAACATGGTGGACGTTGGCGAGGAGACGGGCGAGCTGGATACCATGCTCTACAAAGTGGCCGACACGTACGATGAGGAAGTGGCCGTGCTCACCGAAGGCCTCACGAAGCTGATGGAGCCGCTGCTCATTTTGTTTCTAGGCGGCGCGGTCGGTTTCATCGTCATCGCGCTATTCATTCCGTTGGTGAAGTTGATTGAAGGACTAAGCAAGTAAGGGCTGTCAGCTATCGGCTGTCGGCTATCGGCAAAGGAACCAAATCATGGATACGACACGACAATCCGCAATCCCGGGTACCCTCTGGGTGCCGCAATCCGCAATCCTGGCTCGCTGCGGCTTTACCCTCGTCGAGCTTCTCGTGGTGATCACGATCATCGGCATCCTGGCGTCGCTGATCACCGCCGCCGCGGTGGGCGCGCTGGGAAAGGCGGCCGAAACGCGCACCAAGGCGGAAATCAATCAGCTCGACGCGGCGATGGTGGATTACAAAAACAAAACAACCGCCTTCCCGCCGAATTGTCAGACGGATGGTAGTGATCCGCTCGATGAAGTGGCGATCTTGAATGATCTGAAACGTCACATCAACCAGGCGTTTCCGCTGAATCGAGAAAATCCTGCACTCATCGCCGCGTTGGCTGGATTGACCGCAAACGGCCAACAGCTACCCAGCGGTCAAGGTCTACAGGGTGGGATGTCGGCTGGTGAAGCGATTGTGTTCTGGTTAGGCGGTTTCAGCTCTGATCCAAAGTACCCCATTTCCGGCGACGGTGGTCCGTCCTACATCGGCACGACTGCGGCCGAGGACCCAATTGAAAGTCGCAATTGGGCCTTTGACAAAACGCGTTTGGGACCGCGCACAGCGGACGGCTACTTTGATGATTCAAACGGCCGATTTATCCAGTTCACCGATGCGAAGGGATTTCAACGCCGAATCAATTTCTGGCAGTATGCACCGTCGAAGTCGGAGCAGCCGTATTTCTATTTCGATACATCCCGACATCCAGCGTTTGATACGTCAAGCCCGGTACCAGCACGATTCGATCCGCCGGCAGCATCCGATTTAGCAGGCAACATGGCTCTCCACGTTCATGCGTTCAAAAAGGTCAATGAATCGATCGGTACCGGTGCACCACCCATTCAGTTCGCTAGTCCAGACAAGTTTCAAATTATCCACTGCGGCCGCGACGAGGAGTGGGGCGTGGATGAGTTTGAGCGTATGTCGGTTCACGACGTCGCTTCCAACAATCCGGACGATTATCTGTTATTCCCCGACGGCCCGTTCACCGGCGATATCGCCGACACGATCGTGAACTTCGCCGAGCAAACCAGGATCGAGGATGCGCAGCCGTAGGAAGCGAGGAGCAGGGAGCACGGAGCAGGGAGTCAGAAAATGCAAATTCCGAATTGCAAATTGAGAATCGCGCATAGGCAACGTGCGGTGCATGCTCGAGTTCGTAACTCCGCGCTCCGCACTCCGTGCTCCATGCTCCATGCTCCGTGCCCCCGGCTTCGCCGGGCCGTCACGCTGGTGGAGCTGCTGATCACGATGCTCATCATCAGCATCTTGGCCGGGCTGATTCTGGGCGTGGCGTCCATCGCTGCTGAAAATGGCCGCGAAGCCAAAACGCGTCAAATGGTCGTGCGGCTGCACAACCTGCTCATGGAGCACTACGGCACGTACAAAACGCGCCGCGTGCGCGTGCGGCAGCAGGTCATTGATGAAATCGATGGGCTGAATGTGAACGCGGCCCAAAAAGGCCGGCACAAGGCGGAAGCCCGTCTCATGGCGTTGCGCGAGCTATTGGTCATGGAAGTTCCCGACCGCTGGAGCGACGTGGCACTGGCGCCGATCGGCGATAATCCGGAGTATCCGTATTTCAATCAGGAGCGCACCGCTTTGGCAAACACGTTCCTCCGCAAGTATCTGCCAATGCTCAACGGGGCCAATGCGCTCTCCGGGCAGAAGCGGCTTGAAGCATTGGCGGCCATCCAGGCCAACGAAGGGGCCGAATGCTTGTACATGGTCATCACGCTGGCCACGGGCGACGGCGAGGCGCGCTCCTTCTTCCACGAAAGTAGCATCGCCGACACCGATGGCGATAGCGCGCTGGAGTTCCTCGACGGCTGGGGCCGGCCCATTGGTTTCCTTCGCTGGGCGCCAGGCTTCGATTCGCAGATTCAAATCAACGCCAATCAGTTTCTGCCGTTACCGGTCAATTCAGCCTGGAAGGCAGCTGCCGCCGGCGATCATGACCCATTCGACGTATTCCGGGTCGACGAAGCGGCCTTTCGCTTGGTGCCGTTGATCTTCTCCGAGGGCGGCGATGAATCATTCGGTCTTCGACTGGAACCGCAGCACATGGCGGCGCAAGGGATTACAAATCCGTTGGCGGCCGCCGATCCTCCGGACAAGTGGCCGGCCATTTATCCGTATGGATTGGTTCAACCGGATGACGTGTTTTTAGGCGCCGACACCGGCGAAGGCACGTCCACCGACAACATTCACAATCATTTACTGAGCGATCGCCTGAAGCGATGAATAGAGTCAAGAGCTTAGAGTCGAGTCGAAGATTCGCCGTGGCGAAAGTCATGAGCCAGCGATCCGATTTCGGATTGCGGATTTCGGATTGCGGATTAATGGACGATTTCAATCCGCAATCCGAAATCCGCAATCCGCAATCGACGAAACACGTGGCCGCGTCTCTCCGAGACGCGAATTCGAGTTTCGGAGAAACTCGCCCACGTGGGGGCCTGACTCTGATTGAGCTTCTCGTCGTGATCATCATCCTCACAACGATCGTGGCGGCGGCGATTCCGATTCTGACGCCGGCCGACGACGATCGCAGCAAGCGCGAGGCCAGCCGCGGGCTGAATACGTTCATCACCGGGGCCCAGGCGCGGGCGATATCCCTCAACCGGCCGGTCGGCATCGCGCTCAAGCGGCTGAGCCAGGATACGAAGCGACCGGAAGACCGGGGCGTGTGCTTGGAGGTGTTCTACGTCGAGCAGCCGCCGCCATTTTGCGGTTTCGACCCCACGTCGTCGGCGATGGTGGCCTTGGATAACGGTCCAACTGGTGGTGCTGGGCAAGTATTGATTCGATTCGTGACCCGCGCAGGTCTACCCGACCCGCTGCCGGGGAACACGATCCGCCGCGGCGACGTAGTCGAAGTGAGCGGCACGAAGTATCGATTGACCGACGATGAACCCAATTACATCGATCCGGTTACCGGTTTTTACTCGCCGAATGCCGGGAATCCGCCCGGCACCTTGGTGGCTGTCCCGATGAACGATACGGGCCAGATGCTGAACGTGAAGTACGACAATCAGGGTTATGAGATCGGGACGCCGAACGCGATCAACGTGCCATTTTATACCAGCCCCGCGCCATACAAGATCCTCCGCCAGGCGATGCCGACTTCCGACGAGCCGTACCAACTGCCCGAAGGCACGGCGATCGACCTGCGGGCGTCCGGCGTGGGCTACAGGGACTACTTTTATTGGCCGGGAGCGCACGACAATGACGAGGGCGTGCAGATCATGTTCTCGCCGGAAGGGACCGTGTCGCGCGTCGCCTTCAGCCGCATTCCGAACGACGCAGTTCCCTTCGACAAGACGGTCGTGGACAACGTGTATTTGCTGGTCGGCAAGCGGGAAAACGTCCCGCCGGCGGCGGGCAGCGATCTGACGCTCAATAGCTTCGACGTGAACAATGCGACGACGCAGGAGCAGAAAGACAAAATCCGCGAGCCGATCAACTGGCTCAACGGCACCAGCCGCTGGGTGGTGATCGGCTCGCAATCCGGACGGATCGCGACGATTGAGAATGCGTTTGTTGATTTGCTGGCCGTTTTAAATGATCCGAACCCGGTTATCTTCGCCACTCAGTCCACGGAAGAAATGCGCGCCAGGCAAATCCTGGCCGCCCGCGAGTTCACCCGCGAAATGGCGCAGATGGGGGGAAGGTAGGTTAGGCTTTCCAGCCTGACAGCGAAGTAGGTTAGGCTTTCCAGCCTGACTCGACACGCACGATGTCAGGCTAGAAAGCCTAACGTACCACCAGGGGCACTGGTGATTGGAAAGGTTCGTTCGATGGTTCGAGTCGAGAGTCAGAAGAATTTCGGATTGCGGATTGCGGATTGCGGATTGATACGCGTTCCTAATCCGCAATCCGCAATCCGAAATCCGAAATCTCGCGCAGCGATCACCCTCACCGAGGTGCTGATCTCGATGGGTATTCTCACGCTGGGGCTGTTGGGCGTGGCGGCGCTGTTCCCCGTCGGCGGCTGGTATATGCAACAAGCGGTGATCTCCGATAACGGCGCAGCCATCGGCCAGGCGGTGATGAACGATATCGTGGCCCGCGGGACGGTGAATCCGAAGGCGTGGTATGCGTTTGTGCCGCAAAGTCTTGCGAACTCCACGGCGCATGTGATGTTTCCATCCGATGGAAAGTATGTCAATCCAAAACCAGCAGTCTTGCAAACGACGTTTACTCGTCCGTTCGCACAAGCGTTGAACGAAGCGCTCGCGCAACCGGCCGCTGCCACGGACACAACGCTTGTCAGCAGGCAGTTCGGTAACGCGTTCATCATCGATCCAATGTACGTGGCCGCGGCGGCACAAAGAACAAATGCCCCAAATAATACGGTCGCGTATGCATTTCCGGCGAGCGCGGTGCGATCCTTCCCGAGAAATGGTGCGTGGGGGTACTACCAGAATGCCGCTTGGAATCCTTGGCGCACAGGAACGGGATCATCTAACACAAACGAGCGCGTGTGGCCGATTCGTCGCGTGACTTTTCAGGATGCAAGTTCGCTATTTGCTGGCTCGAAGGGATGGCCGATCAACGCATCGATGTCGGCGCAACTGTTTCATGGCAACGATGACTTGACAACAGACTTGCCGGCGCGCGACGACCGGCCCGCTCGGCAGAATTGGGACACCATTGTCTCCGGCAGTACAACCGCGCCGCTCGCGCGTCAATGGACCGGCGACTACTCGTGGATTGTCAGCGTCGTGCCGACGACGATCGCGGCTCGAGACGGAATGGCCCGAAATCCGGAAAGCTTTTCGTACGATGTTTCCGTGGTCGTGTTTTACAAGCGAATTCTCCCCAGTGAGCCTGCGGCGAATAATCCTGGAGCACCAGGATTACAGAGCGCATTCGCGAATGAGCGTATGGTCAGCGCGAGCGTTTATTCATCGGGACTAAATGGCGGCGAACTTCTGCTGACGGAGATCGTAGATCATCCAGAAAATCCCTTTCAACAACTTAAAACCGGCAACTGGATAATGCTCTGTGGGCCGCACCCGAACAGCACAAATGAAGAACCGCGGTTTGTGCTCAATTGGTACCAGGTATTGTCGATTGAAACTGGTAGTTGGCAAGGTAATCAGCGCCTTGTCTCTGTGCGCGGTCCGGAGTGGCCATGGAAGCCGACAACCCCCCCTGGATACGGCGTTGCCGGATTGTCCAACGATTTATGCGTAGCAATCTGCCGCGGCGCGGTGGCGGTGCATAAAAGAACGATGCGGTTGGAAAGTGAATACGGCACAGGCATGGCGCTTGTCAAACCTTGATAGCAATCGGGAACGAAGCAGTTTTGGCAGGGGCTTGGGAACGAGAGAGATGAGCCGGGTTGGCCGACACCAGCGGCCGGGCGGTGGCGAATGGCGTCTCTCAAGGAGAGGCAAGATGGGAACGGTCAAGAGACAACAACACGATTGCGGAATGCGGATTACCGACGATCTTCCGTGTTCGCTTAACAGATTCTTCGCTTCGCTCAGAATGACAAACGTCCGGCAATCCCCCCGGCCGCCGCGGCGCGGCGTGCTGCTGCTCGTCGTGCTCAGCATGTTGGTGCTGTTCATGCTGATCGGCACGGCGTTTCTCATGACCAGCAACCAGGCCCGCACGTCGGCCAAGTACAACGCGCGCGGGGATCGCCTCGGCAACCGCGCCGACGAGCTGCTCGACCGCGGGCTGATGCAAATCGTGCGCGACACCGAAAACCCAAGCTCGGTCATCGGCAAGCATAGCCTATTGCGCGATTTCTACGGCACCGACGGCTTCGAGGCGGTCGTGGCCAGCGCCACCTACGCGCGACAAATCGGCGACAACACTACCCTCGGCGCCGCACAGGGTCAGCTGATCGACGTGTACGTCGTCCCGATCGCACGACCGACAGACAATACGACTACGCCAACGATTGATGAGTCCATTACAAACCTGACGTTGGCCAACGTCATTAAACTGGATCGCGACGGGCTTGGCCGGCCCCAGGTTCATACGCTGCCGCTCACGCGCGGCTACTACAACGGCTGCCTGTTGACAGTGACGAGCGGCGCCGCCTCCGGCCAAACGACGCGGATCGTGGAGTATCAATTCGTCGGCGACGATCCGGCCATTCAAGCGCTCTTTCCGAACGCTGTTTCAATAACGACCAATCCGCCGGTCAGGGGCATTTGGCGCTTTCGGGTCATGTCCTTCGGGCGGCGCGACGGTCAACTGTTGTCGTCGACCGGCGGGCCGCCGCCGGGGATCTCCGAATTGGCCGGCGCGGCATTTCTCGTCAACGGCCGGCCATTCAATGGCACGGGAGTCGGCTACAACCCGCTGGCCGTGACTCCCGAACCGCGGCTGAATGTCCTGGAAACGGTATTAACAGTGCCTAATCCAGCGGAGGCAATTTATCCAGAAGTTGCGCTTATTCCAAATCACGCTTTTTCTTTCCAGTCGGATCCAGACCCAAATCCCGCCAATGCCGACCTTCGTGGTCCGCGTTACGCCAATTCTCTTACTGGCACCTACGATGCACTAAACCCAAAGATCACATCCAATCTGACACCAGCTGAAATCACTGCGCTTTTGGCCGAATGGAAATACAAAGGCATTGTCGGCCCGGGCGATGCGGACGAAGGATACGATGCGGCCGACTTCCAGAACATGTGGCTCGCGCTGCAAACGGTGACGCCGCGGGCCCAGGGGCGGGTGGTTGTACCTGACGATACTTACACAACAGATGCCGATACGCAGCCCGATCTAGTGGATGTTAACGATTCCAGTTTCAATCCAAAGGACTTTCTGCGGCTCGACTTGGAAGACATGCCACTGCCATCGTTTCATCGGCCGGATTTGATCAATTTCTGGTTTCACCGGCTCTTACCCGCGTCTTTCATGGGGAGTTTGTCGGCTGCGGACCGCGCACGAGCGATCCTCCGACCCTTTGATGACAACGGCAATCCTTTGTGGGGCCTGTCGCTGCAACAGGCGGGGCAGATCGTTGCGCTGAAGCGAAAAATCAGCATGCGGCCACTGTGGGAGGACCATCCGGAGTTCGATGGTGGCAATTCGCAGTCACGGCCATTAGATACACAATTTCTCACAAGCCTGGGAGACGACATTCTGAAGAACGGCCAAATCGCGATCCCGTATTGGGAGGCGGTCGGGCCGTGGGACGTCGACAACGACAACGACGGCGTGCCGGATAGCAATTGGGTCGACCTGGGCGACCCCGTGATCGAGCTCGAAGACGGCACGCGCGTCAAGGCCATGTACGCGTACCTCATCATCGACCTCGACGGCCGGCTGAACGTCAACGCGCACGGGTTGGTGGACCACATCAATCCGGTGAACCTGGCGTACGCCCAAGCCATGAGGGGCGTCGTGCCGTTCAACCTGGCTGGGGGTGCGAGTTCCGATGCGTTGCCACAGGGCTCGGGCTATGGCCCGGCCGAGATCAGCCTGCGGCCGGTGTTCCCCCTGCCGTGGGCCGATAACACGGGCCTTCCGGACTTGAACGCCAACCGCTCCGAGCGCGCCAACCTGCCGATCGACGATTACGCCACGCTTTTGATCGGCCGCGAACGGCTCGACGGAACGGCAGTCTCAGGCCGCAGCGGCTATGGACCAACGAGCATGGGGCCGAAGGACGCCATCACGGCCGGTCAGAATTATCGATATGTGCCTGATAGCACAATGCCCACCGGCGAGCAGATACTGCCCGAACTGGCGGCACAAATCAAGTTCTTTGATCATCCGTGGACAATACTTAATCGCAGCGCCTTCGGCACGCCGCCCGATTTGTTCGGGCGATACGCGATGGGCCTCGATTATTCAGGGCAGCCATACTATGAAGTGCTGTACGATGCCCACGCAGTCGCGCCGAGTGCTTTTGGTTCGGTGAATCCGCGCCCGCTGTTGATGGACTCGCCGTACGAGCTCAACTTGAGCCGCTCGCAGCGGCGTGATTCGTGGTCGTCGGCCAGCTTCGCCAATGCGGCGGCGGAATTCAACCAAAGCCTCGTGCAGAACGATGATGCGCCGTATTCGCCGGCCGACTTGGAGCGCGTGCTCCGCGCCTGGGACGCCGACTCCGGCACGCTCCCCAGCCGGCTATGGGACGTGGTCGACGCCTTCGACCCGCTCAAGCTGCTGGAGTACGACCAGTACCGCATGGCCGGCTTGTCGAGCGCGGCATTCAACTCGACGGGCAACGCCGAGATGATGGCTACCGCCCAACAAGTGGCCGGCATCAACCGCCGCCTGGTAACCACCGACAGCGCCGACCCGCCAGTGCCGAGTGGCGGCGTGCCGAATCAACAGTTGCTAGCGGTGGGTCCGGACGGACTTCCCGGCCGGGCCGGAGTCGATGACGATGGCGATACCACGATGGATGAGGCGGATGAGCTGAACGCGAGCGTGTCTGATGATTTTCGCTCGTTGTTTGGCAAGGAAGTAGCACAGGCAACGATTTTCGATTTGCTCAGGTACCGCGCTTGGACCGAGGTTCGACGCCAAGTGATGGCCGCGGCTGGTCTTACCGAAACTACGCTGGCTTCTCAGACGCCGGCGCAATACACGGCCTTCTTGACGCAGGTTTCGCAACAGACCGAATTACGTCTGAACGGCGAGCCTTATGCGGATACAAATTCAAATGGGCAGATCGACACAAACGAATTTACGGACCTGAATGGCAACTCGGTCTACGATCCGCCCATGGCTCAGCTTCTCGCGCCGGAGCTGATCGCCGGCAAGCGGATGGACCTCAACCGCCCGTTCGGCGACGGCCGCGACAATAACAACAACGGCGTCGTCGACGACCCCTTGGAGGCGGGGGAACCATTCCTCGATATGGATGGCAACGGAAGACGGGGCGGAAGTGAGCCTTACATAGATTTCGACGGAAATAAGAGCTACACGCAACCGCTGGATCAACTGTGGGCGGACCTGACGATTAACGGAACCTTGGGCGAACCGATCGCATTCGATTACACGAACGGCCAAGGTGAACTCACTCATCCGAGTGGGGGACCAGCTGGCGCACGCGTGCGTAATCTCGAATCGCAGGCCCGCCAGCTTTACGCCCGGCATCTGTACTGCCTGATGCGTTTGCTGCTCGATGAGAATTATATTGCTCCGTTGGATGCGAACGCCCCTCAAATAAGAAAGTATCTTGATCCCGCGGAGTCCCCTGCGAGGGACATTCAAGTATTTCTTCAAACGACGGGACAGCCAGACCCCGTTCGAGAAACTCAGCGAATCCTGCTGCGCAAGTTGACTTGCCGGATGATTGCGCAATGGGCCGTTAATTGTGTCGACGCGCGCGACTCGGATGCTGCGATGACGTCGTTCGAGTACGACGAAAACCCGTGGGACGGCTGGGGCGTTCCCGATGGAACAGTAGACAATAGCACAAACCCGCCGACTCCAACGCCAAACAACATTCCGCTCGATGGCGATCCTGCCACCGACGAAAATCTCGGCTTCGTCATTGATTGGGCCGCGATCACGGCTCCAGATTACCTCAAGCAGACGAAACCCGTTGCTGCCCCGCCGACGATACTCAACCAGACGCGCGGCATCGTCTGGGGCGCCGAGCGGCCCGACCTGCTGATCACCGAAACGATCGCGGTTCACGACCGGCGAACCGAGGACTTGGATTCGGATTTCACGGGGAAGGACATGCAGAACGAGGGAGAAATCCCCGGCGAGCGGAAAGACAACGACCAGCGGCTGCGGCCGCGCGGCCCGTTGTTCGTCGAAGTCTACAACCCATGGTCCCCGACTGGGCAATATCCGGCTGAGTTGTATAGCCGGCTGACACGCGACCCCAACAACATCGTGTCCGTTGGTACGGATGAGTCGTATGGAGGACTAGAGCTCGGACGCCTCAGTACGTTGGGCGTAAACGCGAATGGGCAGCTATCGGACCAAATTGACCCGACGAAGGTTACAGTGGCCACGGTAAAACGCTCGCCTGTTTGGCGCATGATTGTGGTGGAAGAGCATACAAGGTATCGCAACAACGATCCGGTGGATGATACTGGATCGGCCGTGCATACCGGCACGCCAAAATATACGTCCAATATTTTTGAGTCCGCCGACGTTGACTGGCCAGGATTCAAACCGCAAGTAGTGACAGCCGATGAGCCGTACATTGAGCGTTCCTTTTATTTCACGAGCGACAATTCGGAACGATACGCGAAGAATCAATCGCCTGGCACACCGCTCGCCCCGGGGTCAGCGTCCGAAGGATTTAATGAGCGCTTTCTGCTCGTGAAGAAGCCAGAAGACAAGTTACGCCTTCCGCCCGGGTCGACAAATAGCGCGCCCTACTTTCTTGCCGCAGACGTGTTGAAAGCTACGGGCGGCAATATCATCCCGGATGTGGAAATCGCGCCCATCAAGCCGGGGCGCTATGCGATCATTGGAACCGCCGGGACGCAGTACAAAACCCTTGAAGTTGGCCGATCGCAAGGGTTCGATCCGAACGGCGCGTTGCAACCCATAAACAACATACCGCGGTATGTGACGACCGTTTCACGTTTGATAATGCCTGGGCCGGCCGGAGATCGGCAAACTGATGATGCCACCCATAAAGGCGCGATAGATAGAACCCGCCGGATTGAGCTCCTTCCGTATTTTGATCCAGAGGTGCAGCAGGTCTTCATCGGCAGCAACGGCGGCACGCCGCTGTTCCCAAATCCAGGCAATAATGCCGGTGATTTCGTGCAGCGGGACAACGAGGTCGTTAAGCTGCCGTTTGGCCCGGCGGCCAATCGTTTTCTCAACATCTTCGACGGCGACAATGATGGCAGTCCCGATCCGACGCTCGTTGCGCCGTGCGTGGCGATTCCGGTCGCGCACATGAGCCTTTCCGAGCCGCTCGACTTGTACAAGAAGCGCCGCGCGGATCTGTATACGATCGAGAAGCAACAGGAACAAGACGCCAACTCTCAAGGCATCCAGGTCAATCCCAAGGATCATTATTGGAATCCCGAAGCGGCCGAGGGCGAGGGCGCCTACGTCGATGGCACGGGATCGGGGAGTCGATTCGCGTCGCCCTACGACGAGCCGTTCGACACGGCTTGGGAGCTGATGCGCAACGGCACGACGCGCAACTATCGCACGCTTCATCTGCAGCGGCTGGCCGACCCGACGCTGCCTTGGAACCCGCCGCCTGGACAATACAAAGACTCAGCGGGCAACGACCTCTACCGGCCCAATTTGCCGGTCAACCCGTATCGAACGATCGACGCGGCAAGCGCCGATTTGACCGCCTTCAATGGCGCCAGCAGCCGCGAGCCCGATGATCCAGATCAGAGCGTAGTGGATCGCAATGCGCGTTGGTTGCCGGAGAAATACTTGACTCAGTTTCGAAATACATTCGGTTCGGCAGTACTAAGCGACACGACGGTCACGCCGGTCCACCGCCTCAGCTTCCGGTCGTTGGAGCGAGGGCTTCATGCCAATGAGCTGACGCCGACGGGTGACATTCCGCTCGCGCCCCGCGCGCTGTGGCGGCAAGAGCCGGAAATGAGATTCGATCGAACGGATACACCCACGACTCCCAAGTATACCAGCGATACGATGAATTGGCGAACGCTGACCAACGATACGGATCGTCAGACGGAACTTATGAAACGCGCGAACGACTTGCGGATTCGAGACCGGAACGTAATCGATGGCGATATTACTGCGATTAAGAATCTTATGGATCCGGATTTTGGTAGCTTTCCCGATTCACTGAGGCCGGGTAGCGTGGCAGCAATCGGTCTCGGCCACCATTTCGACATCGTGATGGATCACTCGCTTGGCTTCCAAAACGAGGCCTTTGGCGCGCTGGCCACCAGAGCCGACGTACAGCAGCAAGGACTGGCGATGGCGGCAACGGGAACGCCGCTCCTCGATAGTGAATTTGCCCGTAGCACGTTGCCGCCGAACGCACCGCCTGGTACTACCGTGAACGCTACGTATCCCTGGCTGGCCTGGGGGAATCGGCCATTCACAAGCGCCAAGGATATATTCAACGTACCGGCGACGTCGAGCTCGCAAATGCTGCGACAATACCGAACGATTCATGCCTTGGACGCAGTTCCGGAAAGAAATCCGTACGCGAATGAAGTGGTGATTAAGGATACCAGTGAATGGTTACCATTCGGGCATTTGTTGAATTATTTCGCCGTTGCTACGCAACGTCCGGACACGGCTGATATTGACCGCGATACCGACGTAGACGAACCCGTACCGCCTCCACATTTTTATCGAATCCTCGAGTATTTGCAGGTGCCTTCACGATACGTTGGTACGGATACGATGCTGACGGCGGAGGTTTTTAACGATAATCCCTTCGACAATACCGATAACATCGCCAGCGCACAGGATCCGCGGTACTACTTCCAACCGCCGTACAATAAAGTCTCGCGCGAGCGCGACCCGGGCCGGGTGAACCTCAACACGGTTGCGGGACGCCGGGGCCTCATCAATGGCGTGATGCGGCAGTGGTCGGAGGTATTCGACGGCATCATGCATCGAGATCGCGATGCGAACCCCGCGCCCAATCAGCTGGCACATTTTGGGCCGGCCTGGCGAGACGTCGTCTTAAGTCGTCGTGGTTATCCCCAGGTCGATGCCAATGGGGCGTCGGTTGATAAGCCAGGAGCGATTCCCGACACGTTTGCCTTCGGCCTCAATAATAGTTCTCCAACGGTCTTTGCTAATCCGTTTCGTTCGCCGGATGCCGGCGACCTCGTGCCGTTGGCCGGAATGATGCAACCGGGCATTCAAGTGAGTTGGCTCAGGAGCCACCCCTATGGCCCTGGTGCGGACGGCGCATGGGGAGTCGCTCGACAAAATCCGGACATTGTCGGATCAGACGACGATGAGGGACGGGCACTTAATGATCCGCTACGCATGGTCGATGACTCGCGAGAAGCAGGCTTTGGCGATGACGCGCTGGTCCCGAGTGATCAGAGCTTTATTCCGCTTTTTTCCGAAAGGTTTGACGCGCCCTTTGTAGACGGAAACCGCAATCCCAGTATGTATTACCAGCCGATGACGCGGATGGAGAATTTGGTTACCAACCGGTCGAATGTGTTTGCGATTTGGATTACGGTGGGGTATTTCGAGGTCGAGCCGGCGCCGAATTGGGATGCCCCAGCAACGCAGGAGCGATTTGGCGGCGACGGCACCGCCGGTTCGCCGGCGACCGTTGCCGCGCAGGCGCTGTACAATCGCGTGTACCCAGATGGCTACATGTTGGGCCGCGAGGTGGGCAGCGAGACGGGCGACGTGAAGCGGCCGCGCGGGTTCTATATCATCGACCGCACCGAGGAAGTCGGCTTCAAGCCGGGCGAGGACCTCAACGTCGAGAAAACGATCCGCCTGAAGCGCCGCATTGAATAGAAACAGATTTTGGAACAGGAGGTAACAGAGGGAACGGAGAGGAGTGTTCTCGAACACTAATTGCCGCTAATTCTCACTAATCCGTATTAGCGTTTATTAGTGAGGATTAGTGTTCCAACCACGATCAAGAACTGCTGAAATCGATAGTCTCTGTTACCTCTGTTTCCTCCTGTTCAAGAAATTCGTATCTTGTTTGTGACACACCTTCTAGCGGCATACTGTCCGGCCTGTGACGATCAACACCAATGGCGAGAACCCCGAGGCGTCTGAGCATAGCAGCGCCGCGTGGCCGTTGATGGCGTTGCTCGTGGTTGCGGCGGCGGTGTTGGTTGCGATTCAGTGGCGGCGGCCGAGGGCGCCGGACCCGTTCGTGGGGCTGGCGTTGCCGCCGATCGAGGCGGGCGGGTGGCTGAATACCGATCGGCCGCTGTCGGCCGACGACTTGCGCGGCAAGGTCGTGCTGGTGGATTTCTGGGCCACGAATTGCCACGTCTGCGCGAGCCACACGCCGGAGCTCGTAGCGCTGCACCACAAATTTCGCGACCACGGGCTCACTCTCGTGGGACTCACGCCCGAGTCGGAGGCCGAGCTTGAGCACGTCAAGCGTTACGTGGAGCGCGCGAAGATCGACTGGCCGATCGGCTACGGCGCCGGCTTCGCGTTCGAGATGATGGGCATCACGGGCACGCCGACTTATTTGCTCTACGACCGCTCGGGCCGCAGCGTGTGGGGCGGCCATTCGCTGCACGGACTAGAGGACGCGGCGGTGGCGGCGCTGGCGAAGTAGGTCCGCCGAGCCGAGGCGGACCAACAGGGCGCGTAGTTTCGTAACCGCGAAATCAGTTCCGAGTCGCAAGTAGTGCTTCGACAGTGCCGCTCGGCTCGCGGCGGATTATCGAACGCAGCGACGCTCAGGTGCCGCTCGGCTCGCGGCACCTACTCGACCAACTGCTCTCGAATGTACTTCACCTTCGGCTTGCCGCCGCCGGGGGTGGGGAGGCCGATCGTGAAATCGGACGCGTAGCGGATGCGATCTTTGCGTTCGGGGACGCGGAAGTTGTCGCCCTTTTGCAGGATCGTGCGCGCGAGCGGCATCTCGCCGAACGCCCGGGAGCCGGCCGATTCGCACGGGTACCAGTGGCCGGCGACGTCTTTGGCGTTTTTCTTAGAACGCACGCGAGAACCGTTTTCGTCAAGGGGGACAGGCACATTTTGCTCCGAGGACTCCGCACGACCATCGCCGCGATGGTGCCCGGCCAGTTCCCGGTCGGCTCCTTCGCGCTCCAGATAGAACTCCGGGTAGGCGTGGCCATCGACCCACACCATGCGGGCCGGGATTTTGTTGGCCCGGCAGAGCGCGATGAACAGCGCTGAGCGTCCCTGGCAATCGGCCTGGCCGTCGCGGAGCGTATCGAGCGCGCCTTTGTCGGGGCCTTCGACGTACTCGATGTTCTCTAACACGTAGTCGTAAATCGCTTCGACTTTCTCCCAATCGGTGGCCGACTCGTTGATATCCTTGAACACTTCTTTGCTCAGCGAGCGGATGCGCTGGTGCTTCACTTCGATGTAGGGGCTGCCGTTGGTGTAGATGCGAATCTTGCTGGGGATTTTCTTGGGGATTTTCAGGTCGTCGGTGCGTTCGGGCGGCAGGATGGGTCGCGAGGAAACTTCGGCCGTGACGACCGCGCGGGCCGTCGCGCCGCGTTCCAGATACGGCACGCGGATCAGCAGCTGCTTGACCTCGCCTCCAGGCAGCGAGCGATAGGTGACTTCCTCCACTTCGGGCGAAATCTCCTCGTCGATGATTTTCACTTCCTGCTCGGGGCAATCGAGCGGCACGGTGACCATCGCCACGATGCCGCGGCAAGCGCCGCGGCTGGCCGTGATCTCGGCGCCGACGCGGAAGCGAATCGTTTGCGGCTCGCCGTATTGCGGTCCGGCGGACGATGTCGCGGAGTCATCGGCCGCGATTTGCGCCGACGCCGGCGCGGCGGCGAGAGCAACCAGCAGGATCGCAAATGCGGTTTGAACGGGTAGACGTGACATATCTCTATTGTAGTTGATGGCGGGGAAACGGGGCCGGGGACGGCCCGGCTCGCTTCTGGCTGAAAGCTAACGGCTAATAGCTGACAGCTACTCCCCAAAAAATGGCCCTGCCCGGCAGCCTTCAGGATGGCGCGGCCGAGCAGGGCCAATCGGAGGATTGAATGTCCCGGACGACATCAATCCATTTTTGCGCGTCGGCGGCGATGCCGGGGTGGGAGGGCGGGGAAGCCGGCTCGCTCACTGAACGCGCTCGCGTTTTTCGTTACACCTCGCGGCCGATCACTCGCCGGACGGGCGAGGATCGACAAACTGCTCAGGGGCCGGGGCACTCAGCACACCGCCGTCGGAAAAACCGCCGCTGCACATGCCGCCTTCGCAGCCGCACGGGCCGCAGTCCATCATTGGGCCGTAGGCCACCACGTTGCCGTACGGCATGCCGCAGCCGGTTTCCACGTAGCCGCAACTGGGCTCGGCGTAGTACGCCGGTTGGGCCATCATAGCCGGCTGGCAGGAGCTGCAGGCCGACGGAGCGGCAAACGCCGCCGAGGGCGATACAAACTGCGGCATCATCTGCGAGGCCATCGGCGGGCACATGGGCGCGCACGGCGGGGGGCAGGCTGTCGTGGCAAGCGGGGCGGCATACACCGGTGCCGGTGGGCACGGCGCTGGGCGATTGAACCAGTTGCATGGGCAGCACGGGCAAAGTCCAAGCCCAGTCCCGGGGCAGCATGCGGCGCATCCACTCAATGTGGCCGGAATGGTCGCTACGGCCAGTAAGGCCAGAATCTTCTTCATAGTTCTCTGTCTCCTCAGAAAGCAGTCTCGAATTACTGCTTGGGTCGAGTCGTCTGAATGTCCGATTCAGACTCTTAATGGGCGGGGTATCAGCGGGGAGCATGGAGCTTGGAGCAAGGAGTACGGAGTAATCGTTAAACTCCGTCCTCGCGGCTCTTAGCTCCCTGCTTGCGTTTCGCTCGTACCGGTTGGTCGAGTCGGCAGGCTGAGCAACTCTACATCCGGCTGCGCGATGTGCAAACGCAACCGATGGATTTTTTCAACAATTCGCCGGAGTGCTTCGTGAAGAAACGGCGCATGGCGTTTAGCTTTTGCAACACGGCGCGCTTTGCCAGGCAGTAGAGTTTCATTGCGGCGGCATAATCCTTGAAATCCAAAACGTCTTGAAGACTTCTAGCGTTGACGACGATTTTCACCTTAGTAACGGCGAGAACGAATATGCGGACTGGTGGAAGAGGGATGGCGGGCGTTCGAATTCTGACGATGCTGGCGCTATGCGCCTCGCTCATCGCGACGCGAGCGGTCGCGGATGAATCGGCCTCGCCGGCGAGCGAAACCGCAGCCGCGGATGGCTGCGCGTTTTGCAATGGCATTCGCCTGGGCGACGAAATCGTCGTCGTCAACACGCGAGCGCTCTGCGGCAGCTGCGATCCCGAATCGCTGCGCACGGGTATCAAGGTGGAAAACTACGCCGTGTGCGATGAAACGGGGCGCCGCCGCTGGCAGTCGTCGGATCTCGAGAGTTTTCTGAGCTTCGACCCGTCGGTGCCGACGGTGTTTTACGTCCACGGCAACCAGATGACGAATGGCGACGCGAAGTGCCAGGGACTTGCTTTGTATCGCAAACTCGTGAATTACGGCTGCAGCGAAGAGCGAATCCGCTTCGTGATCTTCTCGTGGCCCTCGGCACGCATCAATGGGTTGTTGCTGCGCGATGTGCGCGTGAAAGCGCTGCGAACCGGCCCGGCCGGCTGCCAACTTGCGTGGCTATTGGACCAGATGCCGGCTGAAACGCCCGTGGCGCTAATCGGTTTCAGCTTCGGCGCCAGAATCATCACGGGCAGCCTGCACGTGTTGGGCGGCGGCAGCGTGTGCAACGGCATGGGGTTGGCCGAGCGCGTGCATCCGGATCGCGCGCCGATGAACGTGGTGCTGATCGCCGCGGCCGTACATGCCCACTGGCTGGGGAAGGGCCAGTATCACGGCCTGGCAATGACACAAGTCAATCGAATGTTCCTGCTCAACAATTGCAACGACTTGGCACTTCGTTACTACCATCTTTCGACGAGCGACGGCAGCCACCCGCAGGCGCTCGGCATCTGCGGGCCGACGTGCATCGATTCCGAGTACGCCGCCAAGATTCGGATGCGCGACGTCAGCCGTTATGCCGGATCGCAACACGATTTGTTCTTGTACCTGTGCGCCCCCGGCGCGGTCGGCCAGGTTTGGGATTACGCGACAAGCGCGCCGGGTGCGGTGAGCGTGGAGCCGCAACCGGCCAACTGAGTCGCGACTGCAGCCACCCTGCCCCCTGCCCCTTGCCCCCTGCCGCTTTATACTGGCCTGATGACAACCACATGGGCCTACTTGAACGGGCGCTGGATTCCCGATACCGAGCTTGCGATCGGCGTCGACGACCTGGGCTTTCTCGTCGGCGCGACCGTGACCGAGCGGCTGCGCACGTTTCGCGGCCAAGTGTTTCGGCTCGACGAGCATTTGAGCCGACTGCGGCATTCGTTGGAAATCGTCAGGCTGCCGGCGGAGCACATTGCGAAACAAATCGGCGATGCCGTTTTG
>JAKEIB010000286.1 GCA_022614705.1 Planctomycetota bacterium | reverse complement strand
TCCGCCCGCCCGCGTATTGCCATTCGCTGCATGTTGCCCGGTTATTCCCGGCGCGCCGAAGTCCGTCGAAATACGCCAATTCCGCCCAAGGCGCACTTATTGGAAAGCCGCCGAACCTCGCTCCGTCGTTTCCCCTGGCGTATCATAAAATTGAGCTAGCCGTATTTCCGACCCCGAGCCCCCAGCCCCATGCTCCCTGCCCACACCCTCCACGCCGACCACGCCCGGCTCTTCGAGCGCAACCGGTTCGTCTATCCGGTGCTCAGCCGGCGCTCCGGCGGCATTTCGGTGGGCGTGAACTTAAACCCAGACAAAGTCTGCAACTTCGACTGCATCTATTGCCAGGTCGACCGCCGCTCGCAGAGCGAAACGCGATTTGTGGAAACCGACGCGCTCCTCGACGAGCTGCGCTACATGCTGGAACTCGTCACCTCAGGCGCGATCTACGACACGCCCAAATTCCACGACCTGCCGCCCCACCTTCGCCGCCTCAACGACATCGCCTTCTCCGGCGACGGCGAACCGACGACGTATAAAAACTTCGATGAGTTGATCGAACGTTGCGCAGAAGTGAAACGCGACATAGAAGCGCGACTGACGAATGAAAACCGACAAAATTCGTCATTCGTCATTCGTCATTCGTCATTCAAAATGGTTCTCATCACCAACGCCAGCATGTTCCACCGTCCGCACGTCCAGCGCGGTCTGGCGATTCTCGACCGCAACAACGGCGAGATTTGGGCCAAACTCGAAGCCGGCACCGACGCGTACTACCACCTCATCGAACGCACGCCGATCCCCTTCCGCCAGATTCTGGACAATATCACCGCCGCCGCTCGCGTGCGGCCGCTCGTGATCCAGTCGCTCTTCATGCGCGTGGCAGGCGAGCCGCCTGCCGCCACGGAGCTGGAAGCTTTCTGCGACCGACTTAACGAAATCACCACGGCTGGCGGAAAACTGAAACTCGTGCAGATCTATACCGTCGCCCGCCGCCCCGCCGAGTCCTTCGTCGCCCCGCTCACCGACGCCGAAGTCGACGACATCGTCGCCCTGGTCCACGAGCGCACGGGCTTGCGAGCGATCGGCTACTACGGAACTAGCGCGTATTAGCGCCCCAGCGACCACCGCGTCTCGAACAAATGCGGCTGCGTAATCGGGGCACCCAAATCGGGCATGAGCCGCGGCATCGACAATGGGCCCCCTCTCGGCGTTCCAAACGTCGGCGGCGAATTTTCCGTGGGCAAATACGAAAGGCTCCATGGAAGCGGATCCGAGCTGTCCAACAACATCGGAGGCGAACTCGCCGAGTAGCCGGCTTGCCAGGATGTGCTCACGAGCGGCACGCCATCCATCGGAAGTCGCCCTGCCGCCGTCGGCGCCGGCCCACTCACCTGCAGTGGAATCTTCGTACTGGCAAAATCGAGCGGACCGATTCCGCCAATTGTGGAGAACGAAGGATCGGTCGGAAACGGCGTCGCCAACGTCGTATCAAGAATTCCAGAGCCGAACGGAACCGGCTCCACGGCGAACACCACATTGGCCGCGCACAGAATCACCGCGGCCGCAATCGAGCGCACCCAAATCATTAGACACCCCTAACGCGCTTCGGCGCATCGCCTGTAGACGTTCGCCCGGCGAGCCTATATTACCCCAACGGAAAACAGTTTCAAGTCCCCGCAAAAAATTCTTGACGCTGCTCTCCCAGTTGTTCGGGCACCAATGATCCACTAATCTGAACCACTTCTAGCGCCTTTCACGACCACCCGCCACCCGACCATGTCCGACCCCTACTTCCAATCCCTATTTGCCGACCGCATCGGCGGCGCCAATTACGGCAAAGGCACCGCCATCTACAAGTTCGAAAAGATCAAGCGGGCCAAGCGCAAAGCGCTGGCCGATCACCCCGAACGCAAACTGCTCGACTTCGGCATCGGCGAGAACGACGAGATGGCCCCCGAGGTCGTCCGCCGACGCATGGCCGAGGAGATCAACAAGCCCGAAAATCGCGGCTACGCCGACAATGGCATCCCCGCCTTCCGCGATGCGGCCGCTCGATTCATGAAACGCGAGTACAACGTCGCCCTCGATCCGGCCACGGAAATCTGCCCCTGCATCGGCTCGAAAAACGCCCTCGCCATGCTACCGGCCTGCTTCATCAACCCGGGCGACGTCACGCTCATGACCGTCCCCGGCTACCCCATCGCCGGGACGCACACCACGTACTACGGCGGTGTCGTCTACAAACTGCCGCTCACCGCCGAGAACGATTTCCTACCGGACTTGGTGCACATCCCGGCCGACGTCCGCCACAAAGCCAAGCTGCTGGTCCTCTGCTACCCCAACAGCCCAACCGGCCGCACGGCCCCGCCCGAGTTCTACGAAGAGGCGATCGCGTTCGCCAAACGCAATGACATCGTCATCATCCAGGATGCCGCCCACGCCGTCCTTAGTTACGACCGCGCGCCCAACAGCTTTTTGGCCATGTCGGGCGCCCGCGATGTCGGCGTCGAAGTCCACTCGATGTCCAAAGCGTTCGACATGATCGGCTGGCGCATCGGATGGGTCTGCGGCCACGAGCGCATCGTCAGCGCCTACGGCAACGTGAAGGACAATTTCGACTCCGGCCAATTCATTGCCATCCAGAAAGCCGCGATCGCCGGCCTCGACGACCCCGAAATCCCCAAACGCACGCGCGTCAAATACCAACGCCGCCTCGACAAGCTCGTCGACACGCTCGGCCGCTGCGGCTTCCAATGCACGATGCCGGGCGGCACGTACTTCCTCTACGCCCCCGCCCCCCGCGCTTTCGCCAACGGCGGCCCCAACGGCCAGCGCATCGACTTCGAAAACGCCGAAGCCGCCAGCCAATACCTCATCACCGAGCAATCCATCTGCACCGTCCCCTGGGACGACGCCGGAGCGTTCCTCCGCTTCAGTGCCACCTACGAAGCGCCCGACGAAGCGGCCGAAGATGCCCTCATGGACGAAACCGAAGCACGGCTCAAAAATATTCAGCCGGTGTTCTAACGTCAGAGAGGGTGAGAATCTGAACTGTCCGATCCAGCTGAAGCATGCTATCATTTATGAAGGCGCGACATGCCGGTTATCGACATCATTTGGGACCTTCCCGATGACCCCGACGGCAATGTTCAGCACATAGCCGAGCATGGACTTGTCCCAAGTGACGTCGAGCACGTACTGAAGCACCCGACCCGGCGATCGAAAAGTCGCTCCAGCAGTCGCCCAATCGTATTTGGCCAAACACCTTCGGGCGAAAACATCGCGGTTGTCTACGAAGAGCTTGATGATAGCACGTATTACCCCGTCACCGCCTACGTCGTCGAGGATTGAAATGACAAAGCAGGAACTACGATCTGTATCGCGCGGACGTCGGCTCACCAAAGCGGAAGCCGCAAAGTACCGCAAGATTCGCCGGCAGGTCGAAGAGGAATTGCCTCCCGCAAAGCCCGACCCCATGAAGGTGGCCATTGCCAAACTTCGCGCCATGCGCGAAGCAAAAGGTATGACATTGGCTGAACTGGCTGACCGAACCGGGATGACGCGCGGCAACATCGCCAGGCTGGAGTCGCAGAAGAACGCGACGCTGCGTACGCTCGAACGGTACGCCGCCGGACTAGGATGCACGCTTGAAATTGGCTTCTCGCCGTCGAAAAGCAAGGCCGTCGCTTCAACTTAGTCGAGCTCATGCATGCCCGATTCCTTCTCCAACGTCAAAGCGGTCTTCGAGCAGCAGTCGATGTACGACGCCGTCGTACAGGCTGACTACATGCAGCACACTGAGCTCGTCGCCACGCTCGCCGACTGGGCGCGGACACAAACCGTGCCACTGCGGATCATCGACCTCGGCTGCGGCGATGCCTGGCTCGCGACGCACGCGTTTCGTGATGCGAATGTGGAAATGTATCGCGGCGTCGACGTGTCCGACTCGTCCGGCGAGCGAGCTCGCCACAACACGGCCATTTGGCCGGGCAGGACAGAGGTCGCCACCGGCAATCTCGCCGATTTCCTTCACAAAACGCCCGATGCGTCGGCCAACGTCGTGTTAGCCAGCTATTCCGTTCACCACTTGTCGAGCGAAGCCAAGATCGCACTCATCGCCGATTGCCGCCGCGTGCTCGTCCCGGGCGGAACGTTCTTCTGGATCGACCCGGTCCGCAACGACAACGAATCCCGCGACGACTACATCAACCGCCTCACGCACGTGATGCAAAACGATTGGACGGCCCTCACGCTCGACGATCGCGAGAAGGCCTGCACCCACGTCCGCACATCCGACTTCCCCGAAACAGGCCGCTGGATGTTCGACCAGGTACAACGAGCCGGCTTCCAGCGCACCGCCACGCTCCTCCACAACGACTTCTTCGACGGCTGGGCCTTCACCAAAAAATAAACCCTCTCACTTTGGGTGAGAGCGCAAGGTGAAGGTGTAATATTGAGGACTGCGCAGCTAATGAGCCTCGTACAAGGTCGGCTGTCAGCTATCAGCCGTCAGCTTTCAGCCAGACATGGGCTCATTGGCTGCGCGGGGTTCAATAAAACTGCCGATTTCAGACGGCCGTCGCCTTCTCGCGCGCCGTCATTCCTTCACGGCCAAGAAATTCTTCACCGCTCAACTGCCGCGCAACCAGCATGCCTGCGGGAAGTGAATGGATGTCCGGATGCAAAGCATGTGCAAGAATCTCCAGCGAATCCACAAGCCGCGGCCCCGGCCTGCTGAAGTAGGCTGATCCATCTACGACGTACACTCGCCCTGATTGGACACACGGCAATTCGGCCCAACCCTGGTAACCGCGCAAAATCGGCACGTCTTGCATTGTCCGCTCAACGTCAAAGCCGCAGCAAGCGATGATCATCACCTCGGGCCGCGCTCGCACAATTTCTTGCCAATCCAGCGTGCGAGACCGCATCCCTTCTCCACCGACCATTTCGCAACCGCCTGCCAGCCGCACTAGCTCCGGCGTCCAGTGTCCACTGGAAAACGGCGGATCGATCCATTCTAGAACGACAACACGCGGGCGATACTCGACCGCGGCCGACCTTTCCATCACCGTTGCCACGCGGCGCCGCAGCATGTCGATTTCGAGTTCCGCTCGCTGCTCGCATCCGGCTGCCGCTCCAACCAATCGCAAGCAAGCCAAAACTTCACTCAAGTTCGTCGGTTCGAGATTTATGACCTGCGGTCGATCAGGCAACGTGTACACCGCGTCTCGCACTTCTCGCTCGGCAACGGCGCACACAGCGCATAAGGCCTGCGTCACGATCAAATCCGGCCGCAGCGCCGATACGGCTGCCACGTCGAGCGAATAGAGCGCCCGCTCGTTCTTCACGCGGTCGCGGACCAGCCCGTCGATTTCCGCACTATTCGCGTCCTGCGGAATGAACGATCGTGTCACCTTTGGCAGATGCCGCACTCGCTCGGGATAGTCGCATTCGTGCGTGACTCCCACCAAATCTTCCGCCAGACCGAGCTGACAAACGATTTCCGTCGCACTCGGCAATAGCGAGATGATTCGCATGCCACTTCCCCTTGCTAAGGCTTCCGCCGCAGCACCGCCAGCAGCGGACGGTGATCCGACGCCACTGCCTCCTCCAACACGCGCACCTCGACGACTTCCCATTTTTCGGCCGGCCGCACCAACACGTAATCAATCCACCGATCCGGCTTCTCTGCCGGAAACGTCAACAACGGCTGCGCACCGCTCGACGCTTGCGTCTTCGCCCCTCCCCCTTCCGCCTTCCCCCTTCCGCCCTCCCCCACAATCTTCCACTCCTTCTTCAATTCCGCACTCGGCGCGCTCTCCGGCCTGGCGTTGAGGTCCCCCGCCAGAATCGCCGGCACATCGCTACGCTTGGCGACCAATTCATTGATCGTCTTCGCCGACGACATCCGCTCCTCATCCGGCGGCCTGTAATCGAGGTGAGTGTTCAAGAACAGCAGCCCTGGTCCGTCCTTCTCTCCGAGCTCCAACACTTGCACGCCGCGCTGCTCCGGGTTTGTCTCCGACGGCGGATAGAACGATTTCAGCTTCACGCTCTCGTGCGACCGCACCGGCAGCTTGGTGAGAACGGCCGTGCCGTACCCGCCGCCGTCGTAATCGATGTTCCGCCCGAACACGACTTCCATGCCCGTCAGCTTCGCCAGCTCCGCCGGCTGATCGACGCCCCCCGCGCGGCGCGTCCCCTGATCTACCTCCTGCAGCGCGACAACATGCGGCTCCACCGGCAGCAGCAGATTCGCAATCCGCTTCAAATCAAATTCGCGATCGACGCCTTCCCCATGATGGATGTTGTACGTGACAACCCGGATTTCTGTCGGTAGTTCGGCCCGCGCGCCCGTGGTAGTGAACGCCTCGGCCGCGAGCAGAAGTAAACTCACCACCCGCGCAAGATAATTCCACCATTCTTTCTTCGTGCTCTTCGTGCCTTCGTGGTTCATCCGTTCCCCACAAAACCAGAGCTAATCCAGCGACTTCTTCGGCTTGGCATCATTCTTCCCCGTCACCGCAAACCGCCCGTACGACTTCGACGTGCGGTTGTATTCCGTGGCAAACGCCTCGGCGTCCTCCGGCGTGAACGGGCGATCGATCGTCCGCTTGAATTTTTTGTGCTCGTACACGTGGACGACATAATTCGCCGCCGGCTCCGGCCGGCCGTATTCGTCCACCGGCTCATCCGCCTGCTCCTCGCCCGGCGGCTCTTCCAGTCCGCTGTCTTCCTCCGCCGGCGCGGCCGCTTCCTCCTCGAAATCGCTCCGGTCCTCGTCCTCGTCGTCATCGACGAAGTCGAATTCCTCATCATACAAATCGTCGTCATCCTCGGGCGCCATAGCGCACGTCCTTCCATAAATACTGGGTTTCAAAGTACCTTCCGAGTATCGACCACACGGCAATGATGGTCAACCGACCGTACGTTAGGCTTTCTAGCCTGACACTTTCTGCGCCGATAACTCAAGTACGTTTGGCTTCAAGTGTGACGTGCCCGGCGCAAGGTCAGCCTCGAAAGGCTAACATACCATGCCCGAACGCCCCCTTCTCACCGCCCGCTGGACCGAGCTGCTCCTGCTCAACTTCCCCGTCCCAGTAAACGCCATCGAAACGCTCGCACCGCCCGGCACCGAACCCGACCTCCACGACGGCCAGGCCTACATCAGCGTCGTCGGCTTCCGCTTTCATGCCGTCCGCTTCTTTGGCCTGCCCGTCCCCGGCCACACCAGCTTTCCCGAAATCAACCTGCGCTACTACGTGCGCCGCCAAGTTGGCGACGAAACGCGCCGCGGCGTCGTCTTCGTCCGCGAGATCGCCCCGCGGCGCGCCGTGGCCTACACCGCCAACTGGCTCTACAACGAAAACTACATCACCCGTCCCATGCGCAGCACACTCCAAGTATCCGGCCCAATACTCGCCCCCGGCGACACCCTCGAATACGCCTGGCGCTCCAACTGTAGCTGGCCTCTCCGAGGCCGGCCTCCCAGAGGCCAGCCACACCACCGCTGGAACCGCCTCGCCGCCCGAGTCGCCGCCCCGCTCGCGCTGCCCGCCCGCAACTCGCTCGAAGAATTTTTCGTCGAACACTACTGGGGCTACGTCCGCGCACGCGACGGCACGACGCGCGAGTACCGCGTCACCCACGACCCCTGGCAAGTTGCCCCCGCCGACAACGTCACTTGGGACTGCGACCTCCCCGCCACCTACACGACGCCCCTCGCCGAATATTTGAATCAGTCCCCATCCAGCGCGATCGTCGCCACCGGCTCCCCCATCCAACTCCACCGCGGCCGCCGATTGTAACCACATCGGCCGCTCGCGGCTTAGCGCGTCAATCCCTATTATTGGCCACCTACGTAGACGAGTTTCTCCGATCGAAGATTCGCCGCGGCGAAAACTCGAATTCTCAGGTGGCCAAATCTTCTGTTGTATTCATCCGTACACTACGCTAGACTGACACGCGTGAAATGACCGCCGGGGCGTAGCTGCCGTAGCGCTCGCCGCCGGACAGTCCGTCGGTAGACCGGTGACGACTTCCTGGGTGATGCAGGAAGAGACGCGCCCACTCGCCGCGGCTGCCGGCGACCCCCATGGGATCTCAGTATTGCGCCCCGCGGTTGGACAGCAGGATCGAACGGGACTGCGCACGGTTGTCATAGTCGGCCGTGCGCAGCCGCCGCCGGTCCCCGCCCCTAAGGGCCCTGCATTTCATTTTTTGAGGAAACCACGAGAACACTCGTTTAGCCGCGACGCGGAGGTTGCCGAAGCGGAGCGCGTTTGAAAGGAGAAAACAATACACCCGGCGACCCGTTGCGACCGCGGCTAATCAATCCGCATCCGCAATCCTGCCGCGACGCCCGTTACAACGCCGCCACCGGCTCCGCCCGCACGACTTCAACCGCGATATCGAGCACTTCGTCGCGCTCCGCGCCGATGTTGTGGACGGTCACCGCGGTGCCGTTGTTGGCCGCGGCGTCGATGTTCGTCGCGCTGCGATCGTCGGCGTCCTTCGGCCCATACGCCACCAGATGAGGGCCGTTTGCCTGCTCTCCCGAAGCCATCGTCGTAGCACGACGCGTGTCGACGTCGGGCGTTATTCCGACATTGCTGATCGGATGGCCGAGTGGGGAGAAAAATCGAGCCGTCGTAAGCCGCGCGCCGGCGCCACTTTTACCCAGAGGGAAAATGCCTTGCACCGAGCCTTTGCCATACGAACGAGTGCCAACGACCTTGCCGCGGCCCGAGTCTTGAATCGCGCCGGCGAAGATTTCGCTCGCGCTCGCGCTGTCGCCGTCGATGAGCACCACCAGCGGCACGCGCCAAGTGCCAGGACGATGAGCACGGTAGCTGAAGTTTTCTTGCTCACTGCGGCCACGGGTCGAAACAATGCCGCCGTCGGCAATGAACTTGTCGGCCACCTCGACGCTCGCCGTGAGCAGCCCGCCCGGGTTGCCGCGCAGGTCGATAATCAGACTTCGCATTCCCTGCCGGTGCAGGTCCCACAGCGCTTCTTCGAGATCGGTCGCCGTGGTCTTCTGGAACGCGGGGATGCGAACGTAGGCCACGCCCGTGGCCGCGTCCAAAAGTTTTACGTCTTCCAGGCTCGGCACCTCAACGCTCGCGCGGCGAACCGTCAGGTCGCGCGGCGCTTGGCCAGGCGACACAACCGTTACACGCACCATGCTGCCCTCCGCGCCTGTCAGCAGCGACGCGGCCTGGTCGGTCGACAGCGCCTGCGTCGGCTGGCCGTCCACCGCCGTGATGCGATCGCCGTCGCGAATGCCGGCCTGTTCGGCCGGGCTGCGAGGAATTACGTCCACGATCAACAGCGCGCCGTTGTCGGCCTTCAGCTCCACGCCCAGGCCGACAAAGTTGCCTTCGATCTGCGAGTAAATGTCGCGGAGCTGATCCGCGGTGAGGAAAGCCGAGTAATGATCCAGCCCGCCGGCCGCCGCCGCCGTGAACTCCAGCAGCGTGGCCGTTTCGCTCAACCCGATGCGTTGCCGCGCGATCCGCGCCGATTGGCTGGCGACCGACGCCGCATCCCGGGCCGAACGAATCGAATAGCGGCTCGGAAGCCGCGACAATTCGGCCCGCAACTGCTCGATCTGCTGACCTCGCACGCGAATCCCCTGGTTCCGCAAAAACTCTTCATTCGCCAGGGCGATATCCATCGCCGAAGCGCCGCGGCGGCTGATGTCCTGCCACGGCGGTGTAGTGAAGTAATGGGCTTCAATCTTGCTCAAAAGGTCGCTGTATTGATCCAGCGCTTGCTGCGGGCGAAGCGTGCGGAGCGATTCGCGGAAGCTGCGGTCGTCGTAGCGCTGCTCGAGACTGTAGTGCAGCCGAGCGACGTCAAAACGGGCTTGCAGTTCCCGTTCCTGGGGATGTTCGTGAAGCGCTTCCTCGTAAAGGCTCAATGCGTCGGCCCAGCGCCCGGTGATTTCCAGCGAACGACCTTTTTCCAACAAGCCGCTAATGACCGCGGGCAGCGCCTCGGCGGCAATGGAGACGCGCTCCGTGGCCGTTGCCGATGGCAATGTGGGTGGAACAAACGTTTGGGCGGAAAGCGTCGCGGCCTGAACCGCCAGCGCGCCCAGAACAAAGGCCCGGACAAAGAAACGCGAGAAAGCTGGAACCCGCTGTGGCATAAAATCGTACCGTCTCTCAAGGTGCGGCGCCCGCCGGGTTCCAAGCTGCACGCGGGGCCTTCCGAGTGCTCTGTAGCTTGTGGCCAACAGAATATAGAACACGAACTGGGCGCGGTCAAAAATGGGGATGGCGCTTTTCGCCGACAGTTTGTCGCCCGCAACGGAAGTCCCGTTACAGGCCGCGCCAACCGCGTCTACGCTGCGCCGATTGCCCGTAGAGCGACGACAAAATCGCCCGCCACGACTTTGCCGTTCGACACAGCTGAGTGGGTTATGACCGTTGAACAGAGTGCGGATGATTGCCGCTCACTCAGGACAAGCGGTATAACCGATCATGTAGCGCCATTGGTGCAATGTCAAGCAACTTGGCAGAAACGCGACCATGCACCGTTGTCGCAGTTGCGTCCGTGCGTCTCGCGCAGTGAGGCAATTCGTCGTGGCGTCGTGCCGTGAGATGCCAGTCCGTCGTAGAGCCGGCCAACAAAGAATACCGAACCCGGATGTGGGAGGCGTCTCCGACGCCGATTAAGTTTTGAAGATCCAAAAACCGCGTCGCACTGTCGGGCAACGCGCTTCCCAGCACCGTCACCTAAGACTACGCAAAACCGTCGCACACGGTTTGGCGACAGCAGCCAGGAAAACAACAAAAGTCGAACGAGTTCGGTCAAGATTTTCTCACGCAAAGGCGCGAAGGCGCAAAGAAACGAGCACGAAAAGCAATTCATTGTGAACAGGAGGAAACAGAGGAAACGGAGTATTCGGGCACTCCGTTCTCTCTGTTTTCTCCTGTTCAAAAACTAAGGCATGGCGATGCAAGTTGTATTGCCAAACTTTGCGCCTTTGCGCCTTGGCGTGAGAATTGTTCTTGTTTTACAGAGTCAGCAGGGATTGAACCGCGCGCAAAAAAACGCCGTCCCTTTACATTCGTCAGCGCCGGGTTGAGGGGGGACGGTGGCCCGGGCCGAGCGTTGAAAGGGACGGCGGGAGGTGCTATCGTGGCCCGCGATCCCTGACCGCGGGCCAAACGAAGCACGGGCAACCGTGGCTTGGAGGGTGCGGGGTGCCACGGTCGCCTGGGGCTGTTTGCCTACGACTGAATACGAGCGGCCGGCCGGATTGGTTCGTCAGGGAGCAAGTTTTTTGAAAACCAGCGAAAAGCGGCCCGCGAGACCGGGGGTTGTGCCAGAACTGACAATGTCAATGTCTCCCAAAATCGAACGAGCCCTGGTTAGCGTCAGCGATAAAACGGGCCTCACCGAGTTCGCCCAGGCGCTCGTGGCGGCCGGCGTGGAAATTTACGCCAGCGGCGGGTCGCGACGGCATCTCGAACAGGCCGGTATCCCGGTCCGCGAAGTGGCCGCCTACACCGGCTTCCCCGAAATGATGGACGGCCGAATCAAGACGCTGCACCCCAAAATCCACGGCGGCATCCTCTGCCGCCGCGACAACCCGGCCGACATGCTGGCCATCGCCGAACAAGGCATCGTGCCGTTCGAGCTCGTGATCGTGAACCTCTATCCGTTCCAACAAACCATCGCGAAGGGCGACGTTACGATCGACGAAGCAATCGAGCAGATTGACATTGGCGGACCGACGCTGATCCGCGCCGCTGCCAAGAATCACACATTCGTGACGATCGCATCACGTCCCTCGCAGTACGATCGCATTCTCGATCAAGTGCGGACCATTGGGGTAACGACGCCGGAGCTGCGACGCGAGCTGGCATCGGCGGCATTCTTGCACACGTCGGCATACGACACGGCGATCGCCGTTTACTTTGCAAATCTTCGAGCGAAAACACAGGCCGATGCTTTCGCCGCCAGTGGACATCGGGCCGAGTTCCCGGATCACTTTGCCGTGTCGCTGCGCATCAAGGAGGAACTTCGTTACGGTGAAAACCCCCATCAGCCAGCCACGCTCTACGCGCTGCCTTGGTCGGTGCTCGGTTCGCTTGTCGAAGCCCAGAAGCTGCACGGCAAAGAGTTGTCGTACAACAACCTGCTCGACCTCGACAGCGCGTTCTCGATCGCCCGCTCGCTGCCCGTGCCCGGCGTCGCGGTGCTTAAGCACAATAATCCGTGCGGCGCCGCAACAGCCACCACGATCGGCGAGGCGATGCGCCGCGCGTGGGAAGGTGACCCGTTGAGCGCGTTCGGTTCCGTGCTCGGTTTCAACGCGCCAGTGGACGCAGCGACTGCCACGTTTCTCGCCGAGCCGGATCGCTTCGTCGAAGCCATCATCGCGCCCGATTTCACGCCCGAAGCGTTGGAGATTCTCACAACAAAACCGAAGTGGAAAGCCAACGTGCGGCTGCTGAAAGTCGGCGCAATTGAGCCTGGCCGCGGCGCTCTCGAGTTGCGCCAAATCAGCGGCGGCATGCTGTGCCAAACCGCCGACGACTTGCCTGATGACGAATCGCAATGGAAAGTCGTCACCGAAACAAAACCGAATGATACGCAACTTGCCGACCTGCGATTTGCCTGGGCCGTGTGCCGGCACGTGAAGTCGAACGCCATCGTGCTTGGGAAGGACCAGTCGCTCGTCGGCGTGGGCGCCGGCCAGATGAGCCGCGTGGACGCGGTGGAAATCGCCATCAAGAAAGCGGGCGACCGCGCTCGCGGCGCCGCGCTCGCCTCCGACGCGTTCTTCCCCTTCGACGATTCGATCCATCAAGCGGCCGCCGCCGGCGTTGCCGCCGTTATCCAGCCGGGCGGCTCGCGCCGCGACGACGAAGTCATGGCCGCGTGCAACAAGCACGGGCTGCCGATGATCTTCACCGCCCGCCGCCACTTTCGGCACTAAAAGTAGTCCTCTCGCTCCGCGAGAGGAAATTCGTCTCGCGGAGCGAGACGACTACACAAACGGTTGCCGCGCCACCCTGTTTAGTGCAAAATGAAGGTCGCTTCAGTTTCCTTCTCGTTCGCCTGATTTCGACGGTCCTTTGTCGACTTTCTTATTCGGTGTGATACTATCGATGGCTGACGTGACATTGCGAGTTTTGGACGGGGCCGATCGCGGACGAGAATACAAACACTTGCCCACGCCGGTGACGATCGGCCGCGAGGAAGGCAACACCGTTCAGCTCAACGACGAACGGATCAGCCGCTACCACATCAAGATTCAGGAAGATGACGGCAAACTCGTGCTCACGGATCTGGAGAGCACCAACGGCACGCGCGTCAACGGCGAAGACGTGCAGCTCCGCATCCTCCGCTACGGCGACGTGATCGCCGTCGGCCGCAGCGTGCTGCTCTACGGCACGCGCGATCAAATCGTCGGCCGGCTCGACGAGCTGCGCGAAAACGGCCTGGAGATGACCGGCGATCTCGACGCGTCGAAGTTGTCGAAACACTTGGAGGCCGAATCGGCCGACTTCGAGCTCCGCTGGGGCGCCTCGGACAGCCTGCACAGCACGCTGCACATCCCCGTTCCGCCGGAACTGCCCGACGGCCTCAGCCCCGGGCAGGCAGCGCAGCTTTCAGAAATCTTTGAGTACCTCCACCTGCAAAGCCGTACGCTCGTGCAATCGGCCTCGATGCCCGAAGACGCAACGCAGATTAAGCTTGAACTCATCCAATGGCAAATGATGCTCGACCTTCAAGCACAATTGGCCGAGTACCTGCGCAAAATCGGCGAGCCCAGCGCGGAATAGATTGAGGTCACGCCACGCAGCGACAAGCTATAGCAAGACTTTGAATCCGGCTTGCGCAAAGTGATGATCCTCGGTCAGTGCTTCGGCCATTCGATGTTGCTCCATTACGACGAAGGAAATGCAGTCCGTCAGCGACCATTCCTTGTCTAACCGTGACGCGAAACGATCGAGACCGCGCTGAAACCAGATTGAGTCGCAGGGAATAATGGTGGTGAGAGGATTAGTTTTGAGCGCCTCGGCGAAAGCGGCAAATCTTTGCCGATCTCTCGGTGATCGACAAAAGTTTGCAACCTCCAGGAGCACGAACTCCGTCGTCACAAGCGGGGACCGCCCCTGGGATGCTCAGTCCCGCGCCACCTTATGGCGCTTGTCGCGGCGGCTGAGCAACGCCACATAGAAGTGCGTATCCGCGAAAATCGCCGTCATGACTTCTTTGGCGTGCCGTAGAGATAATGATCGTGATTCGTTGCCGCGTCCTCAGGCAAATCTTCAAGGACGCCAATGAAGTCCTTGAGTGTCTCGGCAAGCGTCGGAAGTTCGCCGGTCGTATCTGGCTTTGGTGGAAACACGATCTGAACTTGCACGGCCGCGCCCTCAGGTAGGGCGGTGTTCTCGTCTAAGACAATCGTGCCGTTTTGAATATGTCCGTGGAGTGTCATTGCGATGCTCCATTCAGTTTGGTCGATTACGGTCTAAGTTATTCTATTGTACCACGTTTCGCCAAGTCCGACATTGCACAGCCCCAAGGCGGCAACGTGACAACAACCGCGTCGCGCCGCTACAATGAGGGCGAATTGAATTTTCCAGGAGGGATCCGTGACCACGCCGCCGTTTGTTCACCTGCATTGCCATAGCCATTACAGTCTCTTGGACGGCGCCAGCCCGATCGACGCGATGGTCGCGCGGGCCAAAGAGCTGGGCATGAACGCGCTGGCGATCACCGACCATGGCAACCTGTACGGCGCGCTCGAGTTCTACACGACGTGCCGCGACCAGGGCATTAACCCGATCATCGGCTACGAAGCGTACGTCGCGCCGGGCAGCCGGTTCGATCGCAGCGCGGGCGCGAAGGGTGAAACAAGCTATCACCTTACGCTCTTGGCCGCGAATCGGATTGGGTTTGAAAACCTGATGCAACTTTCCAGCAAGGCGTTTCTGGAGGGCTTCTATCACAAGCCGCGAATTGATCGCGAGCTTTTGGAGACGTATCGCGAAGGCATTATTTGCTTAAGCGGCTGTGTCTCCGGCGAACTGAGCCGCACGCTGCTCAGCGGCAGCACGGCCGACGAAGCATTCGCGCGCGGCAGCGAACATGCGGCGTGGTTCCATCGCGTGTTCGGCGACCACTACTTCATTGAGATTCAAAACAATGGCCTCGACGTGCAACGACAGGCGATGGAACTTTCCGTTGATTTGGCGAAGCGCATGGGTCTGCCGCTCGTGGCCACGAGCGATGCGCACTACGTCCGCCGCGAGGACGCCGTCGCTCAGGACGTGCTCCTGTGCATCAACACGGGCAAATTTCGCACCGACACCAATCGCATGCGCATGGAAGGCGACCAGTTCTACGTGCGTAGTCCCGAGGAGATGTACGCGGCGTTCCCCGGCTTGGTAGACGCTGTCGCCCGCAGTCAGCAAATTGCCGACGGCATCGATCTGCAATTGGAATTGGGTCGGCGACATTTTCCAACCTTCACTCCGCCCGCCGCGAAGACGACCAGCGAGTATCTGCGCGAGTTGTGCGAAGCGGGCCTGCGCGAGCGCTACGCCAACGATCCGCGCCGCTGGCAGAACGGCGATCCGCAGTCGGGCCAGTTCAGCGACGACGTGCGAAGTCGTCTCGATCGCGAGCTGGACGTCATCGAAAAACTTGGCTTCCCCGACTACTTCCTCATCGTGTGGGACTTTGTGCGCTACGCGGCGGAGCGCAACATTCCCTGCACGGCGCGCGGCTCGGGCGTCGGGTCGCTGGTGTGCTACGCGCTCAAGATCAGTCACGTGTGCCCGCTGCACTACGGCCTGTTGTTCGAGAGATTCCTCGACGAGAACCGTCGTGAAGCGCCCGATATCGACATCGATTTCTGCAAAGATCGACGCGGCGAAGTCATCCAATACGTGAAGGACAAATACGGCGAAGCGAACGTCGCCCAGATCGGCACGTTCGGTACGCTGGCCGCGCGGGCGGCGATTCGCGATGTCGGCCGCACGCTTGGTATGCCCATCTTCCGCGTCGACCAAATCGTCGCGATGGTGCCCGATCAACTCGGGATCACGCTTGAAGACGCCCTCAAACAGAGCGACGAGCTCAACAAGACGTACAGCTGCGACGGCGAAATCCGCGAGCTCATCGATCTGGCGATGAAGATCGAAGGCCTGGCGCGCAACGTCGGCACGCACGCGGCGGCCGTCGTCATCGCCGAGCGGCCCGTCGAACAATACGTGCCGCTGCAATACGTCAAAGGCAAGACGGAAGTCATCACGCAATGGGCGATGGGCGACGTCGAGCGCGCCGGCCTGTTGAAGATGGATTTCCTCGGCCTGCGCAACCTCACGATCCTCGCCAAGGCGGTTGCGCTCATCGAGCTGTCGCGCGGCGAGCGCATTGATCCGCAACATTTCCCGCTCGACGACGGCGAAACGTTCGCCCTGCTCTGCCGCGGCGAGACGAAAGGCATTTTCCAGCTCGAAAGCGGCGGCATTCGCGACCTGTTGCAGCGCATGAAGCCCGACCACTTCCGCGACATCATCGCCACCAACGCCCTGTATCGCCCCGGCCCGCTCGAAGGCGGCATGGTCGACGAGTACATCGAAGTGAAGCACGGCCGCAAGATGGCCTACTATCCGCACGCGCTCATGAAACAGGTGCTCGAGGAAACGCACGGTGTGATGGTGTTCCAAGAGCAGGTGATGCGGATTCTCAACCTGGTCGGCGGCATCGAGCTGGCCGACGCCTACACCTGCATCAAGGCGATCAGCAAAAAGAAGCTGTCCATGATCGCCAAGTTCCGCGAGCAGTTCATCGACGGCGCGCGCGAGCGAGGACTGGAAAAGAAGAAGGCCGAGGAACTGTTCAGCCAGATCGAAAAGTTCGCCGGTTACGGCTTCAACAAGTCGCACAGCACGGCCTACGCCCTGATCGCGTATCAGACGGCGTATCTCAAGGCGCACTACCCGGTCGAGTTCATGGCCGCGCTGTTGTCGGGCGACATTCCGGGCCGCAACTTCAAGAGCAAGGATTCGCTCGTCGAGCATCTCGAAGATTGTCAGCGGATGCACGTCGAGGTCGTGCCGCCCGACGTGAATCGCTCGGAAGTTGACTTCGCGGTCGCGGGGAAGGAAACGGGGACTGTCCCCCTATCCTCAAGGGGACTGTCCCCGTTTCCTGTGGCAGACGGTAAGATTCTCTTCGGCCTCAGCGCGATCAAAGGCTGTGGCAGCGGCGCGTCGGAGGCGATCGTCGCCGCGCGTCGCGCCGGCGGACCGTTCGTCAGCCTGTTCGACTTCTGCGAGCGGATCGATCCGCAGGCCTGCGGTCGCGCGACGATTGAAACGCTGGTGAAAGCCGGCGCGCTCGATTCGCTCGGCGCGAAGCGGTCGCAATTCATGGCCGCGATCGACCGGGCCATGCAGTGCGGCGCGGCTGTGCTCGCCGATCGTCGCAGCGGACAGCGCGGATTGTTCCAAGAAGCGGAGGACGAACCCACGTCGGCGGCCAACAGCGCGTTGCCCGACATCGCCGAATTCGGCGAGAAAGAGCGGCTTGCAATGGAAAAGGAAGTGCTCGGCTTCTATCTCACCAGCCATCCGTTGGCCGAACATGAGGCGACGCTCCGCATGTACTGCACGCACATGAGCTCGGCGCTCACGAAGCTCGACCCGCGCAGCGAAGTGTTCGTTGGCGGCATGCTGGCGGCGGTAAAATTCTCGCACACGAAGAACCCGCGCCCCGGCAGCACGAACACGAAGTATGCCATGTGGGATTTGGAAGACCTCGAGGGCATCGTGCGCTGCATCATCTGGCCCGAGCAATTTGCCGAGTTCGGCCAATTCGTGCGTGCCGACGCAATTCTGGCATTGCGGGCGACGGTCGACAAGCGGCCCGGCGTCGATGAAGTGAACCTCATCGTGCAAGAGTTGATTCCGCTCGAAGACCTGTCGGCGCGCTTCACCAGCGGCGTGCTGATCCGCATTCGTGAAGACGTGCACGGCATCGACGCGCTCACGACGCTGCGCGAAATCGTGCGCGGCTACCCCGGCAACAAGCCGCTGCGCCTGCGGCTCGAAATGGCCGACGGCGGCTGGGCAACAATCGACGCGAAGGCGTGCGTCACGATCGACCCCGAACTGCGCCGCCGCGTCGACGAAGTGTTGGGTCCCGGTAACTTTCGGTTACTGGGCGCCGCCGCACGACCCGCGCCGCCGCCGGCCACCAACAACCGCCGCCGCGCATTGGCGCGAAGCTAAGCGCCTTTTTGATCGTGTCGTGATTTTTCGCTCCGTTGGCCGCATAGGGGCGACTCGTCGCCGCAGCGGCCGAATTAAGTTGACTTCTCCCCTGCGAACGGTCACGATGAAACGAAGAGAAATCGGGTATGCAATCAGCCGAGATTGCGGACACACGCTGCGATTTACTGGCTTGAATCTCGGACAGCGGACTTCGCTTGAGGAACGCATCATGTCGCGGAAAATATGGTCATCGAACCTGTTCCATTTGTCGCTCTTGCTGTCGCTCGTCGCGCCGATCTGCCGCCCCGCGTGCGCAGCTGTCACCGTTAGCGGTAGTACCTCAGGGACGGCAGCGGGCCAGGACCCAATCATTGGCATCAACGACATTGGACGGCTGACGATCAACGCTGGTAGCTCGCTGGCGTCGGACGTCGCTATCATTGGCGATTTGGTGAATGGCATCGGACTGGTGAGCGTGACGGATTTTACCGGTACCGCAAGCACGTGGACGACGACGAGCTTGATGGTCGGCGACGCGGGCACCGGACGCTTGGAGATACTCAACGGCGCGATCGTCAACGTCGACTTCGCGGCCAACCCCGGCGCCGGCGATTTGATCATCGGCAACGTCGCCGACAGCCTGGGCACGGTCATCGTCAATGGGCTGGGATCGATGCTCCGCATGGGAGACGACAGCACCATCGGTGTCAGTGGAACCGGAGTCTTGATTATCGAGGACGAGGGGTATGTCATTGGGACCAATGACGCGATTACCGGCACAGACCTGTTTAACGTGGGGCTCTTCGGCCGCGTCGAGCTTTACAACGGCCGGCTCCGCACCGAGTCCCTCACCAACAACGGGGCGATCATTGGCACGGGTCACATCGATAATGAAATGACGATCGGCAACAGCACAACGGGCCGATTCGAGGTGGGCGCGGGCGACCGGATGGTCGTCAACGGCGGCGCTACCGGCGGCGTTGGCCTGGATAACGACGGCGAGATTGTTGTCGTCGGCGGTGAAATCGAGTTCCAGCAGCAATTTGTAAATTCCAATGCGGCCGCGATATGGCCCATCGCAATAAATCTGCAACATTGGCCTGGACAAGTACATAATATCATGGGACAAGGCGCGCGCCATGAGCGTAGGCGCCTATTCGACGT
>JAKEIB010000285.1 GCA_022614705.1 Planctomycetota bacterium | reverse complement strand
TAGCAGTCCGTTGAAAAACTGTGGCTGGCCTCTGTGAGGCCGGCTTTTCGTCGAGGATTCCGGGGTCACAGACCCCGGCTACAACATTTTTCAACGGGCTGTTAGGCTCGACTCCGTTGAGGTACACCGATGACGAACGCCACGCGGCCCGCGCCCGTTTTCGTTTTGATTGCGGCACTTTTCATTGCGGCGTCTACCACGAATTCCTGCTTTGCAAAAGACGCACGCGAACTCGACCCAACGCGGCCACCAAATATCGTCATCATCTTCATCGACGACTTGGGCTACGCCGACATCGGCCCGTTCGGCGCGACGGCTTACAAAACGCCGAACCTCGATCGCATGGCTCGCGATGGCCGGATCTTCACCGACTTCCACGCCGCCACGGCCGTTTGCTCGGCGTCGCGCGTCGCCCTCATGACCGGCTGCTATCCGGAGCGCGTGAGTATCCTCGGTGCGCTCGGGCCCATGGCTCGTGAAGGCATCAATGCCAAGGAAACCACGCTGGCCGAGTTGTGCAAGTCGCGCGGCTACGCCACCGCGATCTTTGGCAAATGGCATCTCGGGCATCGCAGGAAATTCCTGCCGCTGCAACACGGCTTCGATGAATACTTCGGCCTGCCGTACTCCAACGACATGTGGCCCCGGCATCCGGAGCTGGCGTCCTCGCCGCAACTCGGTCGCACGAAAAAGGAAGGTTACCCCGAGTTGCCGCTGATCGAGAACAACGAAGTGGTGGACCCGATTGTCGATAGCCACGACCAGACGCAACTCACCACGCAGTACACGGAGCATGCCGTGACTTCATCGACCGCAACAAGTCGCGGCCGTTCCTGCTGTACGTGCCGCATTCGATGGTGCACGTGCCGCTGCACGTGTCGGACAAGTTTCGCGGCAAAAGCGGCGCCGGTTTGTTCGGCGACGTCGTGATGGAAGTCGACTGGTCCGTCGGCCAGATTCTGGATGCGATCCGCCGCAATAACCTGGACAACGATACGCTTGTCGTCTTCGCATCCGACAACGGACCGTGGCTCAACTACGGCAATCACGCGGGCTCTGCCGGCCCGCTGCGCGAAGGCAAGGGAACGATGTGGGAAGGCGGTTATCGCGTGCCGTGCGTGATGCGCTGGCCCGGCAAGATTCCCGCCGATACCAAGTGCGACGAGCTTGCGGTGACGATGGATCTGTTTCCCACGATCGCGCGACTCATCGGCGCGGAGGTGCCCGCCGATCGCGCAATCGACGGCAAAGATATCTGGCCGCTCATGGCGGGCGACGAAGGCGCGAAGAGTCCGCATGAAGCGTTTTATTGCTACTACGGGCGCGAGCTGCGCGCCGTGCGCGACCACCAGTGGAAGCTTGTCTTTCCGCACGAGTATCGCAGTCTCGACGGCAAACCTGGCGGACACGACGGAGTTCCTACCCAATACACGCAATTGAAAACAAGCCAGGCGCTGTACGATCTGAAGAACGACGTCGGCGAAACGACCGACGTCGCGGCGTCGCATCCGCTCGTCGTGGCCCGGCTCCAGCGGCATGCCGAACGGGCCCGCGCCGCCTTGGGCGACACGCTGACCGGCCGAACCGGCAGCGAAGTGCGGCCGGCCGGCAAGGCGAAGGAGAAGTAATGTGTTCGGCAAACATGGGTAGTGATACCGACTGCGGCCGTAACCCCTTGTCATTCCGAGGTCTGCCGAGGAATCTACGTGCACGCCTCGGCGGACCTCGGGGTGACACCACAATGGGTATCGCTACCTGCGCATCGGCCTTGCCCAAAAGTTGATAGCACTTTAATCTGGCTGAGTCGCCGTTTGACCCCGTAGCTGAATTCGCAAGAATTCAGATAGTGCCGGGCTGAATTCTGGCGAAGTCAGCGACGTTTTGCAGGTCAGCAATTGCGAAGTCTTCCATGAGTGACGCCGAATTATTGATTCCCACGCGCTCGCCGCTGCGGCGATTGACCGGCGTCGCGATCGTCGGCACCGGGAGTTTCGTGCCCGACAACGTCGTCACCAACGAAGCGCTCGCGTCGCTCGGTTGCGACGCCGATTGGATCATCCAGCGCACGGGCATTCGCGAACGCCGCCACGCGCCGCCCGAGATTTCAACGAGCGACATGGCGGTGGCGGCGGCCGAGCGCGCGATCAAAGCGGCCGGCGTCGATCGCGGCGACATCGACCTCGTCGTGCTGGCCACGCTGTCGCCCGACTACTTGCTGCCCGCCACGGCCGCCGCCGTACAGGATCGACTCAAGCTGAATTGCGCGGCGATGGACTTGTCGGCCGCCTGCGCGGGGTTCATGTACGCGCTGGTGACCGGGATGCAATTCGTGGCCACGGGCTCGAGCAAGTGCGCGCTGGTGATCGGCGCCGATACGAATAGCCGCGTGATGAACCCCGACGATAAGAAAACGTATCCCCTGTTCGGCGACGGCGCGGGCGCGGTGCTGCTCCGCAAAGGCAGCCAGGAGCAAGGGCTCGTTTCCTACACGCTGGGCGCCGACGGTTCGGGCGAGCAGCTTTTGGTGCGGCCCGGCGGCGGCTCTAGGGCGCCGCTCAACGGCCGCGGTACCGATCCGTCGACGTTCTTTGTAAAGATGGACGGCCGGCCCGTATTCAAATGGGCCGTGCGATTGTTGGAAGATTCGACGCGCCAGGTGCTCGACGCCGCCAATTGCAAGACCTCGGACGTGAAGCTGTGGCTGTTGCACCAGGCGAACATTCGCATTCTCGACGCGGCAGCCGACGCCCTGGCCATCGATCGCGGCAAGATCGAAACGCACATCGATCGGTACGGCAACACGTCGGCCGGCAGCGTCCCGATCGCGCTCGACGAAGCGCTGCGGGCCGGCCGCTTCGGACGCGGCGACTTGCTCCTCATGTGCGGCTTCGGCGGCGGCCTGTCCTGGGGCACGGCGCTGGTGCGCTGGTGAGTCGTTATGGATCGTTGATAGTTGTTCGTGGATAGTTGTTCATTCGCAACCTCAACTTGCCACTATCAACTAACAACTATCAACTATCTGTTCAACGATGTCTAAAACCAAAAGACTTCCCACGCGCAGCCAGGTGAAAGCGGCCGATACGTGGGACCTCGCCAGCCTGTTCAAGAACGACGCCGAGTGGGAGCGCGCATTTGACGCCTGGGAAAAACAGATTCCACGCTACGAAAAGTTCCGCGGCACGTTCGGCGACGGCCCGGCGGCCCTTGCCAAGTGTTTGGCCTTCGACAGCGACTTCGATCGCGCGGGCGAGCGGCTGGGCACCTACGCCCATCTGAAAACGACCGAGGACATGGCCGACAGCCGTTATCAACGGATGCTCGGCCGCTACGAGCACGCGGCCACGCTGGCGGCCGAGGCTGCGAGTTTTATTCGCCCGGAGATTCTATCGCTGTCCGCGAAGACACTCAAGGAGTACGTGGAGGCCAAAGCGTTGCAACGTTTTCGCTTGCAGCTCGAACGGCTGATTCGCTACAAGCCGCACACGCTCGGTCCCGGCGAAGAGAAGCTGCTGGCGATGCAGCACGAGATGGCGGGCGCGGCGGGGCGCGTGTTTCGCCAACTCACGGACGCCGATTTGAAATTCGGCATGTGCCGCAACGAGAAGGGCGAGTCGGTTGAGCTTTCGCACGCGACGTTTTCCAGCTTCCTGCGCTCACCCAGCCGGGCCGTGCGCCGCCGCGCGTTTCATCAGTATTACGATCAGTTCAAGCTGCACGAAAATTCGCTGGCCGCCGCGTATTCGAGCTCGGTGCAGAAGGACGTGTACTATGCCAAGGCCCGCGGCTATCCCAGTGTGCGCGAGGCATCGCTGTTTCACGACAACGTGCCGGTCGACGTGTACGACAATCTCATCGCGGCCGTGCGCGGCAAGATGCCGGCCGTGTACCGCTATTTCGAATTGCGTCGCAAGAAGATGCGGCTGCGCGACATTCATCATTACGATACGTACGTGCCGATTCTGAGCGAGCTCGATACGCGGCACACCTGGAAGCAGGCCGTCGACGCGGTCGTCACTTCGCTCGAACCGCTCGGCAACGGATATTGCAGCGTGCTGGCCGACGGGCTCAACGGGCGCTGGTGCGATCGCTATCCGAACCAAGGTAAGCGCAGCGGCGCATTCAGCTCGGGCTCGTACGACGGCTGGCCATACATCCTCATGAATTATCAGCCGGACGTGTTGGACCACGTTTTTACGCTCGCGCACGAAGCAGGGCACTCGATGCACAGCCATTACTCGGCCAAGCATCAGCCGTACGAGTCGTACAACTACACGATCTTCGTGGCGGAGGTCGCAAGCACGTTTAACGAACAACTGTTGAGCCGGCACTTGCTCGAGCGCGCGAAGAGCGATAAGGAGCGGGCGTATCTCATTAATCGCGAGATTGACTCGATCCGCGGCACGATCATTCGCCAGACGATGTTCGCGGAGTTCGAAAAAATATCGCACGCGCTGGTCGAAGCGGGCGAACCGCTCACGGTGGAAACGCTCAAAACTGAGCATGGCAAGTTGCTCGCCGATTATTTCGGGCCGGATTTCATCGTCGACGAAGAGCTGAAGCTTGAGTGCTTGCGGATCCCGCATTTTTACAGCGCATTTTACGTGTACAAGTACGCCACTGGCCTGTCGGCAGCGATCGCCCTCAGCGAACGCGTGCTGACCGGCGGCAAGACAGAGCTTGGCGACTACCTGTCGTTCCTCCAAGGCGGCTGCTCGAAATGGCCACTAGACCTGCTGCGCGACGCGGGCGTCGACATGGCCAGCCCCGCGCCCGTGGAAACGGCCCTCTCCTACTTCGAGCGCCTCGTCGCCGAGCTCGACGAACTTCTCCCCCCGCTTGCCGCTTAGCGCCCCGCTTGCGTCTTCGCGCTGTCAACACATATTTTTGGCCACCCACGTAGACGAGTTTCTCCGATCGAAGATTCGCCGCGGCGAAAACTCGAATTCGCAGGTGGCCAAATCCTCTCTTGTATTCATCCGTACACTATGCTAGATTGTACGCGTGAAATGACCGCCCGTGTCGTAGCTGCCGTAGCGCTCGCCGCCGGACAGACCGTTGGTAGACCCACGCCGGTTGCCGCCGCAAGGTGGCAGCGCGGCGTGCACTCGCCACGGCTCCCGGCGACCCCCATGGGATCTCAGTCTTGCGATGGGGCGGTTGGAAAGCAGGATCGAATCGTCAGTGCTCACGACCGTCAACCGCTGCCACGGTTGGTCATAGTCGGCCGTGCGCGCTTACGCCGATCCCCGCCCCAAAGGGCCCTGCATTTCATTTTTTACCGGCCGCTTGCGGCTTAGCGAATTCCCCTTTAGCCAGAACCAGAAAGGACGACCACCATGTAAAACCGCTGCCCACCCGCTAGCGGCTTAGCGAACCGGCGCCCTGCATGGCTGCTTAATTTCTAAGCAATCTTGATCTGGCGTCGCGAACCGGGTTCGGGCGTAAGTCGTCCTCCACAGGTTACTTACGCGAGTCGCGCTAAATCGGAACGCGAGTTGCACTTGGACGGACGCATTACGGTCCTCGTGCGCATTGGCCAGCCCATTGCCGCCAGGCGGAAGGCCGTCGTCCGCAGCGCTTCAATACGTTGTCGCGACGCACCGACCCCTACTGGCGGAGAACCTTGCATGGCCAATCCTGTCGAGGTCTGGAAACGCGAAAAACACGGATTCGACGTGTGGCCCGACGTGCTCGCGCATGCCCGCGCGCACACACCGATGGGGGACATTCCCGGGCCCGATTTGGAGCGCATGAAATGGTACGGCGTGTTCTACCGCAAGCGGGACACGCCGGGAACCTACATGCTGCGGATTCGCATCACGGCGAATGAGCTGTCGTCCACCCAGGCGAAAGAGATCGCCCGCATCGCGTACGAGCTTGGGTACGGCATCGTCGACATCACCACGCGGGCGAACATCCAAGTGCAGGGCCTGGCGATCGACGACGTGCCGCGCGCTTTGCAGCGGCTCGAAGCGGTGGGGCTGACGGCCAAGCAAACGGGCCTGGACAACGCGCGCAACGTGTTCGGCCATCCGCTGAGCGGCGTCGATCCAGACGAGCTCATCGACACGCGGCCACTGTGTCGCGCAATCACCAAAATATTTCTCGACAATCGCGAACTGGCCGACTTGCCGCGGAAGTTCAACATTGCAGCATGTGGCCGCGCCGAGCACGCGATTCACTACTGGACACAAGACCTGTCGTTTCTCGCGGCGACACACGGCGAGCGAGTTGGGTTCCGCGTACTCATCGGCGGCAAGCAGGGGCAGACGCCGCAGTTGGGGCGGCCGCTGCCGGTGTGGGTGACGCCGGAAGAGGCGCCTCGGGTAGCGCGAGCGGTGCTCGAATTGTTTCGTGAGCAAGGCCTTCGCGAGAAGCGCGACGCGGCGCGGTTTCATTTTTTGATTGAGAAGATCGGCGTGGACGGCGTGTTGGAAGAAGTGGAGCGGCGGCTTGGTGCGCGACTGGAACGGTGTGATGCGGAGTTGGCGCCGCCGAGTGGGTATGAGGAGTTGGTGGGGTGGTTTCGGCAGAAGGCTAGTAAGCGGGGGAACGGGGCCGAGGACGGCCCGGCTCGCTCGGACTCAATGGAGCGCTGGGCGTTGGGGTTGTGTCCGGCGCTGGGGCGGATGTCGTGGATGCAGTTGGAAGGCGTGGGGATTGCCAGCGAGCGATGGGGCAATGGCCAACTGCGGACCACGCCGGAGCAAGGACTCATGGTGCTCAACGTGCGCGGAGGCTTTCGCGACCCACTGGCCACTCAATTGGCGCAATGGAACCTGAGCGTCCACGCCGATTCGCGCACTCGCAACATGGTCGCCTGCACGGGGAAACAGTTCTGCAACATCGCAGTGACTGAAACGAAGGCCCATGCACTGCGGCTGATCGAGCAACTTCGGCAACGATCGCTCGAGCTGCACGGCATACGCATTCACATGAGCGGCTGCCCGTCGGCGTGTGCAAATCATCACACGGCCGATATCGGCCTCAAGGGAGTGCGCGTCAAACGTTTGCTCGGCACGCGCGAGGGATTCGACGTATTCCTGGGCGGCGGCGTGGCCGGGAGATTGCAACTGGGGTCACCGTATCGGATGGGCGTGGACGTCGACCAACTGCCGCAACTGATCGACGAAGTGGTCCGCGAGTACTACTTGCGTCATCGGCCGGGCGAGACGTTCAGCGACTATTGGCGAAACGAGCTAGCGCGGCGCGAGCCGGCCGCCGCCAAAGAAGAGGAATTCAAGCCGCATATCTGGGAATGCGATAACTGCCAGTTCCGGCATTCGGGCGATGACCCGCCGGTTTATTGCCCGCAGTGCGCGGCGCTGCGGCGGCATTTTGCGCGGTGGGAACAAGTGGCCGAGTCTCTCCGATCGAAGATTCGCCGTGGCGAAGACTCGGATGCGGCAGTCTCGGAGAGACTGCCCCACATGGACGCTGATGGGTATGCGGTGGCGGCGGACGCGGCGAGCGTTGTGGACGGGCAAGGTCTGTTCGTGCAGCTGGGTGCTCATGAGGTGGCGCTGTTTCGGATCGGCGACGAGGTCTATGCGATCGACAACGCTTGCCCTCACGCGGGCGGATCGCTGGCCGAGGGTTCGTTGGCCGAGGGCTGCGTCACCTGCCCGCTTCATGGCTGGCGGTTTGACGTGCGTAGCGGCGAAGGGATCGCGCCGGCGAAGGCCGACGTGGCGAGCTATCGCACGAAAATTGAAAATGGCAAAGTTCTTGTGCGAGTTTCGGAGAAACTCGCCTACGCGGAAATGGGCGGGCGCACGTGAAATTGTTGAAGTCTGTGCCCGAATTGGACCACCGCGCGACGATTGGCGAAGCGATTTGTCCGTATTGCGGCGTCGGATGCCGGTTGTGGGCCGAGGCGGCTTACGGAACGGTGCTGCGCGTCAAAGGAGTGGCCGACGCGGCGGCGAATTTGGGCGGCATTTGCGCGAAGGGCGCGCTGCTGCCGCAGGTCATCCATCCGCCCGACCGGTTGACGCAGCCGCAAATTCGTCCGCGCCGCGGCGACGATTTTCGTCCGGCGAGCTGGGACCAGGCGCTGGCTTTCATTAAACAGCGCCTGCTGCAAACTCTCAGCGTCCACGGGCCGGAAGCCGTCGCGTTCTACGGCAGCGGCCAACTCGATACCGAGGCCACGTACCTCGCGGTGAAGCTCTTCAAGGGCTACTTGCGAACGAACAACACCGATTCGAACAGCCGGCTGTGCATGGCTTCGGCGGTTGCGGGCTACGTCACGAGCTTGGGTTCGGATGGCCCACCGACGTGCTACGAGGACATCAACCATGCCGATCTGGTGCTGATCATCGGCTCAAACATGGTGGAGGCCCATCCGGTCACATTCGACCGGATCAAAGCGCGCCGCACCAATGAAGGCGGACAGCCGTTTGTGGTCGTGATCGATCCGCGGCGGACGAAGACGGCGGAACAAGCCGACCTGCACGTGCCGCTCGCGCCGGGCAGCGACGTGGCCCTGTTCAACCTAGTTGCCCGACGCCTGCTCGATGCCGGCGAGATTGATGCGGGGTTCGTGGATTCAAAGACCGAAGGATTCTCCGAGTTTGCGCAGGGATTGCGGGATTGTGACGACGCGGCGCTGGCGAGTGAGGTCGATGTCGATCCGGCCACACTCGATGCACTGGTGGCGCGAATCGCCGGTGCGCGGGCGATGCTGTCGTTTTATTGCATGGGACTGGGCCAAAGCACGGCGGGCGTCGCAAAGCACAACGCGTTAATCAATCTTCATCTTCTGACTGGGAATATCGGCAAGGCGGGGGCTGGGCCGTTTTCTCTCACGGGTCAGCCGAATGCCATGGGCGGCCGCGAGTCGGGTCTGCTGGCTCATCAATTGCCCGGCTATCGGTTCGTCGACGATCCGCGGCATCGGCAGGAAATCGAGCAGCTGTGGCAACTTCCAGAAGGAACAGTCTCGCCGCGGCGGGGGCTGACGGCCGTGGAAATGTTTCGCGGGCTGGAGTCGGGCAAGCTGCGCGCGATCTGGATTGCGGCCACCAATCCGGCGGCAAGCCTTCCCGATTTGCACCAGGTTCGCCGTGCGCTTGGGCGGGCGGAGCTGGTGATCGTGCAAGACGTTTATCATCCCACAGAGACGACGCGGTTTGCCGACGTGCTATTGCCAGTGGCGAACTGGGCCGAAAAGGAAGGCACCACGACCAACAGCGAGCGGATGGTAAGTTTCAGCGAGCGGCTGATCGATCCGCCAGGCGTCGCGCGGCCGGACTGGGAGATTATCGCGCACGTGGCGCGTGCGTTGGGATTGCCGAGCTTCGATTACGCCGACCGCGAGGCGGTGTGGGACGAGTATTGCCGCGCGACCACGGGCCGACCGTGCGACATGAGCGGCATTACGGCCGAACGTCTGCGGCGCGAGAGGCATTTGCAGTGGCCGTGTCCAACGGCAGACCATCCTGGCACGAAGCGGCGTTACCTGGACGGCGTGTTTCCCACCTCCACAGGTCGAGCCCGGTTTGTTTTCCACGCGACGTTGCAGCCGAAGGAACCGATTGATCGCGAGTTCCCGCTCGTGCTCACCTCGGGGCGGATTTACGCGCACTGGCACACGCTCACCCGCACTGGCAAGAGCGACAAGCTGCTCAAACGCGATCCCAACCCGTACGTGGAAATCCATCCGTCGGACGCCCGGCGCATCGGCGTCGAGGACGGACAACTCATCTCCATTCAAAGCCGGCGCGGCACGATCCGTCTCCCGGCGCGCGTTTCTGAGACGCTGCGGCCCGGATTATTGTTCGCCCCGTTTCATTGGGGCGACTTGTGGGGTGAAGATCGGGCCATCAACTACCTGACGATTGCGGCGCTCGATCCGCAATCGAATCAACCGGAATTGAAATACTGCGCGGTGGCGGTGGAGGCGGCCGTTCATTGCGACAACGGATTGGCGGACCGTGACGCGAGTGAAATCCATTCGGCAGGCGGTTTTTTTCGTTGGCTCCATCCCGAGGGTTCAGGGTCCAGAATCCGGTCGGATACCTGAACCCCGAACCCTGAACCCCAATGATTTCCATGACCTACCGCCATCAAGCCGATCGAATCGTGTTGAGCGATCTTCATACGCCGCCGATGCGGGCGTTTCATTGCACGTGGATCGCTTTCTTTCTGTGCTTCTTCGCGTGGTTCGGGCTCGCGCCGCTGATGCCAATCATTCGCGAAGAGATGGGCCTCAAGCCCTGGCAGATGGGAAATCTTATTGTTGCGTCGGTGTCGGCGACGATCCTGGCGCGGCTGGTGATCGGCCCGCTGTGCGACCGCTTCGGACCGCGACGAACGTATTGTTGGCTATTGTGTCTGTGCTCGCTGCCCGTGATGGGGGTTGGCTTGGCGGGCAGCTATGAAACTCTGCTGTTGTTTCGATTCGCGATCGGCACGATCGGCGCGTCGTTCGTGATCACGCAATTTCACACGTCGGTGATGTTCTCGAAGCGATGCGTAGGGGCGGCGAACGCGGCCGCGGCCGGCTGGGGCAATTTGGGCGGCGGCGCGACGCAACTGGCAATGCCGCTGGTGTTCGGCGGACTGACGGCGCTGGGACTCAGCTCGTTTTGGGCCTGGCGCGGGGCGATGTTTCTCGCCGGTCTGGCGTGTCTGGTGGCCGGGATTGCGTACTATCTGTTGACGCAAGACGCGCCCGACGGTGACTTCCGTGATCTGCGGGCAGAGGGCAAGCTGTCGCGGCGAAATACGGAGATGGCAGGATTCTGGCTGGCGTGTCGCGACCTGCGCGTGTGGGGGTTGTTCGTTGCTTACGCCGCGTCGTTCGGCATCGAACTCACGATGGACAACGTGGCGGCCGTGTATTTCTTCGACCGCTTTGGGCTCAATCATTGGTCGGCCGGGCTGATCGCCGGAACGTTTGGGGCAATGAACTTGTTCGCGAGGTTCCTGGGCGGCTGGCTTGCCGACCGATTCGGCAGCATCGGCGGGTTGCGGGCCCGCATCGGCTGGCTGGCCGCCGTGCTGTTGGCCGAGGGAATTCTGCTTGTCAGCTTCGGCATGGTCGACACCATGGCAGTCGCCGTGCCGGTTCTGCTGACGTTGGGTCTCTTCGTAAAAATGGGCAACGGCGCTAACTACGCCATCGTGCCGCTCGTGCACCAAGGGAACCTTGGCGCGGTGGCGGGCATCGTTGGCGCGGGCGGCAACCTGGGCGCTGTGGCAGCCGGTTTTATGTTTCGCGCGCCGACCGACGAGTGGCCCGCCGTGCTGCAAACGATCGGGGTGTGCGTGCTCGGCTGCGCTACCATCCCACTGATTATGGCCATGCGCGAGCGACCGGCGGAGCGCGCGGAAGAAGAGCAAGTGGGGTTGGAGCCGACTTCGTGATGGCGACAAACACGTAGCCGAGTGTCTCCGACACTCGTTTGCGAGTTGCGGAGAAACTCGCCTACGTGATTATTCCAGGCCGAAGGCGCCGGCGGGGGGGATTTCGATGCCGGTTTTGCGCGTGGCGTTGAGCTTGGGGAGGAAGCGCGGCTCGATGAGGAAGCTCACGCCGATGTTGTCTTTGGACTGGTCGTATGGCCCATCGCAATAAATCTGCAACATTGGCCTGGACAAGTACATAATATCATGGGACAAGGCGCGCGCCATGAGCGTAGGCGCCTATTCGACG
>JAKEIB010000027.1 GCA_022614705.1 Planctomycetota bacterium | reverse complement strand
TCCCGACGAGAAGGTCTGGAACCATCTCAAACATCAAGAACTCACCGCTCATCAAGCACGCACCAAAGAAGAACTCCGCAACCTCACCCAAAGCAAGCTCCCACGTATGTCCAATAACCCTTCGCTAATTCGCGGCATCTTCTTCCGTTGTTGTGTTGCAGATTTTTTCGGATGAGCCATAGCTTTGGTTCCCGAGGCGTGCCATTGTTTATCCCGTTCGTGACGGCCTGTACGAACTCGGCCTCATCCAGCGGGGGATCGTTAAGGGTGTTCCATGACCGCATGATCTCGATGACTTGTTTTTCGCTGAGACGCCCGCCAGTGCGAGCATCCTCGAACGCGGCCAGATGGCCAGCGAGTCGGAACGCAGCTTGATTGCGCCCGCCTGCCGAAACGCCGTCACAAGCCGCGACGTATTGCTGTGCGGCGCGGAAGATCGCTCTACTGCTTGAAGTGCCGTCAACCGGTCGCCGCAATTCACTGGTACCGATGTCATGAACCCGCCAGCCGCTGGGCAAGTCCGCTTCTTTCAACTGGGTCTCCGCAGGTTTCAGCAGGCGTAACCCTTCGTTTTCGAGCGTCAACTTACGGTGCCAAATCCACATATTGCCGCCGCAGGCATCCACGAGTTTCTGTTCGCCTTGACGCATGAAGTCGAACCCGCAGTCCGCCCCCATCTTGCCGAGGATGCACTTAGCGAGTTGGGCATGTATGGTATGGTTTGCTGTTGAGACTTGTTCCGTGTGCACGTACAGGTGCAGTCCATTGCCGCTCGTTGACTTCCGGACTTCGACATACGGCAGTTGATGTGCGACTCGCCGTATTTCCTCAAGCTGCCCATCACTGAGGCCGACACCTTTGGCGTGCCCCGTAATGGCATCAAAATCGAAGCCGACCCAACGTGAGACCCGATTTTGCCAATCCCAGCCGGTGCAGCCGATTCCTTCAGCGAACTCCTCCGGCGGCCATTCCAGCACGTAGTCGCGCCATTCGGGCTCTGAGTCAGCGTTTTTCGGAATGCGAATGGGCCAGTAATCGTAGGTGAAACCTTCTGACGTAGTGTGGCGGTATGTGTGCTCCTTGCCCTCAACCAACTCCCCCTTGGAAGTCAGCACGTTGAGTTGGCTCTCCATCGCCGCTGACCACCGCTCGACGAGATCAGCATTGTGCTGGCTTCGGTTGGCCCGCAGAAAATTACCAATTGCGTCGGTCACCAGAGTCATGGAATACCCATCGCGCGGGAGGTAAGCGAGTCTACGGATACTTAGTACTGGTTCGACCGCAGGACCGCTTTTTTTGTAAACGTCAGCACATTCGCCGCAGCATCGGCAGTCGGCGTTGCTTGGCCGACATGCGGGTTGAGGAGCTTTGTTTATTCTGCGTGTATGCAGCAATATAGCTCATCAATGCGTCCTGTGACGCTCTCGCAGCGTCCGATTGTGAGAATTATCCGGGACGCTCTGGTACGGTGAACTTGATCTCTTTTGCCATAAAAACGAGTATGCCGTTTGTTTGGGATTATGATCGCTATGGACGCTCCGCCGATGTCGGCAATTCCCCTATTCTCGATTGCATTCTCGAGCTGCCGTTATGTCGTGATAGGTTTTCTTTGACGAATGATTCGCGGGTTGGACCTGAATGTTAAAGTTTCCGGCGGCTCATGACGGATGATAAACCGGCCAGAACTTTAAGGACAAATCTCGGCTATTTGATTCGCTATGAACCTACGTCAACAACTGGAATCGTTGTCCCAGGAACTCGCCGAACTCCATGACGAGCGAATGGACCGTTTCGACCAGACACTACATACAATCCGTGAAGCTTACGAACTCGCATTGAATCATCATGCGGCCGACGCCATCGACATTGCCCGTCGTGTCACCCACCCACTGTCGCCAAGTGAGGGCCGCAAGATTCTGGCCGCGATGATTCAGAGCCTACCGGATGATCCGAAAGCACTGCTCAACATATCAGACGTGACGGAGCTTCTCTCAGTCTCGCCCGCGACCGTCGCCGAATGGATCGAAACGGGGCAACTCAAGGCGAGCAACCTATCGAAGTCCCAGCGCCCTCGGTGGGCAATCCGTCGTGCTGACTTCGACCGCTTCTTAGAGTTTCGTGCTGCCCGCTAGCCAGTCGTGAACTCGATCTACGACGCGATGCAACTGGCTATCGAACGTCCGTTGTCGGTAGATGGCCGCCATATCGTTCGTTGCCGGCGCGTGACCCATGATGAAGTCTACCGCCACTTGATCGCCCGTCGTGGCTCCGATTGTCTCGAATGTCCGACGTAGCGTGTAGAACGTCGTCACGCCGTCGCGGTGAATCTTCAATTTGTTGACGAGCTTGCGGAACTCATACGAGATTGGATCAGCGCGCCCCTTCCCTTCCCACGGGTTACCGTACTTAGTAACGAATACCAGACCCTCGGCACGATTCTTTATAACAGCGTACAGGGCAGCGGATGTCTCAGGCCACAACGGGCAACGTCGTCCGATTTGTGTTTTTGGACGCCAATAGGTATGCCATCCACCCGCTATGTTTACTTGTTCGATGGGCAGCGTTGCGCAATCCTGATTCCCAAACCCGCAGTTGATGCCCAAAAGGATCATCGCTTTCATCTGCGGTTTGGCTGCTGCGACAAGAGCATTGATTTCCTCGGCCGTGAACAGTCGCTCACCCACTTCATTGCGGGCGGCCCGCAAGCTCTTGGCCGGTGGCATCTTCAACGCTTTGCGGAAGTGGATTGAGTGTCCTAACTCTTCATTGATAAAGTTGAACACTACACGAGCCATGCCGATGTAACGCTTTTGCGAAACGGCGCTTCGGACCTTCCCATTCCGCCCTTTTGCAAGTTGGAGCCGCAGCCGTGTTAGCTCCTCCCGGCCGATGCCATCTAACGGCGTTGACTTCCCCAACACCGCCTGGATGATGTCGCACGTTTTCTCATACTCATCATAGGAGCGTTGTGTCAGGTTGCCGGTTTGGACGGCCGCCGACTTGGTATCGAGAAACGCCTTGACGACGCTGGCGACAGAGCCAGACGACACCGGCGGGGTGTCGCCCGCGAACAAGTAGGCGTGTTCCTTCTCATACTTGGCTAGGGCTGCATCAACATCGTTCCACTTGCCAAAGTAGTGGAGTTTGCCGAGAATCTTACGTGCCCATTGCCCATTGGCATGAGGGAATAGTGGGAAGGTTTTGGACGGTTTCTTGGGTTTGACTGCCATGATTAAGCCTACTACCTGCCGAACGGGTGTCGTGCCGGGTGTCGTAGCTCATTATATCATGGATTTTGATTAGCGTCTAAAACCTTACTACTAAACACTTTAGGCGGAGTAGCTCAGTTGGTTAGAGCAGCGGAATCATAATCCGCGTGTCGGGGGTTCGAGTCCCTCCTCCGCTACTTTTGACAATCGGTGACAAGCGCTCCCTTTTGGTGTCAAACTCCTTGTCTTGTCGAGGTTTGCGTCTCTCCGTTTGCGAGTCGTCGCGCCGCGGCTTCGCGTCAACTCGTGCCACCGATTGACAGGAATTGGCAGGGGTCACTGTCAATTTTACTGCCAACTCCGGATTCCGCTGGTCGCCCTTGGCGCCCGTCTGAGTTGGCAGTTTTGGCACGTCCGGAATCTGCTTTAAGGCCGCGCTCATCTCGGTCAGCGCCACGTGAGTGTAGCAATCCATCGTCAACGTGATCGTACTATGGCGGGCAAGCGCTTGGGCCGTCTTGGGATGCACGCCGCTGCGAGCCAGGCTGCTGATGAAGGTGTGGCGCAGGGCGTGGAAATCGACGATCCTTCCGGCACTGTCAACGTCCCGCAACAGGTCGCTCTTGCTGCGCTCTTTGCGCTTGGCATCAGTCCTGCCAAATTTGATCCAATTAGCGCGGGCTACTGCCAAATCGCGGCGGAGCATCCGGGCCGATCGTTCCACCCACGTTCCCGGCCAGCAGCGTGTTCCCGCGGACCGCGTGGCCAGCCAGCGCCGCAGCTCTTCAACCAAGTCGGGCCGGAGCGGCAATACATCCTTGGTCCGGTGCTTTGAGTAGTCAGCTTCGACCGTCACGGTCGGAGGATCGGCGTCGAGGTGGAAGCTCGCCGGCGTCAGGCTGGCCACTTCGCTGGCCCGCAGCCCCGTGTACACTACCAGCAGGTACATCAACGCTCGATCCTCGCCGCTCAGGTCGCGAAACGGCGGCTCGCTGCGCGTGGCCTCGATCAGCAGCCTCAGCTCCTCGTCGGAGAGGTCGCGCCGCTCCCGCCGGCGGTCGGTCTTGGCGTTGAGCGCCTGCAGGTGGGCGAGCGGGCTGACCGCCAGCCGCTGCTCGCGGACCAGCCATTGGGCAAAGCCCTTTACGGCCGACAGGTAATAGTTGCTGGTCTGGATCGACATCGTGCCTTCGGACCGCTGGCCCGCCAGCCAGTTGCTAACCGAAGCACCTTTGAGTTCAGCCAGCTTGCGGATGCCGCACCCCTCAAGGAGCGACTGGATGCGATTGACTGACTGCTGCACGTGATTTTCGGTGTTCCCCTTGGCGGCGAGGAACTTTCGGTAGTCTTCCAGGTGCTCGCCGATCGGGCGGCGATCCCGCAGTGGGTGGCGTCGGCCGCTCTCCAGGTCGGCCGCGAGCTGTATCGTCGCCGACTTGTCGGTGTAGCCCGGGACGCGATGGAGCATGCCGTCGTGATCCCGGTACTCGACGTACCACTTCTTGGTGCGGCGCTTCACCTTCTTGCCGGCCTTGGGGTCAAGGCGATAGTAAGTGCGTTTGAAGATGCTGGCCACGGTTCCAGACCTCCGTTGCGGTTAGATTCGGCGACAATGCTTTCCGTTCCAGGACCACTCGGCACGCGGGGGACAGCCGGCGGCCACCCAGGCGACGATCTCCTCGCGCCGCCAGCGCTTCGAGCCGCCGACCGCGACCGGCTGGGGAAGCCTTCCACTGGAAAGCAGTCGCCACAGCGTCCGCGTGGACACGGACAGGAGATTGGCTACATCACTTGCCGAAAGCAGTAACGGCTCCTGGTTCGCCGCAGCTAACGACTGTCGTTCCGGAAGGCCTGGCGGTGACCGGTCGGCCAGGGCGAACCCAAATCTTGTACTCATCGCGTGTACCAACAAAAAACGGACCATGGGCGGGAGACCCGTGGTCCGTTTGTCGGTTCATTGGTCAATATAACGCTGGCGGGCGGCAATTCAAGGGGTGGCCGGAAAAAATAGTTGAACCTCGGTCGAGCGGTCGGTATCTTGGTAGTTGCACAACACCGTCGTCCGGCCACGGGCTTCGCCTTTAACGGCGGGACCCGTGGTCCGTCGGTTCTAGCCCAAGGCCTGCTGTTTTCAAGCACGGATAGGGTGAAGATCGAACGGCTGTTGTGCGCGTGCTTGGTGTCGGGCGGAGCCCGTGGCCCTTGCTTCAAAAGTGAGGTGTCACGTGCAGCGTCGCATCGAGCATCGGCGCCGGATCGACCAGCGGCTGAGCCGCGCTGAGTTCATCAACCAGGTTCAGCGATACCGGATGTACCGGCGTCACATCATTGTCCGTCCCCGCTACCGCAGGCGACGGATGTGATTCAAGCCCGCGAGGCCGTGATGGCACGGCCCCGCGGGCGTTTTCTTGTGCGCGCGTTGCGGTTCGTTGCCGAGGCTTGTTTCGGCCATGACTGGCCCGCGACCTAGCGCCGTGATTCGCGGCCGTGGTGCGGAAGCAATCGTAACGTGGTAACAATCACTCCTGTGGAGTTCTTGACGCTTTGCAAGGCGGCCTCGCAATGAGCACACTTGAGATTATCCCTTTTTCCGTACTCCGATAACCTTCTTCATGCGAGATCATTCTTGCTCATGCACCGGTAGAAAGCTTTCGATCGCTCATGGAGAGCGGAATGGCAGCGAGTAACCCTATTACAGAAGATGAGTTAGAGGAAGTCTTTCAGGACGACCCGGAATTCGGCTTGAAGGTTCTCTATACGGACTTCCGCGACCCGATTGCGCGGTACATCAAGTCGAAGTTGTGGGGTCTCCCTTCTGGGATACGCGCCGAGGAGATCAAGGATGTATTTCAGGAGACGATGCTGGCTCTTGTGCCGTTCGTCCGCAATCCGGACTTCGATTGGCACGAGCCGTTGCGTATCGTTTACGACATCGCGAAGAAGAAGGCGATCGATGCGCTTCGCCGGAGGAAGTTCCGGCCGAAACAGGATGTGGACGGAGCAATCGACCGGATTGCAAAGGACTTGGCTGGAACGAAGATCGGGCTGGAATGGAGATTGCAGACAAAGACGGAGTGGAGGGAATTCAGCGCCGCGTTGCATGCTGCAATAGATACCGTGCTAACAGAGAAACAAGCAATCGTCGCGCGGTGCTACGTGGATCACTACGAGGATTTTGGCGAGCGGGAAATCTACGCGCCACTTGCCCGGTTGGTGGGTGAAATCACTGGCGAGGATGAAAACGCAGTGACCATTAAGAAGCTGTGGCACGAAGCCAAGAAACGGCTCGTAAGGGAGCTTACCCGCAAGGGTTTCAATTTTTTGGAAACGGAGGAGTGATCATGGGGAGCGGACGCGAACAACGTGCTCTCGATGCCCTCATTGTCTCGCAACTCCGTGCATGTGACGAGACTGACGTAAATCACTTGCCGGAGCTGATTGATGATGAGCGGGAGGCGCTGGATTCACTTGGACCGGATTTCGTGGACAAACTACTGGCTGGCGAAATTGCGCCCGCCGCTGAAGCCCCGAGCGAAGAGCCCGAGCTTGCCGCGGCCGGCGAAGCGTTCGGGATGAATCGCGCCAAAGATATCGACAAGAATACCAAAGAAGAACTGGACCGGAAGCGACAGGAAATTATCGACCGGATTAAACAGATGGAGGACAAGGATGGCCAATCCGGTGGCTGATCTCAGCAAAGACGTGCTTCAGACCTGAACAGATGGAAGGTTCCCGTCAACCCGTTCGATATCGCGAAGGATGAGGAAATAGAGCTTGTGCCCGGCGAATACGGCGATGGATTCGATGCCCGTATTGAGTATTTGCCGGAGGTAAGGCGGTTCGTAATCTATTACCGCGAGTCCGGGCCGGGGCGGCCGCAAGGGCGGGTGCATTTCTCAATCGCGCACGAGTTGGGCCACTTTTATATCCCTGATCACCGTGCGCGGCTTTTGAAGGGCGAAATGCACAATTCGCTGTCCGATTTCCGGTCGGACGACGCGCAGGAGCAAGAAGCCGACGAATTCGCCGCCAACCTGCTCATGCCGAAGGAGCTCTTCATCAATGAGGTCCGGCAATTCCGGCAACGCGTGTGTACGCTGAAGGAAATCTGCCAGATGGCCGACCAGCGATTCGGCACGTCGATCACCAGCACGGCGCGGCGATATTGCCAGTGCGACATCGAAGCCTGCAGCATTGTCGTGTCCGAAAACGGCCTTATTCGCTGGGCGATGCACTCAGAGGACATGAAGCGGATGAATATGCGCTACGTCCCTGCCCGGCAACCAGTTCCAGCGATGAGCAAGACAGCGGTCCTCTGGCAGACGATTGACGAGGCCAGCGAACCGGTGGAGGGCCTGGTCGACGCTGAGGTTTGGTTCGAGCGGCCCTTTTACAAGAAGCGATTGTGGGAGGAGGCTATGGTCCTTGGCAATACTGGGCTCGTCCTCACGTACCTCACGCTCGACGCCGACGATTGAAAAAATTTCAGATTTCCGTACTCCGATCCATTGGGTCGTGCGAGGTCATTGTAATCGGCGGAAAATAACTGCACACATGGGACCGGGAACTTCCGCCGCTCGCCTTACACCACCTTCCTTAACGACGGAGAGAAACGATGATCATTGTGAAATTAAAATGCCAAATGTGCGGAGAGCGATTTGAAGCGAAGCTGCTTGATCGGGATAATCCGCAGGAGCGCCATGTGCCCGGCAGTCCTGTTCGCTGCCCGAGGTGCGGAAGCACCCGCGTCGAGACGATTGAGCGCGTGCGCCGGGCGAGTTAGGATGCACTACCTGACGCGACCGCAACCCGGCGGAGACGCTGGATGATCACAGTATTCTTCTCCTACTCTCACCGTGACGAGGCAATGCGCGATGAACTTGAGGTTCATCTGTCGATGTTGCAACGTCAGGGCATCATTGAGACGTGGCATGACCGAAGAATCGGCGCCGGTAATGAATTCGCCGGCGCCATCAGCGAGCGCCTGAATACCTGTGACATAATTCTTTTGCTCGTCAGCCCCTACTTTCTGGCGTCGGACTACTGCTACGATGTCGAGATGGTACGGGCCATGGAACGCCATAAGGAAGGTTCGGCACGGGTCATTCCTGTCATCCTGGAGCCCTGCGATTGGCATGAAGCCCCATTTGGAAAGCTGCTCGCCGCTCCGAAGGATGGAAAGCCGATTTCCAAGTTCGCTAATATGCACGATGGATTCCTCGACGTTACCAAGGCGATTCGGCAGGCCGCCGGTGAATTGGGAAAAGACGACTCCACCGCCAAGCGTACAACGCGATCGGGCCACGAAACGCGCAAAGGCAGCAGTACCGACGCCCGCTCCAGCAACCTTCGGGTGACACGGTCGTTCACTGACAGCGACCGGGACAATTTTCTTGATGAGTCCTTCGACTATATCTCGAATTTCTTTGAAAACTCCCTCGAAGAGCTTGCCAGCCGCAATCCAGAAATCACAACTCGATTCAAACGCCTCAGTGATGCGAGGTTTACTGCCTTTGTTTACCGGAACGGCCGGAGTGTGAGCGAATGCTGTGTGAGACAAGGTAACATGCTGGGCAAGAGCATCGCGTATTCGATGAATGTGGCTGCGGATAACAGCTATAACGAGTCGCTCTCAGTAGGTGACGATGGCCATACCTTACATCTTCGGCCGATGGGCATGGCAATGACGAGCCCCGGCGGGCGTGAACTTCTCTCGCAGCAGGGGGCTGCCGAATACCTGTGGAGCATTCTGATGCGACCTTTGCAACAGCCCCATTAACCCAGATTGGAAAGCAGTGAGCGGCTCGGAGTTCGTCGCACGCGGCCGATGCTTCGTCCAGTAATCCAATGGTGGAGGGTTTCAATGTTCATGAGCGAGATGGAGAAGTTAGGTGTGTGTCAGTCAGCGATCCGGCAGACGGCGATGAAATTAGGCGTCGTCGATGTCGAATGGAAGAGTTGCGATGAACTTCTCGGCGAAATCGAAACACTTGATCAAAAAACCGGCGGCCTGTTGGGCGCGTTCCTGAATGCTTTTGTTGAGTGGTTTCGCTTTCATCACCACAATGAGAAGATTGGCAAAAATGGTCGGCTCGACCCCGCTGAGAATGAAGAGCTTGTGCGCCTTGTTGACAAGCGGAATCGAACACGAGACGCCCTGCGTAATCAGTTGGCGAGCATCGCGTAAGCGCCGCCGCTGGCTAGCTTCCTGTCGCAGGAGGGTTAGGACAAGTTAGCCGATTCGCACCCGACGTCCAAGCTGATTGCAACTTCGTGTGTGATGGTGGCCAGTCGTCGCTGCACGTAAAAACCGCCGGGCGAGAAGCTCGGCGGATGAGTTGAAGGTGAAAGAACTAACGAAAGAACTAACTGCTACGCCGCGAGGCTGAGAAGCTGCGACGCTTTCTGGTCGGTCTCATTGCGGCGGCCGGCGAATGGGGTTTCGCGGTTGAGCTGGGTAATCGCCTCGACGACGGCCCAGATCGAGTAGCCGCCCTTCTGGCGTGCCAGCTCGGTCGCTCGGCGTGAGAGCTCTTTGGCGAAGCCCGCCTTCATCAACTTCGTCGCGACCTCCTCGCCGTCGCGGCCGTAGCGCTCGCGCATGGCCCGGCCGATGACGCGGGCGAACGTGTCGCGGCGCTGGTGCTTCCGATCAACCAAGCGCTGGATGATCGTCCGCACGGCGGCGAGCGACTCGTACACGTTGCCGATGTGCCGGCGCGTGAACTCGGTCACGTCGGTCGCGTCCCACACGATATGATTGGCGCAGACCGACTGATACCAAAACGTCGAAACGGCGATCGTGCGGCGGCCTACCTCGGAGTTCCATACGAAGAACCCCGGCGCGAACGCCTTGTCGCCGATCTCGACCCAGCCCAAGGGCTCGATCAGGAAGCAGAACATGTCCTGCTCGCCGGCGTAAAGGCCGGTTCCGCCGTTGGCCCCCGGTTGGGGCGGCGTGAAGTCGGTGCCGAACTCCATCAGCATCGCCACCACGTCGGCGTTCCATAGCCGGCGATAGCGGACGCTATTGATGGACCGCACCACCTCGGCCTTGTAGACGAGCGCCTGGAGGTCCAGCTCCTTGCTGGTTCGCTCGGCCAGCGTCTCGGTGAGCACCTGGGCGGCGGTCATTGGCCGGAGCCGATTGACTGTCGCCTTGGCCACACCGGCCAGTGAACAGAGCTGCGAGAACGACCAGTCGTTCATCCTGCAGGGCGGCGTGCCGTCAATCCGGAGCAGCATGGCGTCGTCCTGCGGCACGGGCCGAAATTCCGCGCTCGATTCCTTTCGGTCGACGCTGCTGAGCGCCGTTTGGCGGCAGTGGGCGGACAGTTCGGCGAGATTTGCGAACCGCTCGTCTGGCGGACGGCGGAACAACTCGCGGCTGGCTTGCATGAGCGTTGTCATGACAGGGTCTCCTTTGCTGAAACAGGGAAAGGTAACAGAAGAAAAAAGCCCGCCGCGAACGACGGGCCTAACGTGTGATTGCAAAGTGCAATCAGATGTTACGCGCTTGTAGCGAGCGGCGCGCGTAAGACGTGGACGGTCAAGGATCGGTCGCGGATCGCGTGAGGTCGGGGCCAAAGGCTCCCGTCGCCGGATGGCGACTGCGAACCGCCGGGCTCGCTCGATCCGGGTCAGCCCGGCACATTCCCGTTTGTCACCGCCCACGCACCACGGGCTCGCGACTCAATCGCCTAAAACGCGATCGGCTCGCTGGCCGGCTCGCCAGGCGCTGCGGACTCGCTCGCAGGCTCGGACGCCTGCTTGCGAGCGGCGCGTTTCGGCTTGGCCGTGCCGTACATCAGGTCGAGCTTGCGAAGCTCGGCTTGGGTGAGCGGCTCGCCATACAGGCCGGAGCCGGCGGCGAAGTTCCACTTCTCCCGCTCCTTCCCGTCGTACTCCTCGTAGGTGAGGACGGCCGGGAACTCGCGGTCGGTGAAGTCGAACGCGCCCTCGCTCTCCGGGTCGAGCGGCGTGAACCACTCGTGCGGATACTCGAAGAGCAAGTGCAGGTCGGCCAACAGCCGGCGGGCCGTCTTCTCGGTGATCGCCCGGAAGATCGTCCGCTCCAAGTCGGGGCACTCGATCAGGTCTGCCTCCGGGCTGTGGGGCACGAAGCGCCCCAGCGGCTGGAAGGTGAGGGCCAGTTGCGGTGTGCCCGTCTTGGCCTTCACCACCGACCAGCTCTTGACTTTGCCCAGGTAGGTACCGGGCTCGAATGTTTGTGACATGGTATTGGTCTCCTATTGGTTGATTAAAGGAATTGGAAACAGATTGACTAGTCCTCGCCGCACAGCGCGGCTTGAACCTGCTGCCACGACTCGCGAGGGTCGTCTCCCATGACGATCTCGTCGGGCAGTCCATGCCGGTTCTTTGCGTCCCAGCAGGCCGTGTAGCTCGTATAGAGCATGCGGGTGCTGCCGCCGCGGCCCTTGCCCTTCGTCTTTCCCTTGTCGGCGACCACTTCCACCTCGAACCGCCCGAACAGGCACAGGTCGCACCAGCCGTGCGTGAGGTCCCAGGTCTTTTTGTGGACATTGGGAATAAAGCGGTCGTAGTCGCGGCCCAGGGGATTGGCCTGGGTCTTCACCTGCGTGTGGCAGATGGCGAACGTGCCGATGCCCCGCTCGTCTCGAAGCAGGTCCAGCAGGTTGAGCAGCTTGCGCCACTCGTGGAGCGAAGTCTCATAACCCCGCTGGAAACCCAAAAATCCTTTCTCGCTCCAGTCGCCGTCGTAGCTGGTGGCGCAGACGTACTCGTGGCAGAGCCGCTCCAGGCCGTTAAGCGTGTCCAGACAAAGCGTCTGGAACTGGTGCTTCTCCAAGAGCAGCGCAGTGAGAGCGTCGATGGCTGAGAGCCAAGTCGTCGCCTCGTCGCCCATGCTTCCACCCGTGCGCGGAAACTGCAGCCAGGGCGTGGGCGGGAGCTGGCCGTGCTGGATCAAGGTCAACAGTCCGGTCTCGTTCTTGGTCATGAGGAACACCGGACTTGGCGCTTGTGCGGCCAGGCTGGTCTTGCCCCAGCCCTGGACCGCGTGCACGAGCACGTGATCCGGCCGCTCCTTGGGCAGGGCCATCGCCACCATCAGCTTCGGGGTTCTTGGCACCGAGGCAGTTCTTAGTCTCCCGACACGCGGCGCGGACTTAGAGCGCGCCAAAGTCGATTGACTCGACTGCTTCTCATCGGCTGCGCTCGCAGCGGCGCTTCCGTCCCCAGGTATCGAAGCGGGCATTACAGGTGTACTGGTGTTGTCCATGTTTGTGTCTCCTTGTGAAAAAAAGTGGTAGTAAGGGTTGGTTGTAAAAGTTCTACCTTCACAGTAGCGCGACCACAGTCAGGCGCAAGGCGGGCGAATTTGCCTGACAAAGCAACATGTCCTGACCGCAACGGCGTGCCAGAGCAGGCAGCACGACGGAGCAATAAAAGGGAAGTAGTTTGTCTACTTCCCGTGTTTGTCAGGAGAGGACGAATGCCTGAGCCTGAAAGCTGCGCCATGAGGAATGGAACTCCTGGCGCTTTTGGGAGATCCTGCCCGCGGTCAAGCCGAACCGCTTGGCTACGGCGCTGGTGGCCTCACCCTTGGCGAGCAGCACGGCAATCCGCCGGTTGCGCTTGGAAAGCGAGCGAAGCCAAGTGTCGACGTCGATCCGGGCGGCGGCCGTCTCGGCGGGACCGGCCCTTCTGTCCTCGACAAGCGCTTCCTTCCACTCTCCGTTCTGCTCGACGAAGCGATCCAAATGCTCGATTCGGATGCCGTTTTTCGCTTGAGCGTAGCTCGATAGGACATCGCGGCAGTTAAGGTGCCCGCCGACTTGCCGGCCGCTACGAACCTGGGCGATGGCATAACGGGCCAGCACGCTCGGGTGCGCGACGCTGGTCTTGTTTAATTCCACCAGACGCACATAGGCGGTCAGGGCGCGGGCGACGGTTTCCTCCACCGCCTCCTCGCGGGCCTCGGGCAACATGTCTCGGAAGGCCGCGCGGGCGCAGTCCAAGATTTTTGGCAGCATGGCCAGGAACGCTCCTTGCCAAGGCGGAGTGCGAGTTGCAGATCGGACCATAAGACGGTCTCCATTAGGTTGGGGGCCGTCCCTTCGCGGGACGGCCCTGTCACGGTTGACAGCGCCGTCCCGGCTGGTTGGGACAGCCCACACTGAATCGGCAGTTACCACCTGCCCCGGTTCAGACTCCACCGGCCGTTCAACCATGGCCACAGGCACCAACGCTGTTCGATGCACCGACGTTTCAGCAACCGGCCCAGGCGACAACCGTGGGACCGCGCGAACGATCGCTGATCTATCAGCCGGCAAGCCCCGCCTACGGCCGCCCTTGGTAACTTGCGCCTTCCACAATCGCGATTGACGAAAAGCGTGAGCGGGCGAGACCATCATTAGGTCTCGCCCGCTTTCATGCGCCAGGCGTTTGTTCTTTCGGTAGATCGAAGTACTCGGGTCGAGACGACCGGAATCGGTTTGCAAGGATGTCGACCGTAGGCTCTCCTCCCGATGCCGCGCGTTCCTCGGTAAGCCTCACGCTGCGAGTTCGGCTTTCGCGTTGACACCGAGTAATTGCTCACGCAATGCCGCCAGGTTTCGTATGCATGCAATGATTTCCGATATCTCATTCCGCAATTGCTCTTGAACGGCAGAGACACGAACGACGTCCACGGAATCGTGCAACTTTAAGCTGCCAAAGGCTGCCAATTCTGAAATGAGCATCGCAGCGTTATCCAACGCGTTGAGTGCAATCTCATTGATCGATTGGCCGACTTCATTTAGCTCCTCCATCTCTTCTCTGTTGCGATTCATCATGTAACTCCTTTCAGGGGTTGATTCTCCTACGTGAGGGAAGGAAACAAGATCTGTTTTAGCCGCTCGCGAAAAGTGTGAGCTGCGTTAGGAATCGGAGCGGGGGAGTGGACGTAGTGCTTGCTGCGCTACTCAGTTGGACAATCGAATCGGACAGAGAGGGGAGCGAAGTTGGCGGTTCGAGGGCAACGGAAAGAATAAGATCACTTTAGGACGGGTAAGCCAGGCTGCTGCAAGAGAGACGAAACAACGGCTCGCTGCCACGAGCAGCCCCAGCGTTGTCAGCAGCGTTTGCGCAAACTGAGTGTCTATGTACTATTCGCGGGTGAGGCTGAAAGGTCTTGGTCGAAGGTGTTTGACCCAGGCTTCAGGTCGACTCTTAATTGTGTTTTGGAATTGTACTTGGACGGAATGAATTGGATCTCCTCCTCAGTGGGCTTGCCGTCATCACCCGGCATTACTTCTCGCGGCTGGATCATCCGGCCCGTCTTGCGCACCGCCGTGATTCGAACTACATATGTGCCGGAGGAGAGACCACTTTTCAAAGGAATGTCGTACCGCCCCTTTTCAATCTTTGCTACGGCGCCATGGCCTTCCGTACCGTCAACGGGAAAAAAACGAATGCTGCCATCTTGAATCGGTTGACTGTTGAACGACAGCTTCCCAGAGACACTGGATTGGCTGTTACCCCGGCAACCGAGGATGAAAACGAACAGCAATAGCATCAATAGCGGACGTGGTGATTGTCGGATTGTCATGTTGCGCGGACGACGGCATTAAGCGGCCCGGAGAGCATCTATTATATGGAAGTCCGGGGAAGTTGTTCGGCGTATGAGTTACAGTCAGCGCGGTCGAATGAAGTTTAATTTGCAGCATTGCTGCGTTGGCAATCTAGCTAATGAATATACATGATTGGTGGTACGATTCAATACGCGCCGTGAAGCGATTTTTAGCTATTTTGGCAGAAGACAGCTTGCGTTCCGTATGATTATTGGTATTATCCGATTTGGGACATCACTGGCGGATGGAATAGAGGGCAGAAGTGTGTGGAGACTTAGGATTTGCTTTATGTGGCATCGAATTAGGCGTGTTTGTGCCCTCGATGGCAGTTTTCGGTTCGGAGTGTTCTGCTTGATTGTAGAAACTGCCGGTTCGTCGGGCTTTGCAAATCCTGCAGCAGACCTCTCGATGCAACTGAACCGGCACGCTTTTTATGTGGGCGAAGAGATCCCTGTGGAGATTGTGTGCACTAATACGGGCAGTGATCCGCTAGAGGATATTCATTTGGAGGCTAGCATCGATGGACTCATCGAACAGCAGAACGAAATTGCTTCGCTGGAAGAGAAAGAGTCGATCCCATGTTTGTTACGTATGCCTAGCTCTGGACTGCGGGCTGGGCGCTACAAGATCATAATCGCACTCCATTCTCCTCAGGGGCGTGTTGCGACTTGCGAGGCAGAAATATCATTGGCTCGACGTCCAACCGGAGATCGCATGCCGGTGTGGATGTGGCCGCATAAGGCGTTCTTGGATCAACTGAAGCCTTTTGACGATCGCAGCAAGCGGACGCTTGACTGGTGGGCGAGTCACGGCTTTACCGACGTCGCTGTCGGCGAAGGCATTTCTGACGGAGTGCTAGATGGTCTTGACTATGCGCTGACTCTGGGTCTGAACGTATGCCTGATGCCTCATGGCGGTCTCGAAGCCACACCAAGTTTTGGGGAGCAAGGTGAAGAAGTGTGGTTCAAGGGACCGGGAGACCAGAAACTCTATGGGATCGCTGGCAAGTATCGGATATTGAATCCTTTTCACCCGAAGGTCATTGCATGGCACGATCGAGAAAACGAGCAACTCATGCGTCGGGTAGCAAGCTATCCGCAGATACGCAGCGCATTTTTTAATAGTGAAGTTGTGGACCAGCTAAGGGTGAACTTAAACGTGCAAGGCAAACAGCGAATGGAGGAAGCGCTCGGCTTTGGGCCAGAGGAATTAGGTGAGCACGATTTTGTAAAACCGGGAGTTGTGGCGGACGACGACCGCAGGCTCAAGTTTCATAGGTATGTCTATAAAAAAGGAAATGGATTGGCAGCTGCCAATCAACGTACGGCTGATATGCTACATCGTTACCGCCCGGATCTGCTGACCATCAATGACCCTTTTCGCAGCTGGGCTTTGTTGGATGGATTTCCCGGCATTGATGTAATAGGCAGTTGGACCTACACGAATCCAGACCCAAAACTCATGCTATACGTGGAAACCTTACGTGCCGCGTGCCGAAACACTGACCAGATTCCGCTTAGCACCGTAACGCTGCTGAATTACCCCGGCGAGCTAACTCCGAGTGAAAAAGACTGGACTATGATGGGCCCCGGCAGATTGGCCGTGACTACTTGGATAAATCTGTCCCGAGCTCCTCGAATACTGGGGTACTACTTTTCCAGCGCTTGCGACCCGTTTAACGCCCTGGAAGATGACCTGACGACACCAAAAAAGGATATTTCGGAGGAAGCCTTACCACCGTCGACGTACGAGATGATGCAGCGGCTGGCCGAGGAAGTGTTTCAGCCACTGGGAGGGGTAATTCGACAGTGCGAGGTAGAGCCCCGGCGAATCGCGGTTTTGAACTCGGACACATCAGCACTTATTCGGGATCGCAAACCTCTTCTAGGCCATTATCCCAATATCCAAATACAGCACTTTTACACAGTGTTAGCAATGGCTCAGCTTCCGGCTGACATCGTGTTTGAAGAAGAAATTGAGCGGTATGGACTAGGTGGCTACGACGTACTGGTGCTGCCTCAATGCGACGTGCTCCCCAAGTCTGTGTACGACAAAGTCATGGATTTTCACGACCGCGGGGGGCTTATCATTGCAGATCAGTACCTTGGGCCGGAAATCCCCAATGTGGTGAAGTTTGCTTTTGATTTTAGCTACCGCAAACATGTCACGGCCATCGCAATCGCCAAGGGCCGTGGTTATGCCGATTGGAACGATCAACTCCAACCAAATACGGCAAGAATGGAGGTTGTGAAGGGTGTATCCGCGCTAGAGGATCAAAAGATCATGGAGTCATACGCGGCGAAGTTACGCGCAACATTGGGCAACCGAATCGAGCGTGCGGTTGATTGTAGCGAACCAACGGCACTCGTCAGTTTGCTTGATGCCAAGGGCTGTCAATATCTCGTGGTAGTCAACGATAAACGCGACTACGACGAACGCGTGGGCAAGTATCGCGCAGTGCTGGGAAAAATTACTCCACAAACGGTTACAGTTACCCTTCACCACTGGGATGACAAGGAACTTGTAGCCTACGATCTAATCACGCATCAGGAGTTGAAAGTCGAGAAGCTCGACGGCTACTATCGATTCGATGTGGCTTTGACTGAGGTCGGCGGCACGCTGATTGCCCTCTGTCCCCGATCAGTCGAATCATTAGATGTAACGGTGCCGACAACCGTCGTTCGCGGGGCAAAGACGCATGTCTCTGTGCGCCTACTTGATGCGAATGGCCATACGCCTCTGGGAATTCAGCCTATCCGGCTTTCGCTGTACGACGCTAATAGCAGACTTTACGAGGTGTCGGACTACTATCTCTTACGCGATGGTACGGGATCATTCGAATTGAATCCGGCACTCAACGACCCACACGGTACGTGGCGTATTGTGGTTGACGATCTGATTGCCAGCCGTCAAAAGTCCGTAACCTTTGACGTGATTAAAGGCGAGTAAAAAATTGACTCCAGAACGGACGAGAAAGTTAATCCGTGCTCCCTTTCGGCCAGCAATACAGGAGACCATTTGGTGGCGATATTTGAAAATGACGTAGTTAAGGTGACGACGAGCGATACCTTGACTGATCAGGCAGTGTCAGCCGTATGCACTATGCTGAAACTAGGCGAACTTGGTGAGCCAATTCCTCCCGAGCGCCAATTAGCGAGCCTACTCGGTATTAGTCGAGTTACCATGAGACGAGCGATGACCGCTCTGGAGTCGGCGGGTCTGGTGCGTCGTAAGCAAGGACAAGGAACATACGCGTGTTTCGGCCCGGAGATATCGATTGTTGACGAGGTAGCCGCCGTTAAGAAGCCGTTCGTAGTTGTGTTGACAGACCAGGAAAGCCGTCAATTCAATCCGCAGTTGTCGCCCTGGACATGGCAAGTTTGCCGGCACTTGGAGGTCTTATTAACCCGGCAGAAACTTCAGATGGTTTTCCTAAACTCCGAAGAATTTCTGCACGCCTGTGAAAAAGGGGAGTTTCAACATTCCGGGATTAGAGGATTTGTCGCGCCGACGCATCTTTGGCGGCCCGACGTGTACGAAGAGGCCTTAGGGCTTGGCATTCCGTTTGTCGGTATCGGTCGAACTTCGAGAACTGTATTCTGGAACATCATCGATCTCGACCACCAATTGGGATTACGAAAAGCGTTTGAACATTTGGCTCCCAAGCCAAAAGATCGCGTGTTCATCCCGCTACAAGAGCATCCGAGAGAGGTAGACCGTCAAAGTTGGTTCGAATGCGTGATGTGGGAGTTAAGTGGTCGCGGCGTACCTGCGAGCCAGATCGTTGTGAAAGCGGGCGGAATGTTTGAGGCGCAAGGATACCTTGCCACTAAATGGTACCTGAGAGAGTACGAACCGCCGACCATTATTCTTGCGGACTTTGACTTATGCATCGTAGGTGCCTATCGCGCGCTGTTGGCGGCGCGCGAAAATGGGACACTTCGGGCAAATGATCTGCTGCATCTTCGCTGCCTCGGTGGAGGGGATCTGGCCATTGGTCGGCGAATGGACCCGGGATTTGGTTCCTTGCGTTTTGATTCGGAACAAGTCGCTCAAATGATAGTGGAAATGCTGCAAGAGCAGCGGGCAACAAAACAGCCAGTCAGGCTCCGATATCTCGAAGCAACGTTTAATCCGCGAACTTGAATCAACTGCATTAGAGTTTGTGTTATGTCGGCGCGTCATAGTCGCCGGACGAGCAACGTTGGGAACCACAAACCTTCGATTTTTGATCCGTAGCATTTTGTTGAAGCGAGGCAGCCGTACAGGATGAACGAGGTTCAAATCACGCAATGTCTTGTCACGGGCGCCGGAAGCGGTATCGGGAAGTCAATCGTTAAGCGATTGCTTGCGAAGGGCG
>JAKEIB010000284.1 GCA_022614705.1 Planctomycetota bacterium | reverse complement strand
TGGTGGCCGATCAGCTCAATACCCTCGGCAGCAGGCCTTTCCAACACGTTGACGCGCGAGCGATATTGCATTTGCTTGTCCAGGTTGACGGCGACGAGACCGTCGAGGCTGTGGCCGAAGTTATGGGCCACAGAGACGGCTTTGACGAAGACCTCGGGCATGATGACAGCGCTGCCGAGGTTAAGCCAAACGCCGTGGTCCATGGCGGCGACGACACTGCACAAGCGGCGGAAGTCAATGAGAGAAGCTTCGCCCAACGCAGCGCCGGAGACGTGCGGGTGCATGTGCACGATGTCGGTGCCGAGCGCGACGTGCACGGTGCAGGGAATACCGGCGCGGTACGCCGCCAGAACAAGGCTGGCGTCGGCGTGCGGGCACTCGAGGCCGTCCAGATGTTTGCCAAGCGCCCAGCCCAGGCCAAGTTCGTTCTCGGAGCCCATGCGGGCGGCGATGGCGAACGCGTCGGCCGTCTCGCGGGCCATGCCGAACTGGCCGCTGGGAAGTTGCAAAGACACGTTTTCGCTGGTTTTGCCGGCGACCGCGAGTTCGAAGTCGTGGATGGCCGCGGAGCCGTTGAGGGCGACGGCCTTGAGCATCCCCTTGTGAATCCAATCGATGAGATAAGGAGCGCAGCCGGTTTTGATGACGTGGCCGCCCAAACCCGCGGCGGCGATGCGGCCGTCGCGCTTGGCGCGGCACAAATGCTGGGCCACGCGCCGCACCTCGCAGCCCGCGAGTTGTTTCGGCAGGCTGTCCAGCCAATCCGCCAGCGTGGCGTCGGCGCTCTGCGGTTTGCCCAGGTCGTCGTGAAAGACTTTGGATGGCCGCGACGTGAGCTCGTAGGTCTTCAAGCCGCTCAGGTCATACGGCTTGGTTCCCTCGAATGCCGTGTTGTGCGGCGGGTTAAAAACGGCATGTTCCGACATGGTGGTCATCCTCCCCTCCTTGGTTGGACAACGTCAACACTAGCCCGACGCGTGAGCGAGGGTCAACACTAGCCGGACGCGTGAGCAAGGGCCAACACTAGCCCGACGCGCGAGCAAGGGCCAACACTAGCCCGACGCGCGAGCGAGGGTCTGCGAACACAGACCTCCCGCGTGGGGCAAATCGCGACCCCCACGCGGAGCGTGGGGACTACGTAAGGACAGCAGACAGCAAATCGTGAAACGCTTCCTCGCCTTCGAAAACTTCCAGCTCTATTCGCAAGGCCCAAAGCTCGCGTTCGCCCAGCCGATCCAAACGAATCTTCACCAGGTCTTTTTGTGTCGTGGCCAATGCAGCGTCGGCCGGCAGTGCATTGGCCCAGCTCCGCAGATTCTCGATGTCGCAGTGCGTGTATTCATAATGGTCCGGAAAAACCCGCCAATCCACGAGTTGGACGCCCAGGCCGATCAAGGTCTGCCGAAACGCTTCCGGGTTGCCGATGCCGCAGAATCCCGCGACAGGAAGCTGCGTCAGACTTTGCGGTCGGCGCGATTCGCCTTGAGCGTTGATCCACGCCGCGGGACGATGTTTGGCAAGCGCGATCGGTTTGCCGTGTTCGATACGTTCCAAACGTTGGCGAATCTGCCGCAGGACTTCCGGCTCGACCAGATCGCAGCGTGTCAAGAGCACCGCGGCCGCGCGGCGCAGCCCAGCCACCGGCTCGCGCAGCAAGCCGCGCGGGAAGAGCCGGCCGAAGCCCCACGGGTTGGTCGCGTCGATCAGGACGACGTCCAAATCGCGCTCGAGCCGGCGATGCTGGAAGCCGTCATCCAGCACCAGAATGTCAGCCCCGAGCTCCCGGACCGCAGTCCGGGCCAACAGGGCGCGATCGCTGCCTTGCAAGTGCGGCACATCCGGCAGATTCTCCTCGAGCACCAACGCCTCGTCGTTCCGGCCCGCCCCAGCGCCATAGCCCCGGCTCAAGACCGCAACGCGCAGCTTCCTGTCGCGGTAGAATCGGGCGATGTATTCCACACACGGGGTTTTGCCGGTCCCGCCCAGCGTCAAGTTGCCGACGCTGACCACGGGTACCGCTGCCCGGAAAGTTTTTTTGAGGCCGCGGTCGAACAGCCAATTGCGGAGCCGCGCGCCGCAGCCATACGGCACGCTGGCCAGCGACAAGCCGCAACGCTGCAGCGTGGGCCAAACTCCGCGGCGTCGTCCACTGACCAAGGAAAGAAAATACTCTTCCACCGCGCGCCTATTTTCCGGGCACGGTGTTATAGTCCGATTGGCGATTTGCTGTCAATCGCGATCTGCCGATGCTCGCTTGCGAAAAGGAACGCTATGTCGTAACCTAAACTCGTCATGACCGCCGCAACATCCCACCATTGGAAGCATCTGGAACAGAAGCCAGGCTCGGCGTACAGTCAGCTATTCGTCAAGGGAACTCGAATAATGGCGCGCGTGCTGTATGGGCTATTTGCAAACGAAGAGGAGCCGATGAGCCCTGCCGAAATCGCGGCGGAATACGGATTGCCCGTGGAGGCGGTGCAAGAGGCAATTGCTTATTGCCGATCCGATCCCCCGGAGATTCGCGCCGATTGGGAAATGGAGGAGGCAAGCATCGAGGAAATGGTGAAGAGGAATCCCGGCTATTTGCATCCCTCAATGACTTGTCCGCCTTCCATAGGATGGTGACGCGATAGACCTGGTCGCTGGAAAGCTGAACTTCGAACGGCTCATCCCGATGCGGTCATGATTCTCAAGAACACCTTGGTGATCGGTGATCCGACGAACGACGCC
>JAKEIB010000283.1 GCA_022614705.1 Planctomycetota bacterium | reverse complement strand
GTGGCATTTGCGCAGGGTTTTGGGTGTGCACGCTGAGCGTGTCGGCATTTTTGGTGATGCGCGCAGCGGTAGCGCGAGAGGTGTCAGGTTTCAGGTGTCAGTTTTCAGAACCCGACACTCGACACCTGACACCTGACATCCGAAACCCGACACCCGACACCCGACACCCGAGATTTAATACGGACTGAGCATAGCCGATTTCTATACACCTGTACAGATATCGAAATTGGCCACCAGGCGGTGTGAAGGCGGCGCGGTTGAAGTCTCGCCAGAGACGGGCAGGCGCAGAGGGAAACTGAAGCGCAATTCCCCTGAATGAAAGACGGGAACACTCAGGTGATCCAGAAATGTAGAAAGTCCCCCGTTACATTATCCGTTTGAAACGTCCAACGGCGCGGGCGCTTTCGGGGCAATGCTCGCCGCGCCGGAGCCCTCGGCAATTATTCTGGCAGCGATCGCCGGCTTGATCTTTGCCGGTTCAGCGGCGCGACGAAAAAGCCGCCTCCTACGAGAACCGCTGGCTATTAAGAGGTCTAACAAATTGAACCGCCAAGACGCCAAGTGCGCCAAGCAAGGCATCAAGGCCAATGAATTATCTTGGCGCCCTCTGCGTTCTTGGCGGTTTCATTCATTTGTTGTAATTGTACTGACGATGATCGCTTCCAAGCGAACGAACTGCGTCGCTCGTCGGAAGCTCGCGCTGATCCTTCAATTGCACGCCGCTTAGACGGCGGTGACGGGCTTCGGTCAAGAGATAATGAAGCGTTTCGGCGGCCGCCGCACATGGTAGCCCCTCGGGGCGAATATTGGAAACGCAGTTTCGATTCGCGTCCGTGTTGCCGATGCGCGGCGCGAAAACTAGGTACGCGCCAAGGCTGTCGGGCGATCCCAATCCGGGGCGTTCGCCGATTAGTGCGAGGGCGAGTTGCGTGCCGAGCAAATGGCCAATTTCGTCCTGAAGGGCAACTCGGCCGAAGCGCGCGACGACGATTGGCGCGAGTCGCCAGCCATCGGTCGCAAGTTTCGGCAGCAGCGTGGCGAGAAGCAGCGGGGCCTGCCGTTCAACCGCGAGCGCGGAAAGCCCGTCGCTGACGATGATCGCCAATTCCACAGTGTAGTCTTCACGCTCCGCGTGAAGAATTTCCTCTCGCGGAGCGAGAGGGCTACACGACGTCGATAGCTCTTGCAGCTTGAAACGCGATGCCTCAGTCAGACGCCGTCCTAGATCGGGACGCTGCAGAAACGTCAGCCGGTCGGGGGCGGCGCTCTCGACAATTACAACCTCCACACCGAGGCTAGTAATCTGCGCGGCAAGTTGCTCGGCGTCGAATGGGTTGTGAACTGCGTCGCGGGCCGCGGCGTGCGCTGACTTGAACTCCAGCCACTCGTGGGTGGGCAAGCTTCCGCCGGCGCGGCCCAGGGCGATGCGGGCCGATGTAGTGCTACGCAGTGCATCCCACTGGTCGGGCGTGACGGACGAGTTTTTGGCCATGCTGTTCATGTGGCAGGCGAATTCGCAAGAATTCCGATTCTCTACCAATTAAATGAGGCCGTCCCGGAATTCATCCGCTGGGTGCTTGGGGCGGAGTCTTCGACGCCCCAGATCGTTTGGTCCTGGGGCATCGAAGACTCTGCCCCAGCCACCCCATTACCCTGCTTTTCGTGTGTTAAATTCCCGGACGGCCTCAGCTAAATCTGAAGTCTTGCGACTTCAGCTACGGTTTTATTGCGCTGATCAGCCGGTGTTGCGGATTGATCGGCATCAGCCGCGTGCCGTTGCGTGCGATGTTCATTTCTTCCAGCCAAGTCTCGAATTCTGGGACCGGCCGCAGTCCCAATAGCTGCCGCAGATATTGGCTGTCATGGAACGACGTCGACTGGTAGTTGAGCATGATGTCGTCGGCTCCCGGCACGCCCATGAAATAGTTGCAGCCGGCGACGGCCAGGAGCGTCAGCAAGTTATCCATGTCGTCCTGATCGGCCTCGGCATGATTCGTATAGCAAACGTCGCAACCCATCGGCACGCCGAGCAATTTGCCGCAAAAGTGGTCCTCGAGCCCGGCGCGAATGATCTGTTTGCCGTCGTACAAATACTCTGGACCGATGAACCCGACGACAGTATTCACTAGCAGCGGCTCGAACCGGCGGGCCACGGCGTAAGCCCGCGCTTCGAGCGTCTGCTGATCGACGCCGTGGTGCGCCTCGGCCGAGAGGCATGAACCTTGCCCGGTCTCGAAGTACATCACGTTGTCGCCCAGCGGTCCGCGCGCAAGCGACTGAGCCGCATGGCGCGCTTCCTCCAACAGCTTTAGATTGACGCCGAAACTGGCGTTGGCCGCCTCGGTGCCCGCGATGGATTGAAACACGAGGTCCACCGGCGCGCCCTGCTCGATCGCGGCAAGCTGCGTCGTGACGTGTGCGAGCACGCAGCCTTGCGTGGGAATGCGGTACCGCTCGATCAACTCGGCCAGCATGTTGAGCAGCCGGATCACCGTCTCCACCGAGTCGGTGGCCGGGTTGATGCCGATCACCGCGTCTCCGCAGCCGTACAAGAGTCCGTCCAAAATCGACGCCCCGATGCCCACGGGATCATCGGTCGGATGGTTCGGCTGGAGGCGAATCGAGAGCCGACCGGGAAGGCCGATCGTATTGCGGAACCGCGTGACGACCCGGCACTTGCTGGCCGCCAGAATCAGGTCCTGGTTACGCATCAACTTGCTGACGGCGGCGGCCATTTCCGGCGTTAAACCGGGTGCCAGTCTGGTCAAGGTCTCCGTTGTCGTTTCGTAGCACAGAAGCCAATCGCGAAACTCGCCCACGGTCATGTCGTCTACGAATTCGAAGGCGGCTGAGTCATGAGTATCGACAATCAGCCGCGTCACCTCATCGGTCTCGTAAGGGATGATCGGATCGACAAGAAGCTGTCGCAGCGGCACTTCGGCGAGGGCAATCTGCGCGGCCACGCGCTCTTCGTCGTTGCTGGCCGCGATGCCGGCCAGCACATCGCCGCTGCGAGCAGGCGACGCCTTGGCCAGCAGCTCCTTCAAGCTGGCGAAGCCGTACGACTTTTTTCCGACTGTGGCGCGGAAATTCGTCATGGCGTCGTTCCCTAATTGAAATGGTAGTCGACTACCTCGACGGCGGCTTCCTCCGCCACATGGGGAGCAGGATGAGCGCGGACGCAATCAGACCAGCAAGCGAGATTTGGAAAAAGGTGGTCCAATTCGATTCGCTAGTAAGCACGCCTGGCAGATATCCACCAAGCACCGCCCCGAGCGAACCGATCCCGTTTACAAAGCCGGTCGCGGCGCCGGCGCCACGTTTCGTGCCAAAGTCGATGGCGGCCGTGGCAGAAATCATCGAATCCGGGCCGTATAGAAACACGCCGACGAAAAAGAAAAAGGCTCGCATCAGCCAAATATCGTCGATTCTTGCCTGGCCGAGGAACATCACACCAGCAGTGGCGAGCAGCGAAAGAACAATTACGGGAGCACGGCGTGCCTGGAACAGCTTGTCGCTGACGTATCCGCTGACGACGACGCCGACCATGCCGCCGATGGGCATCCAGGCGGCCGTCATCGCACTGGTGAATGCGGCCGTGCCCAGGCTTTCTTCCACGTACTTCGGCCCCCAAAAATAGAACGAATAGCGGGCCAGTTTGATGGGAAAGTACGCAAACGCGAGCATCCAGATGCTCGGCGACGACAACACTTCGCCAATCAGCTGCCACGAGCCTTCGGGCACGTTTTCCATCTGTTCGTGCTCCTCGATCAGCGACGTCGGTTCACCGTGGTACTGCTCAATCGGCGGCAAGCCGACGTCCTCGGGGCGATTGCGCAGCAGCGCCCACATCGCAACCATGACAATGCTGAGCACCGCGGCCGGTCCCCAGAATGCTACGGGCCAATACGGAACGAATTCGGCCGACGATCCACCAGTGGTGACCGTGTGTCCAAACGTATCCATCAACCAGCCGGCGAACGGCGAGGCGACGGCCGCCCCGGCCGTGTAATGCGTACACCACCAACCAAGCACGCGCCCGCGCTCGCGTAATGAGAACCACGCGCTCATCACCTTTGTACAGGAAGTCCAGCCGGTTGCCTGGGCGACTCCTTGAACCACTGCAAATGTCAGGAAAGCCATCAGAGTGGTCGAAAACCCGGACGCCACGGCCGCCATCACGCTCAGCGCCATGCCCCCAAGCAGAATGCGTCGCGGTCCGAATCGATCGACCAGCGGGCCAAAGAAGAACTGGCCCAGTGAGTAGGTGGCCAAAAACGTCGAATCCACGAGGCCGAACTGGTCTCGCGTTAGCGCAACGCGGGGATCCTGTTCCAGTGCGACTTTGGCGACGCCAAACGATTGGCGCGTGAGATAGTAGCTCGCATAAACGAACCAGGTGACGCCGAACATTCGCCACCGCCAGCGTTCGTATCGTGGATTCAATGCAAGCTCCGATCACTCAATTTTGGAGGCGCGGCCGACGGGGCAATTCGCCTGGATGATAGTTTACAACGGCAGAAGCAAGGACAGCCGAGCGTTCGGCAATTAACTGTAGCTGGCGTCTGTGTCGCCGGCCGTCTGGCAATTCTCAAAGCCGGCCTCACCGAGGCCAGCTACAATTCATGCCGTCGGTCCCGCCAGTCTACCAAGCCGCTGCAAATCGCCAATTGCGATGCGCATTTTCTCGGTACTTTGTCGGATTGCATCACCTACAATAAACACATCGCTCGTTGAACTCCAGCATGCGTCCAAGTTAAGACTTGGAACTGGTTTTTGAAATGACCGAGAATCAGGCGGCGGATGTCATCATTATTGGCGGCGGCGTAGCCGGTCTAAGTACGGCAATGCAGCTTGCCGGACGCGGCGCGAGCGTTCTTATTCTGGAACGCGAGCGGCTGGGAAACGGTTCCACCGGCCGGGCCGCCGGTTTGCTCGGGCAGCTTCGCGGTAACGCCGAGCATACGCGGATGCTAATAGACGGTGTCGCGATCGTGAAGGAGCTCGAACGGGCTGCCGGCGTTGAGATTTTCGTTCAGACCGGTTCCCTGCGGATCGCAGAAACGCCCGAGCGGGCCGCCGAAATCGCATCCCTGGTGAAGATGGGGAAATCGATCGGCTTTGAGATCGATCACATGCCGATCGGCGAAGTGGCCGAGCGCATGCCGTACATGCGGACCGATGATTTGGTCGACGCCTGCTACTGCCCGACGGACGGACACTTGCAGCCGGCGGAACTCGCTGGCGCGTATATCAAAGTTGGCCGCGAGCGCGGTGTGCGTTACCAGACGAACACGCCGGTGATCGACATCCTCATCGAAGCCGGTCGCGTTCGCGGAGTTAAAACGGCAAATGGCGATTACCATGCGCCGGTCGTCGTGAATGCGGGCGGCCCCTGGTCGTACCTCAACGCGGAGCTGGCCGAAACCGTGCTCCCCACCGCGGCCATCGGACACTACTATCTCACCACCCGGCCCGATCTGGCACATCCGGTGGATCGGTTCAGTCCGGCGGTTCGCGACCGCGAGCTGCGAATCTACACGCGGCCCGAGAGCGGCGGACTCATTGTCGGCATCTACGACGCCGAACCCGACTTGCACGACATGCGTAAGCTGCCGCCGGACTTTGACATGTCGCGAATGAAAGCGGCCCGCGACTCGATCCAAGTCGCGCGACTCATCGACGCCGCCCACCAACGATTTCCCTGGATCAATGAGCGTACTGCAATGACAATTACGACCGGCATCATGACGTTTTCGCCCGACGCCCGCCCGTTCTGCGGACAGATGCCCGATATCGAGGGCCTTTTCCATTGCTCCGGCTTTTCAGGCCACGGCATCGTGCAGAGCCCGGTCATCGGATTGATCATGTCGGAGCTGATCCTCGACGGAAAAAGTAGTTACGACGTGAAATCGATCGAAGCGGATCGATACTTCGACATCCCGGGTTACATGGAGCGCGACGACATTGAGGCACGCTGCCTGGCGATGGCCGGCAATTACTACGGCAAGGTGGAGCGAGCTCAGTCCGTCGATTCATCGTCCCCCTCCCTTGTAGGGAGGGGTTAGGGGAGGGTTCGTACCGCTTCAAGCCATGAAGATTCTCGTACCCACCAAGCGCGTACCCGACACGGATCAGAAGATCGTCGCCACGGCGGACGGCACGCGCGTCGCCGTCGATCACATTCCTTACGTGATCAATCCGTTCGATGCCATCGCCCTCGAAGAGGCGGTGCGAATCGGTGAACGCCTGGGCGAATCGGTGGAGGTTGTTGCAGTTGGCATCGGCGGCGAGGGATATGAGCAGCAACTTCGCACGGCACTCGCCACGGGCGCGCACCGCGCCGTCCACGTGGTTTGCGGCCAGACGCTCGACCCATGGAACGTGGCCCGCTTGCTGCGAGCGATCGTCGAATGGGAGCGCCCGCAGTTGGTGCTCATGGGAAAGCAGGCGGTCGACGACGATGCGAGTCAGACGGGGCAGTTCCTGGCAGCCTTGCTCGATTGGCCGCAGGCGACGTTTGCGTCCCGCTTGGAATTGCAGGGGGAGAGAATTCGCGTGGAGCGCGAGACCGACCACGGCATCGAAACCTTGAACCTGCCGCTGCCTGCGGTGGTAACTACTGATTTACGGCTGAACGAGCCGCGCTATGCTTCGTTGGCAGCCATTATGAAGGCCAAAAAGAAACCGCTGGACCTGATTGATGCCGAAAAGCTGGGCGTTACGATCGATCCGCGGATCGAAGTTCTCCGCTACCGTTCGGCCGAAACACAGCGACGCTGCGAGCGTGTCAGGTCGGTCGATGAACTGATCGAGCGTTTACGTAATCAAGTTGGTGCCATCGTCTGATTTACGATGTTTTGCCCTGGAAGGGCAATGCGACGACATTCCCCATTCGCAATTGCTAATTCAATTATCCTGCGAATCGAATCGCAAGCACATTGGTTTTACCATGCGAAATTTAGTTGTTGCTGAGCACGACGGAACGCACCTTCGCAGCGCCAGCCTGTCGTGTCTCACGTTCGCGAAGATGGTCGCCAGTGTAACCAACAGCGATGTAGCCTGGCTCGTCCTCGGACACGGGGTTGAGGACGTTGCCGCAGAGGCAGCAAACTACGTCCCGGTCATCGCGGTGGATTCGCCCGCATTGGCTCATCCGTTGGCAGAGCCCTTCTCACAGGTCATTGCTTATGTCGCGCGCGCGCGTCGGATTGATGTGCTCAGCGCCGCGACATCGACATTCGCGAAAGACATTCTTCCGCGAGCCGCGGCACTATTGGGCGGGACGATGGCGAGCGATGTCGTCCGTCACGAGTTGGTCGACGGTCAACTTCAATGCGATTGTCCGCAATACGCCGGCGCCGTCACCGCGACCCTACGTCTGACTGGATCGCCGCAGATAGCAACCGTTCGCGCTTCCGCCTATCCGGCCGCACAAGCGATGGATTCTCAAGCACACGCGGTGGAACAGTTGCAAGTGGTTCCGGCGATGCTTACGGCCCGCGCCCAATACGAAGGATTGAAGTCGAAACAAAAGTCGCGCCCAGACGTCACCGAAGCCCGCGTCGTCGTTTCCGGTGGTCGGGCGCTTAAGAACAGCCAGGATTTCGAGCGATTGGTGGGACAGCTCGCCGACGTTCTGGGCGGCGCCGCTGGATGCTCTCGTGCACTCGTCGACGCCGGCATCACTCCCAATGAGCTTCAAGTTGGCCAAACTGGTAAGATCGTAGCTCCAGAACTGTATGTGGCCCTTGGTATTTCCGGCGCCGTCCAACATCTGGCCGGAATGAAAAACTCTCGTACGATCGTTGCTGTGAACAGCGATCCTGAAGCGCCGATTTTCGAAGTCGCCGACTATGGGCTCGTCGGCGACGTTTACACGGTCGTGCCCGAACTCATCGAGAAATTACAGTACCATGCAGCCTGCGCTACCGGCTGAACTCCCCGCCGGCGCCGAGCCCGCGCAACTCACGCGCGAGGTTTTTGGCAATGTGCCGGCGTGGGCGCAGACGCTCTTTTACTTGTTGGCTGCCGCCGCCGTTGGAGTTTTCGTTTACGGCATCGTCAGGCGCGTTCGGCTGTGGCGAAAGGGTCGGCCCGCATGTGACGCCGTGAGCTGGCGAACCGCCGTGCGCCGCCTGCTGCGCGACGTACTTCTGCAGAAGCGGCTATGGGGTCGAGGCATGGCCAGTCTCGCCCACGTGCTGCTGTTTAGCGGATTTGTCGTGCTCCTGATCGGAACAACTCTAATCGGTGTTGAACATTTCCTGGCCGATGTCCTTGGTCGAGAACCGAATGCTCCAGTTTTTCACAAGGGCTTGTATTTTGGAGTCTATGAATTAGTCACGGACACGTTTGGAGTTGCGCTCATCGCGGGATGCGGCATGTTCCTGGTCCGACGCTTGCGTGGGACAGGCAGCTTCGCACGCAGTCCAGCGGATGTTGGTGTTTTGGTCGCACTGCTCGCGATCGGCGTAACCGGCTATGCCGTCGAAAGCCTGCGGATTATCCACGCCGAAACGCGGCTGGCCGGACTATCGCCCGTCGGTTACTTGTGCGCCGCCGCGTTCCAGGGGACGGGTATCGGTCGAGAGGCGGCCGGCCAATTTCATTTCCTCCTATGGTGGACGCACGCCGCGCTCGCACTGGGCTTCATCGCATTGATGCCTTACACGCGACTGCTGCACTCGCTCGCGGGAATGGTCAATCTGGCGATTCGCGATCATGCGCTGGGCGTCCTGCAACCGGTGTCGATCGCGGAAGTCGAAACGACCGGGCAGATCGGCGTGGCCCGCCTTGCCGACTTTTCCTACCGCCAGTTGATCGAGCTGGACGCGTGCGTTTCCTGCGGACGTTGCGAGGATTCGTGCCCAGCGTTTGAAGCCGGCAAGCCGCTTTCGCCGCGCAATGTCGTCCAGGATTTGGTCGGCGCCATGAACGGGCCAGGACTCGAACAGAATGTGCACGGCGACGTGATTGCCGCGGAAACGCTTTGGTCATGTACTACCTGCGGCGCATGCGCAGACGTTTGCCCGCTCGGCATCAGCCCGATGCGCATGATCACGGACATGCGCCGATATCTAATTGGCGAAGGCGCGCTTCGCGGTTCTCCAGCGGTCGCGCTGCAAAAAACTGAACGCGCCGGCAATCCGTGGGGCATGGCCGCGAGCGATCGGCTTGCCTGGGCGGCCGGCCTCGACGTGCCGCTGGCTAGCGAGCGACCCGATTTCGAATGGCTTTATTGGGTCGGCTGCGCCGCCGCGTATGATCGCCGGGCGCAAAAGGTGGCACGAAGCGTCGCGCGGTTGCTCAAGGCTGCCAATGTGAATTTTGCCGTCCTTGGCACGGAGGAGCGTTGCACCGGAGAATCGGCCCGGCGCATGGGCGACGAGTTTCTGTTTCAGCAACTTGCCGAACAGAATGTGGCCACCTTCGCCAGCCGCGGCGCGAAAAAAATTCTGGCGCACTGCCCCCACTGCGTCAACAGCCTGCGCAATGATTATTCACAGTTCGGCGGCCAATTTGAGGTCGTTCACCATAGCCAGTTGTTGTCCGAGTTGGTTCAGCAGGGGCGACTCAAACCGGCTGCTCACGGTAAATCGGCGGCCGGATCGATCACGTATCATGATCCGTGCTACCTGGCGCGAGTCAGCGGCGTCACCGAGCCGCCCCGTGCAGTCCTCGCCGCCAGCGCAAGCGGCACAGGCCAAGCGACGGTTGTTGAGTTGCCGCGAAATCGGCGCCAAACAGCGTGCTGCGGCGCCGGCGGCGGGCGAATGTGGTTCGACGACGCACTGGCGCAGCGCGTCGGTCAGACGCGCGTTCGCGAAATCGCCGCTTCAGGGTCAGATACCGTCGCGGTCGCCTGCCCGTTCTGCCTGGTCATGCTGACGGATGGCCTCGCGGCACACAGACCGGACGTACAAGTGCGGGACATCGCCGAAGTGCTCGCGGAGGCCGTCTTCGAGCGAGAAGCAAACTCGTGAAACGGCACGATACTTCGCCTATCGGCGCCGCGCAGCCGCCAGCCACCCGAGAACGGCCCAGGCGGCTAATACGAAACCTGATGGTTCGGGAACGCCGCTCAGCATCGCGACAAACGATCCCGAGCCGTTAGCCGCTTCAAAGTACGTTTTGAAGAGCACAAAGTCGGCGTGATTGTTCCGGAAATCGTTGTTCAAGTCGCCCAGCGCAATGGCCTGACTTTGCGACAGCCCGGTCATATCGACCTGTTGCCCGCTGCGGAATTGTGCCCAGTCCGCAGTATCCAGCGCGCAGTCGCCGTTCAGGTCGCCGGGCGCAAAGCAGGCCGGAAGGTCGAAGCCCACCACGACCGCGCGGTGATCGGACGGATAGGGCTGAATGCCGATATCCGTGTTCCCATCATTTTCATCGTATCCCAGAATTTGTGCACCCGTCGCTGTCACATTGAAGCCCGAGTAATAAACGAAATCGATGCGATCGTGAACCTCGTTGGCGTCCAGATTGGGCGCCGGGTAGCCGGGCGTCCAGGTTTCGCCCCGGTCATTCACCTCGTCCGGCCGCAGCGCGCGGAAGGCGTCGATCATCCCCGCGTCAGTGACCGAATTGGAGGTGGGCCAATCGACCTTCATACCGAAGTGCAGCCCGGCGTTCGCGGCTTCCTGCGTCCAGTCGAGGTGCGACGGTTCGTTGAAGTCGCCCGTCAGAAATACCGGCCCGCCGGACCCCAGAGCGTCTGACATGTTGTTCAGCAGGGCCGATACGGCACCACCCCGTGTGGCCTGCGCGGACACGATCGCCTGGGACTCGGTGGTAATCAGCCCATCGCGAATATCGTACGGCTGATACGGATACGGCGCCAAATGAACGTCGAATACGTATGCTTCTTGAGTCGGTGACAATCGCAGTTTTACGCCTTGATTCAAAACCTCTGCAATTGGATACCGGCTGATGATCGCGATATCGCTATCGAAACCGTGATAGTAGAATCCCAGCGAATTTGCGATTGCCGCGGCGCTCCCACCGACTTCCTGAATACCGATGACATCGGCCTGCGCCGCCTGAATCACTCCGACCGTTCGCGATAGAGGCTGGCCACCCACCGTGCCGCCGACCCAAATGTTGTACGTCATGACCCGCAGCGTATCGGCCGCCTCGACGCGCGGTACGGCAAGCGCGAAGGCAATCGCGAGTACCCGCCAGCCGGCGCTGCACGAAATGGGCCGCCATCGCAACATTTCAAGGATCATACCCGAATTCTCGAATGAACGGTTCCAGCGTCCCCAGCGCCGGCTCCAGCAACTGCTCGTAATTCTTCCAGCGTCCGATGGCCCGCGTGTATATTGGTTGGGCGACCGCCTCGTACGTCGGGCTGGTCACCTGTTTCGAACCCAACAGGCGCTGGCGGTAATTCAGTACCTGATTGTCCCACGCCAGTCCAAGGGCGTCGAGCGCCCGGCGCGCTTGAGTCTCGAGATCTGCCACGGCATCTTCGTAGCGAATTTCGCACCATGGCGCGTCAATCAGCTCGCGATACTTGAGCCAGGCCGTCATGTCGAGCGCATAGCGTTCGGCCGTTCGCTCTACATCTAAAAACCGCACGCTGACGTTGTTCACCGGCAAGTACCGCAAGTAGCAGCTCAGCACCACATCGCGCGGGTCGCGCAGGGCAACGATCAGCCGCGCTTCCGGAAAGACGCGGAGCACCAGCGGAATCGTCAAGTTGTAGGCGGGGTTTTTGTCGAGGTGCATCCGCCCGCCGATCCGCTCCCCCAGCAGATACTCCATGCCGGCAAAATAACGCCGGCGCAGGTCGTCGATTTCATCGACAGTAAGCTCATTGATCACTTCCAGCAGCGGCGTGTTTCCACGCCGGTAGGCAACCGAATGAAACATCTCCCGGCCGATGAAGTCGCGCTCCTCGGAGCTCACCAGATCTGGGTGCGCATCGAGCAACTGCTCCAGGAGTGTCGTGCCGGAACGTGGAAAACCGGTGAGCAAGGCCGTGCGCCGAGGCGCCAAGTGTTGCGCCTCATCCTGCCAACGGCGAAAGTCGTCGCGGGTGATTGCCGCGATCATTTCGCGCATCTGCGCGTGGACTTTCTCCGAAGCCTTTAAGTACACGCCCTCGCGCGATTTCTGCGCCCGCTTGCACCGGCCGATGGCCTCGACAGCGCCGCCAAAGTCGCTTCGCGCGTCCCGCATCAATGCGATCTCGCCCCATGCCTGGCAGGTCCATTCGGAGTCCTCCGGCACCTTGTCGACGATGGAAAGAAACGTCGCCTCGGCTTCCTCCAAGCGTTTTTGCCGCCGTTGGATCCGTCCCCGCACGAGCGAAACCAACGGCAGCGCGAAACCGCTACGCACGGTTCGCTCGATGAGCTCCTCGGCTTCATCGAGCCGATGGGTCCGTTCATACAGCGAGGCCAGCTCCATCCACGTCGGCGGACCCGCGCCGGGCAGATGTGCCGCCCGCTCATAGCTGGCGATGGCCCGTTCCGGTAGCTTTAAGATCCCGAACGTCTCCCCGACGTAATGATGCACGCCCGGGTGCCGCGGCGCACGGCGAATGAGCTTCTCGTGCGTCTTCTCCATGCGATCAAAGTCGCACTTCTCGGCGTAGGCTCGGGCGGCAAAAACGTACGTCCGCACGTTGTTCGGCTC
>JAKEIB010000282.1 GCA_022614705.1 Planctomycetota bacterium | reverse complement strand
TCCGATTCCAATTAATCATCAATCGTATCAATACGAGGTGGCTATGCGTTCTTTAATCTGTCCACGCACTTTGTTGGTCGCTTGCGGCTTAGCGGCCTGGTCGGTGACGATGCCTTGCCAGGCACATTTTCTCTGGATCAAAACGATCACCCAGGACGAAAAGCCGCAAGCGTTTTTGTTCTTCGGCGAAAGCCCGGCCGATGAGGCTTACCACCTTCCGGAACCTTTGGCAAAGACCAAACTGTGGAGTCGCGCCAAAGACAACAAGCGAACCGAGCTTGCGACCAAGAACATGGAAACGGATGAGCGCATCGGCTTGATTGCTCCGCTCGAATCCGACGCTCCCAGCGTGCTTGAGGCAACGCAAACGTATGGCATCTACGGCAAAACGTTGCTTGTATACTACGCCAAGCACGTGCACGCCGCGTCGCCCGACGAGTTGAACGCCGCCGGGAAGTCGAAGGAACTGAAGCTCGATATCGTTCCGCACGTTGAGGGTGACAAACTGCAGTTCACGGTTTTGTGGGACGGCAAGCCGCTCGAGGGCTCCGAGTTGTCGATTCGAGTCGGTGATGCCGAACCGGTCGACAAGAAGACCGACAGAGACGGCCGCGCCCAGCTCAAGCTCGGTGGTGAGGGTCTCGTAAGTGTTCTCGCCAACTACACTGAACAGGACGTTACAGGAAAGCACGACGGCGACGAATATCAAGGAGTTCTTCACTACGCGTCGCTCACGCTCGGCCCGCCGACTTCTACCGCAGTGGAGCAGCCGCAATCGACAAAGCCTACGCATACGGAAGACCCGCAGGCGGCACACATGCCGCTGCCCGAACCGGTGTCGAGCTTCGGCGCCGCGGTGTCGGACGGTTGGCTGTACATCTACGGCGGCCACACGGGCGGCGAGCACGAACATTCGTCGGAAAACCTGTCGAACCATTTTCGCCGCTTGAAGCTGGTCGAAGGCGCCGAGTGGGAAGAGCTGCCGATGCAGACCCCGGTGCAAGGCTTGGCGCTGGTGGCGCACGGCGGCAAGGTTTATCGCATGGGCGGACTGAATGCCCGAAACGCCACCACCAAGGATGATGAAGACCTGCACTCAAGCAACGAATTCGCCGAGTTCGACCCGGCCAGCGGCCAGTGGAAGTCTCTGACTCCGCTTCCCGCGCCGCGATCGTCGCACAACGCAGTCGTCATTGATGGCAAGCTGTACGTCGTCGGCGGCTGGCACCTTAAGGGCAAGTCGCCCGGCGATTGGCAACCCGATGCGCTCGTGTACGACTTCGCCAAATCTGAAGCCGGCTGGCGGAAGCTGCCCGAACCGCCGTTTAAGCGGCGCGCGATTGCCGCGGGCAACTGGCACGGCAAGCTGGTCGTCATCGGCGGCATGAACGAGAAGGGCAGGGTTTCGCGTCGCGTCGACGTGTTCGACCCGAAGTCGGGCCAATGGACGGAAGGCCCGAAACTGCCCGGATCCGGTTTGATGGCGTTCGGTGGTGCGGCTTGCGACGTCGACGGCGAGATCTATGTCACGGGTTTGCAAGGCGTGGTGTACAAGTTGAATGACACGGGGTCGGCATGGGAAGAGGCAACTCGCATGGCGACCGGACGGTTCTTTCACCAACTCGTGCCGACCGCCGACGGCCGACTGCTGGCCGTCGGCGGCGCGTCGCGAACCGATCACCTGGCTGACATCGAGTCCATCGATGTGAAAGTAGACGGCAGACGATTGTAGGCCTGCTCAATTCCTCGTAGGGTGTGTCTCGCAGACTCGACACACCCTACATTTACTTCACTTCCGCCGCACTGCGCCGTTCCATCCGGCTGATGAAATAGCCCCAAGCGATCGGCAGCATCGAGATTAGAACGATTGCTACGACAACCAGCTCGAAGTGCTCCTTCACGATCTTGACGTTGCCGAACCCGTAACCGGCGCCGACGCATAGGCCCACCCAAAGCAGCCCGCCGGTGACGTTGTAAAACGCGAACTGCGGATACGACATCGATCCGCAACCGGCCACGAACGGCACGAACGTGCGGATGATCGGCACGAACCGGCCGAGCACGATCGCCTTGCCGCCGTGGCGCTCGAAAAAGGCGTGGGCCTTCATCAAGTGATCGCGATTCAATAGTCGGTGCCAGAAGCTGGACCGGTCCTCGGCACGGAACACACGTGGGCCGACGAAGTGGCCGACCGAATAATTCACCGCGTCGCCGGCAATTGCTGCGACGAGAATTAGCACCACCGCGGTCCAAAAATCGACGATGCCTGTCGCGGCCAGGGCGCCCGTCGTGAACAGCAGCGAATCGCCGGGCAGAAATGGCGTTACGACCAGGCCGGTTTCGGCGAAGATGATCAGGAAGAGCAGCGCATAGACCCAGGGCCCGTATTGATCGACAAACGCCGACAGATGGACGTCGAGGTTAAGAAAAAAGTCGAGAATGAAGTCCATCGGCCGATCCGTGTGGGCTTATGGGTAGCGAGGCTCTCTGATTCTAGTTCCCCGCGGCATGCCAAGCGAGGCGGTAGTCGACATAAACCCGGTATTTTCTTCGGTTTACAGCCGAATATCCGGCATTCGACGGGTGTCTGCGGACCCGGCAAATAGGCCAATTAAGCGCTTGACACGCCCCGCCCAGCTAGCTACCCTACTATTCTGATTTTGAATTCTGATCGATTGCGATATTTGGATTATTAATCACAAGGCGGCTTCGTTCTTATTCACTTGGACCCAGTCGGGGCCATTTCCGAGTTACGAATCTGGCGACGGTTCGCATCGCTTTCGAGTTGAAGTTGACATCGTCGACTCGCGCTCGCGCCTTTCGGCTCGCGTAGTGGTTCGCCGAATCCGCTGCTAGCCGCATTACGAATCTCATGCACCTACGGTTCCTGAAAATCTTTTGCGACATTGTCGACATGCGCAGCTTTTCGCGCGCGGCGAAGGCCAGTGGCGTGTCGCAATCGAACGCCAGCCAGATCGTGCATCAGCTAGAGGACCGCATGGGCGTCCAGCTAATCGATCGATCCAAGCGGCCGTTTGTCGTTACGCCGGAGGGAAAACGTTTTCACGAAGGCGCGCGTGTCATCGTGCAGCGGTACGACGACCTGGAGCGCGAGGTCCGCTCGCTGCACGAAGCGGTCGCCGCGCGGCTCACCGTGGCGTCGATCTACTCGGTCGGACTCGCGCACATGAGCGGCTGCCTGCGTGAATTCCTGGCGGCTCATCCCAAGGCCGACGTGCGGCTTGAATACCTTCATCCGCACCGCGTTTATGAGACGGTCGATAACGGCCAGGCCGACATCGGCCTGGTGAGTTATCCCGAGGAGTCGCCCGGCCTGGCGGCAATTCCATGGCGCAGCGAGCCCATGGTGCTGGTTTGTTATCCACAGCATCCGCTGACGCAACGTCGCAGCATTCCGCTTGAATCGCTTCGCGGCGAGTCGTTTGTCGCCTTCCAAACCGGCTTGAGAATTCGCGAAGAGATCGACCGCGCGTTGGGCCTGTGCAAGGTTCAACCGCGCGTGGCGCTGGAGTTCGACAACATCGAAACGATCAAGCGGGCGATCGAAATTGGGGCCGGCATTAGCTTGTTGCCGGAGCCGACGATCGCGCGAGAAATCGAGTCGGGCGCGCTCGCGCAGATTCCCCTTGAGGGCCAGCCGCTGGCGCGGCCCCTTGGCATTATTCATCGCCGCGATCGCAAGCTCAGCGAAACGGCGCAGCAGTTTATACAGATGTTGCAGTCGCAGGCCATGCCCGTGGTGGAAACGCAGGTACCCGCATCCGTCGCTGTCCTCGCCGCGGCGGAATCCAATGGACACGCGGAGGAGCATCCGCCCAAGAAAGCGAAAGTCGCGTCGTAACCATGAACACAGAAAATCCGCGACGTTATCCATCTTTGCCGCCGAAGCAGGGACTCTACGACCCGGCGTTCGAACACGATTCGTGCGGCGTGGGGATTGTTGCGCACATCAAGGGGCATCGCAGTCACCAAATCCTCATCGACGCCGAGGAAGTGCTCCGCAACATGGATCATCGCGGCGCGTGTGGGTGCGAACCCAATACGGGCGACGGCGCCGGCATCCTCACCGCGCTCCCGCTCGAATTCCTCAAGCGCGTCGTGCGCCAGGAGCTCGGTGCCGAACTGCCGCCGCCCGGTCAATTCGCGGCCGGCATCGTTTTTCTACCGCGCGACGAAGCGCAGCGCGCGAAGTGCAAGAAAGTCGTCGACGAGATCATTGCCGCCCAAGGCCAACAGCTCGTCGGTTGGCGCCAAGTGCCGACGCAGACCGAGAAAGCCGACATCGGCCCCACCGCCAAAGCGGGCGAGCCGCACATCGAGCAGCTCGTGATCGCCGCCGGCAACGGCCTCTCGGGCGACGCATTCGAGCGGCAGCTGTACCTGATTCGCAAGCAGGCCAGCCATCGCCTGCGCGGCGACGCTTCCATGTCGGAAGCCAAGATGTTTTACGTCTGCACGCTGTCCACCAAGGTAATCATCTACAAGGGGATGCTCACGACCGAGCAACTGTTCCGCTACTACCCCGACCTTGCCGCGCCCGATTACACGAGCCATCTGGCGATGGTCCACTCGCGGTTCTCGACCAACACGTTCCCCTCCTGGGACCGTGCCCAACCGATGCGCTTCATGAGCCACAACGGCGAAATCAACACGCTGCGCGGCAACATGAACTGGATGCAGGCCCGCGAAGGGCTGGTGAGCAGCAAGCTGTTCGGAGAAGAGATTTCGAAACTGTTTCCCGTCGCCGAGCCCGATTGCAGCGACTCCGGCACGTTCGACAATGTGCTCGAATTCTTGCTAATGACGGGCCGCTCGTTGCCGGAATCCATCATGATGATGATTCCCGAAGCGTGGCAGAACCACGAAACGATGGGCGATGACAAGCGGGCATTTTACGAGTACCACTCGTGCCTGATGGAACCTTGGGATGGGCCGGCGTCGATTACCTTTACCGACGGCAAATACATCGGCGCGGTGCTCGACCGTAACGGCCTGCGGCCGTCGCGCTATTACCTCACGCACGATGACCGCGTGATCATGGCCAGCGAAGTGGGCGTGCTGCGGATCGAGCCGCAGAACATCAAGGCCAAGGGCCGGCTTCAGCCGGGCCGTATGTTCCTCGTGGATTTCGAGCAGGGCCGGCTCATTCCCGACGACGAGCTCAAGCAAGATTTCGCCAACCGTGGCCCCTACGGCGAATGGCTCTCGCGGCAGCGGATCGACCTCAACGAGCTCGGTACCGACAAGGAGCCGCAGGGCTTCGAACCGAAGACATTGCTGGAGCGGCTACAGGCCTTCGGCTATACGGTCGAAACGATGCAGTTCATGCTGTTGCCTCTGGTTCGCGAGCTGCGCGACCCGGTCGGCTCGATGGGCAACGACTCGGCCCTGGCGTGTCTCTCCGATCAGCCGCGGATGCTGTACGACTACTTCAAGCAGCTCTTCGCGCAGGTCACTAATCCGGCGATCGATTCGATCCGCGAAGAAGTGATCATGTCGCTGGAGTGTTACATCGGCCCGGAGCGCAACCTGCTGGAAACGACCGAAGAGCATGCCCATCGGCTTCGCATCCCGCACCCGATTCTTTCCAACGAGCAACTCGCCGCGCTCGAGCACATGGACCGTCGCGGCTGGCGCACGAAGACCATCGACATCACCTGGCCGCGGAGCGAAGGCCAGAACGGCATGACGACGGCGCTGGACCGCATTTGCGCCGAGGCCGAGGTGGCGATCGACGAAGGCTACTCACTAGTCGTTCTATCCGACCGAGCGGTTGGCCGCGATCGTGTGCCACTCAGCTCGCTGCTGGCCACGGGAGCCGTGCATCATCATCTGATTCGCAAGACGAAGCGCACTCAAATTGGCATCGTCGTCGAATCGGGCGAAGCTCGCGAGGTGCATCACCATTGCCTGCTCGTTGGGTACGGCGCCGACGCGATCAATCCTTACCTGGCGTTCGAGGCACTTTGGCAGTCTCGCCGCGAAGGTTTGCTGCAGCGGCCGGAAGGCGCGGACAAGTCCGATCTCAGCGGCGAAGGCAAAGAGCATCCGGCGATCGATGCCGGCGCCGACGGTGAGGCTTACGATCCGGTCACCAAAGAGGACCACGATCTCGTTTACGCTTATCGCAAGGGCGTCGCCAAAGGCATGCTCAAAGTGATGGCCAAGATGGGCATCTCGACGCTGCAGAGCTACAAGGGCGCGCAGATTTTCGAGGCCGTCGGCCTTAAAGATGATGTGATCGATCGTTGTTTTTCCGGTACGGCAAGTCGTATTCAGGGCGTCGATTTCCAAGTGTTGGCCGAGGAAGCGTTGCGGCGGCATGCGCTCGGATATCCGGAACAGGCGGTCGATGGGCTTCCCGTGCTGCCCAATCCGGGCGAGTTCCATTGGCGGGCCGACGGCGAACGGCACATGTGGGACCCGACCTCCATCGCCGACTTGCAAGTCGCCGCGCGCAATAACAGCGTCGACGCCTACCGCCGTTTCGCCGATCACGCCAACCGCGACGCCGAAACCCGCTGCGCGCTCCGCGGCCTTCTGGCCCTAAAGCCAGGCGCGAACGGCGGTCCGATTCCGATCGAGGAAGTGCAACCCGCGAAAGACATCGTGAAGCGATTCTGCACCGGCGCGATGAGCTTCGGCTCGATTTCGGCCGAAGCGCACGAGACGTTGGCCATCGCAATGAATCGCCTCGGTGGCAAAAGCAACACGGGCGAGGGCGGCGAAGACCCGGAACGATTCAAGACGCTCCCCAACGGCGATTCGAAGCGGTCGGCGATCAAGCAAGTGGCCTCCGGCCGATTTGGCGTCACTATTTGGTACTTGGCCAACGCCGACGAGCTGCAGATCAAGATTTCGCAAGGAGCGAAGCCAGGTGAAGGCGGCGAGCTGCCGGGCAAAAAGGTCGACGCGAACATCGCTCGCATTCGCTACTCCACGCCCGGCGTCGGCCTCATCAGCCCGCCGCCGCATCACGACATCTACTCCATCGAGGACCTCAAGCAGCTAATCCACGATCTGAAAAACAGCAACCCCTCGGCTCGCGTCAGCGTGAAACTGGTGTCGGAGGTGGGTGTCGGCACAATTGCAGCCGGCGTAGCCAAGGGCTTTGCCGATCACATTCTCATCTCCGGCGACACGGGCGGCACCGGCGCGTCGCCGCTCACCAGCATCAAACACGCTGGTCTGCCGTGGGAGCTGGGCATCGCCGAAACGCACCAAACCCTCGTGCTGAACGACCTGCGGAGCCGCGTAGTTTTGCAAACCGATGGTGGCCTCAAGACAGGCCGCGATGTGGTGCTCGCCGCGATTCTCGGCGCCGAGGAATTCGGCTTCGCGACCGCACCGCTCGTAACGATTGGCTGCATCATGATGCGTAAGTGCCATCTCAACACGTGCCCGGTCGGCGTCGCCACGCAGGATCCCGTGCTACGCCAGAAATTTGCGGGACAACCGGAACACGTCGTCAACTATCTGTTCATGGTCGCCGAGGACGCGCGGCAAATCATGGCCGAGCTGGGCTTCCGCACGATCGACGAAATGGTCGGTCGCGTCGATTGCCTGGAAACGAATGCCGCGATCCAACACTGGAAGGTCGATGGCCTTGATCTCACGCAACTCCTGTCGCCGATCGAGAAGCCACATCCGGATGTGGGCACTTACTGCACGCGCACTCAAGATCACGGGCTCGACTTGTCGCTCGATCGCACCAGGCTGCTTGGACTGGCCAAACCCGCACTAGAAGAGGGCGAGCCGGTGCGCGCGGAACTCCCGATCATCAACACGAATCGCACCGTCGGCACGATCCTCAGCCACGAAATCGCCAAACGCTGGGGCGAAGAGTGCCTGCCCGATGGCACGATCCACTTCAAACTCACCGGTTCCGCCGGCCAGAGCTTCGGTGCGTTCCTCGCGCGCGGCGTCACGTTGGAGCTCGTCGGCGACGCCAACGATTACGTCGGCAAGGGCCTTTCCGGTGGCCGACTCATCATCTATCCGCCTGCCGAATCGAGCTTCGTGCCCGAGGAGAACATCATTATCGGCAACGTTGCGCTCTACGGCGCGACTGGCGGCGAGGCGTTCTTCCGGGGCCGGGCGGCCGAGCGGTTTGCCGTGCGAAATAGCGGCGCCCGCACGGTGATCGAAGGCGTCGGCGACCACGGCTGCGAATACATGACGGGCGGCCGCGTCGTCGTGCTCGGTCCCACCGGCCGCAATTTCGCCGCCGGCATGAGCGGCGGAATCGCCTACGTGTGGGATCCGCACGATGCGTTCCTACTGAACTGCAACATGGGCATGGTCGAGCACGAAAAAGTCGAAACCGACGAAGACGCCGCCGAGCTCCGCGAGCTCATTGAGAAACACCGCGACCTCACCGGTTCCACGGTCGCTGCCGACGTCCTCGAGCGCTGGGACGAAGTGCTGCCGCAGTTCGTGAAAGTCATGCCGACCGATTACAAGCGCGTGCTGGAAGAACAAAAAGCGGCGACAATCCGCCAAGCCGTTGCGGTGGCGTGAGTGGTAGAAGTGGACTGCATTGAAACTCGTCCCGTAGGGACGACCGATAATAGCCCAGCGATTCATCGCTGGGTGAGCCGCGTCGAAATCAACGAAAGTCCCGTAGGGACGACAGAAACAAATGAAAGGAGATAACTTTGGCCCACTCCTACGTCAGCGCATTGTACCATTGCGTTTTCAGCACGAAGGAGCGCCAAAATTTCATCACCGACGATCTCCAACAGCACCTTTGGCCCTACTTGGGAGGGATCGCACGCGAAAACAAAATGCGAGCGCTATCAATCGGCGGTGTCGAAGATCATGTGCATTTGTTGTTATCGATCCCATCGACATTGAGCATCGCGAAGGCGATGCAATTGATTAAGGGCGCGTCTTCCAAATGGGTCCATGGAACATTTCCGAAATTTAGGGACTTTGAGTGGCAAGAAGGATACGGCGCGTTCACCGTGGGCGTTTCGCAGGTGCCCGATACCAAAACGTACATCGAGAACCAGCGCGAGCATCATCGGACGAGGACGTATCAAGAGGAGTTCATCGCATTTTTAGAGCGCCACGGAATCGAATACGATCCACGTTACGTTTGGGGATAGCTTCAACTGTCCCTACGGGACGAACGGATGATTTGGCAACACATACCCAGCGATGAATCGCTGGGCTATTATGGCTCATCCGAAAAAATCTGCAACACAACAACGGAAGAAGATGCCGCGAATTAGCGAAGGGTTATTGGACATACGTGTGAGCTTGCTTTGGGTGA